>CAZYRM010000302.1:0-6205 GCA_964649705.1 uncultured Planctomycetia bacterium
AAACCGGAATCTAGGAGAGGAGGGAGGGGAGCCAGCGATAGGCGAACTGCCGCCGTGAGGCCGCCCCGGGCTCCGCATCGCGTGTGACCAGCTTCGCGTCGTGCAGATTGATGAGCCGCGTGCTCGCCGTGTTGAGCGCCAGCCTGCGCGCCTCCGAGAGCTCCCGCGCCGTCAGCCGCCCCCGCTCGTGGACCAGCGCGAGCGTCTCTTTCAGGTAGTCGTTGAGCGTCCCGAGCAGGACGTACTCCCGATCGCCCGTCGGCCTCCCCAGCGCCGCAAGCGTCTTTCGCTCCAGCGCCACCTCGACATTCTCCCGATGCCCTGCCGAGAGCCCGTCGAGCAGGAGGAAGCGCTCTCCGTACTCGCCTGCGAGGAGCCTGACGAACATCTTGGCGACCACCTCGTCGGCGCAGGAGTAGTCGATGACGCCGACCTTCGAGAAGTCGAGCACGGCCAGCCCCGAGCCCCGCTCCAGCTCCGGCTCGATGGCGCGACGGAGCTGCTCGCCTGTCGCGCGTGTGACCATGTCGGCCCCCTTGATGCCGACCTTCTTCAGCCAGGCGCGCAGGTCGTACGTTTCCGTCTTTGGTTCTGTGGACATGGTTGAAGAATCGTACCCGCCGTGCCGCGGGAGGACAAGCGATCGGCCCGATCGATTCCTTGACCACCTCGCGGGAGGTGACTACACTGACTCCAAGTCAGTCGGTGACCAAGAGTCAGTACATGGGGACGATCGAGCGAAGGGCCCGGGAGAAGGACGCCAAGCGCCGCAGCATCCTGCGCGCGGCGATCCGCTGCTTCGCCCGCAAGGGGTACGACGACGCCTCCCTCGACGACGTCGCCCGGGCAGCCGAGGTCGCGAAGGGCACCGTCTACCTCTATTTCCGCTCCAAGGCCGACCTCTTCGCCTCGATCGTGCTCGACCACGGCTTCGACCCGTTCACCCGCTCCCTCGAGGAGGGTCTCGCGCGGTGCCGCGACGCCCGCTCGGCCCTCCGCGCCTTCGCCCAGTGCTTCCGCCACCTCTGCCTGGAGGGGGAGCGCGAGATCTTCCAGCTCTTCCTCCAGATCCATCGTGGAGACGTCGCCGGGGAGCTCTCCGACGAGGTCCGCGGCGAGGCCGACAAGCGCCTGGACGCGGTCCTCGACCTCGTGGCCCGCTGGATCGACCGCGGACGGGAGAGCGGCGAGCTCTCCTGCCCCGACGGGCGCCGCGTGGCCCGCCTGCTCTGGGCCCTCTGCGTCGGCGTGGCCCAGCTCGCCCGACAGGGGGACGAGCGCGCCCACCAGGTCCTCGATGACGCTGTTGATGGACTGCTCGGCGCCTACTCCACGAGGAAACGCGCATGAAGGACGTCGAACCAGTCTCCGTCGAGGGGAGGATCAAAATCCCGTACCGCTGGCCCGCGGGGCGGCTCGGCACCCGTTTCCTCGCGGCGCTCCGCGACGAGGGGAAGATCCTCGCGGTCTCCTGCGAGGCCTGTCAACTGCCGCACGTGCCGCCCCGGCCGAATTGCCTCGTGTGCGGCAAGGCGATGACCCAGTGGACCCCGGCAGCTCCGAAGGGCACGCTGCTGGCCTGGACCCGCCGCCGGGACGCCCTCTTCGGCATCGTTCTTCTCGATGATGCGTGGACGTCGATGGTCCACCGCATCCTCGACGCCGACCCTGCCTCTCTGAGCGCCGGTGAGCGCGTCGAGGTTGTGCTCGCCGAGCGGAGAGTGGGCAGCATCCTTGATATCCGAGGCTTTCGCCTCACTGGCGGAGGCCGCCACTCCGTGTACCCGTGGGTGGCACGCGAGCTGATGGCCACGACGAATGCGAGCCTGCGACGGGTCCCCGGCGCACATGATCCAGCCACGATGAGACCCGTGGCCGTCCTGGGCGCCGCACAGACCCGACACACGGCGCGCCGCAGCGATGCCAACTACGCCGAACTGGCCTTCGAGGTCGTGCAGGCACTCCTCGCGCGGAGCGGCCTGACGCATGACCGAATCGACACCGTCGTCACAGCATCGAGCGACTTCTGGGACGGGCGCACGATCTCCGACATGGCGGTGCAGGACGCCGTCGGCGCCGCAAGGAAATCGGCCTCGAAGGTGTCGATGGACGGCGTCTTCGCCCTCGCCTACGCAGCCGCGCGGGTGAACAGCGGGGCCTACAAGACCTGCCTTGTGGTCGCTCACGGAAAGGCTTCCGAGGGCGACCCCCGATGGATCTCGGCCGCGGCGTTCGATCCCGTCTTCGAGCGTCCGCTCGGGCTGGATGACCATGCCGCCCTGGGGCTCCAGGCCTCGGAGTGGACGCTCGACTCCAGGCATGGTAACTCCATGACGATCACCGAGCTCGCTCGAGCCGCGGCGGACGCCTGGAACCATGCGGCCGCGAATCCCAACGCCCACCGTCGGTCCGCTCGGACCGCCGCCCAGATCCTCGAATCGGATCGCGTCGCGGACCCGCTCCATGCCGACATGATCGCCCCCGATTCCGATGGCGCGTGCGCCGTGCTCCTGGCCGACGAGGAGACTGGCCGTCGCCTGGGGGCCAGCGTCTGGCTCGATGGCTTCGCCTGCGCGACGCATCCTCACCCGCTGGCGGACGGCCTCCTGGGCTCCCTGCGACTGCACGAACTCGTGCGACAGGCGGGCGCGACGGCAGGCCTCCATCCGCAGTCGCTCGCGGAGCCCGGCTTCCAGGGCTTGCCGCGCGTGGACGACGTCGACACTGCGGCGCGCGTGTTGGCGGGCCTTCCTCCCTACACTGGCATCGACGTGGCGGAGGTCCATGACGCCTCGAGCCTGCAGACCATCCTCTGGCGAAGGGCCCTGGGCCTGGGGCCGGGGGTCCTCTACAACGAGTCCGGCGGCGCGATGGGAGCGCAGCCGGGCTTCGCCACGGGCCTCGTGCGAGTCGCGGAGGTCTACGAGCGGCTTGCGCGCGGAGAGGGCAAGGTCGGCCTCGCGCACGGCCAGACCGGCTTCGTCGGCCAGGCCCACGGCGTCTGGATCCTGAGGAGGCGGTGATGGGGGAGAGGGTCGCAATCATCGGAGCGGGCCAGACCGACCACAAGTCGCGAAGGCTCGACGTCAACGCCCCCGAACTCGTCCAGGAGGCCGTCGATCGAGCCCTCCTCGACGCAGGGGTCGCCCCGGACGCCATCGACGCCGTCGTCATCGGCAACATGGAACACTTCGAGGGGATCCACCTCTCCGACCTCTACGCCTCCGAGGGGACCCGTTGCCCCGGGAAGCCCCACATCAAGGTCGCCACCGGCGGAACGACGGGCTCCTCGCTCGCGCAGGCCGCCTACTACTTCGTGGCCGGCGGTCTCTACCAGACCGTGATGGCCGTGGGCTGGGAGCGCCTCTCGGACTCCGAAGGGGAAACCACGACCGGCATCGTCACGGCCTTCGACCCGATCTACGAGCGCCCCACGCTCGCGGGCGCCGTGAGCGGCCTCGCCGTCATGGCGAACCAGTACCAGGTCCGCCACCACGTCCGACCCGAGGACGCCGCGCTCGTCGTCGTGCAGGCGCGCCAGAACGCCGCGAGGAACCCCCACGCGCACCTCCGCAAGGCCGTCACGGTCCAGGAGGTCCTCGCCTCCCCGATGCTCTCCACGCCGATCCGCTATCTCGACATGTGCCCCACCTCGGACGGCGCCTGCGCGGTGGTCTTCACGAGTCAGCCCGGCGACCGTCCATCCGCCTGGTGCCGCGGGGTTGCCTCGCGCCACAACCACGCCTACTTGGGCGACTGCATGGAGGGGGCGAAGTCGTACCTCAATACGCTTGCCTTGGCGGCCGAGGAGGCCTACCGTCTGGCGGGCATCGCCGACCCCCGGAAGGAGATCGACGTCGTCGAGATGTACGAGCCCTGCACCTGGGCGGCGCTTATGTGGGCCGAGTTCGTGCGCCTCGCGCCTCCGGGCGAGGGGGCCTCGCTGTGGCAGAGCGGCGCGGCGGCCTTCGGTGGCGAGCTGCCGATCAACCCCTCGGGGGGCGTGCTCTGCACGAATCCGATCGGCGCGACGGGGCTCATCCGCGTCGCCGAGGCGAGCCTCCAGGTGCGCGGCCGCGCGGGGGACCGCCAGGTCGACGACGTGCACACGGCGCTCACGACGGGGTTCGGCGGGTCGAACTGGAACGAGGTCATGATCCTGGGAGACCGACCATAGCATGTGGAAGATCCGCACGCTGACCGACAAGGCCGAGATCCACCGCGTCCTCCAGCGCGACCGCCTGTGGTCCGCCTACGCCATCGCAGACCTAGAGAACGGTCTGTTCGAACGATGCGAGTGGCACCTCGCGGAGGGAAAGAGCGACTGGTGGGCCCTCTGCCTCCTCTACAAGGGGTTCGACCCGCCGGCGCTCATCAGCCTCGGGCAGATGAAGGGCGTCGGCGCCATCCTCACGACCTCGCTCGCCCCGCCCATCGCCTTCTTCGCGGCGAAGCCGGGCCACCTCGCCGCGATCCGCCGTCACTACGCGCTCGAGTCCGGCGAGCGGATGCTCCGCATGGCGGTCCCGATCCGCGACTTCAAGCCGGTCGAGGGGAAGCCCCGTCGACTGCACGGGGCGGACCTCGACGCGCTGAAGGGCCTCTACTCGGTGCGCACGCCGCCGTTCTTCTCGGCAGAGCAGGTGGACCAGGGGGTCTTCTACGGCCTGGAGGTCCACGGGCAGCTCGTTTCGGCGGCAGGAACGCACGTCGTCGCCCCGAAGTACGGGATCGCCGCGGTCGGGAACGTCGTGACGCACCCCGATCACCGCGGGGCCGGCTACGCCGCGCTCTGCAGCAGCGCCGTCACTGAGGAGCTGCTCGCGGGAGGCCTCGACGTGGTCCTGAACGTGGGCGAGAAGAACGAGCCCGCGAGGAAGATCTACGAGCGGCTCGGGTTCCGCTCGTACTGCCGGTTCGTCGAGGTGCTGGGGAAGCGGAAATGAGCGCACAAGAGCCGATCTGCGTCCGCGCGACGCCCGAGATGACCTACCGGTACGCCGCCGGCCGCTACGGCAGCGCCTTCCTCGCCGGCATGCGCGAGGGGCGCCTGGTCGGGAGCCGATGCACGCGCTGCGCGGTGACGCTCCTCCCGCCTCGCGTGGCGTGCACGCAGTGCTTCGGGGAGATGGACGAGGTCGTCGACCTGCCGCTCACCGGCCGCCTGCTCGCCTTCACGCAGGTGACGTTCCCCTTCCTCGACCCGTTCACGGGCGTCCAGCGGCCGATTCCGTACTGCTACGGGATGGTGCAGGTGGACGGCACGGACAACACATTCCAGTACTTCCTCTCGGAGAAGGACCCGTCCAGGCTTTCGATCGGCCAGGCCGTCCAGGCCGTGTTCCGCTCCGAGCGCCGGGGCGAGATGGCCGACCTTCTCCACTTCCAGCCGCTGGAGGCGTGACATGGAAATCGCTCGGACCGACGAACAGAAGGCCTATCAGCGAGAGCTCCGGAAGTTCTGCGAGCGCGAGGTCGCGCCCCACGCCATTGCCGTGGACCACGGCGAGAAGTCCCTCTGGGACGCCTACCGGGGGCTCGGAAAGGCGGGCCTCCTCGCGCCCTCCTACCCCGAGGCGTACGGCGGCGGGGGAGGGGACCTCGGCATGTCCGCGGTCTTCATGAGCGAGGTCTCCCGCGCCTGCGCCGCGACGGCGCTCTCCGCGGGCGCGAGCCTCCTCCTCGGGGGAGGCCCGATCCTCCGCTTCGGCACGGAGGAGCAGAAGAAGAAGTGGCTCCCGCGCATCGCGCGGGGCGAGGCGATCGCGTGCATGGGCCTGACGGAGCCCGGCGCCGGGTCGGACGTCATGTCGATGTCGACGCGCGCCCGCCGCGACGGGGACGCGTGGGTGCTCAGCGGGACGAAGACGTTCATCACGAACGCCTCCGTCGCGGACGTCGGAGTCGTCTTCGCGGTCACGGGCGAGGAGGCGGGGAAGAAGACGCTCGGGTGCTTCCTGGTGGAGAAGGGGACTCCGGGCTACTCGACGGGCGTACCCATGAAGAAGATGGGGATGCGCGGATCGCCGACGTCGGAGATGATGTTCGAGGACGTCCGCGTGCCGTCGGCGAACGTCCTGGGGGACACGAAGGCGGGCTTCGCGCAGGCGCTCTACCCGCTCTCGCACGAGCGGGCGATGGCCCCCGCGATGGCGATCGGGATCCTGGAGTCGTGCGTGGAGCGGTGCGTCCGCTACGCGAGGAC
>CAZYRM010000303.1:0-6164 GCA_964649705.1 uncultured Planctomycetia bacterium
CGAGCACGAGAACGATTTCGAGCCCGATTACGAGCACGCCACCGCCACCGATCCCTCTGCGAGAGGTCGACACCGAGCGAGCCTGACATGGCATCCAGCGTACCACTCATGAGCGTCCTGGAGCGCTTCGAGGCCGCCGACCCCGGCTTCATCGAGACGCTCACGAAGTGCGCCGACGCACAGGGCCTCCGCGCCTTCGCCGAGCGGTGGCAGAAGGACACCCGCCCGTGGGCCCGGGCGCAGCTCATCCAGTACGTCGACCAGCCGAGTCCCTGGACCAGCAGGCCCGTGCTGCACCGCCGCAACCCGGAGCACCGCCCGCTGTGGAAACGCCTCTTCAAACTGTGCGACGAGTCCGGCGATCACGAGCTCATGGCGCTCTTCATGGTTCAGACGGACCGCGGCGCGAATTGGGACCTGCAAATGCGGTTCTCGGGCAACACTTGCGCATACCTGCGCCGCCGCGCGTGGCGGCACTTCCGTCACCTCGGCTTTCGCGATGCGAGCGCCTATCGAGAGACTGTCCTTCTCGCCCTTCGACGCTACGAGGACGAAGACCTCCAATCGGGCCGCGACCTCCTCCGCCGCTGGGGCCTCGTCCACATCCTCTTCCACGAATCCCCTCACCTCCTCTCGACGTGGAGCCGGTGGCGCCTGGGCCCCGATCGCGCCCTCTCCATCCTCAAGCCCGCCCCAGCCTTCCCGACCGCGTGGGAGGGCCGCTGGACCGAGCTGCTCGACCTCCTCGCCGAGGCCCGCGCCCGCACCGTTCGCTGGTGGGCGATGGAGATGGTCCGCGCGATGCCCGGCGCCCTCTCCGCCGTCCCCGCCGAGACCGTCGCTCGCCTCCTCGTCCATGCCGACGAGGAGGTCCGCACGTTCGCCGCCACGCTCCTGCCGAACTGCGCCGGGCTCTCCGCACTCCCCATCGCAACGTGGCTCCGCCTCCTCCACGTCCAGGACATGACCGTCCTCGAGGCCGTCTGCGCCGCGATGCAGCGCTCCATCTCCGCCGACCGCCTGACGCCCGCCCAGCGCCTGGAACTGGCCTGCGCGGCCTCCCCCTCCATCGCACGCCTCGGCCTCCGCTTCCTCCGCGAGGCCCCCCTCGCGCCGCCTGACCGACCGCTCCTCCTCGCGCTCGCCGACGCCCAGGCCGTCGGGGTCGGCGACGAGGTCGTGAAGCTCCTCCAGGACCAGGTCGGCGTCGACGCCCTCCTCCCCTGCCTCGACAGCACGCGCAAGGAGGTCCGCCGCGCGGCGTGGCTTTGGTACGAGGAGTCCCCCCTGCTCGACGACCCCGCGACGTGGTCGAGGCTCCTCGAGACCCCCTACGACGACGTCCGCCTCCCGATGACGCGCCTCCTGGAGGCCCGCCTCGACTCCCGGGGCCTCCCACGGACGATCAAGGCGGACGACCTGCACGCCGTCTGGGCCGCCGTGCTCCTCGGCATCCGCCGCGGGAGCCGTCACAAGCTCTCGGTCCTCCGCATGCTCACCCGCATGGTGGAGGCCGACCCGATGCACGCCGCGGCGGCGATGCGGCTCCTCGCCGTGGCGCTCCGATCCGTCCGCCCGCCCGAGAGGCGTGCGGGTCTCGCGGCCGTGGTTCGCCTCGTCGTGCGCTACCCGGATCTCGGCGCGGAGGTGGCCCGCGCCTTCCCGGAGCTCCGGATCCGTTCCATGGCGGGGGTGTGACGTGGAGCTCGCGCTCGCCTATTTCGGACGGAGCCGCGTGGACCGCAAGGACGGCCGCGCCGCGGTCACCTTCTCGCCGAACCTCAGACGCTCCGTGGTCTCCTTCGACGCCGCCCTCGCGAGGCCGCTCCGCTTCCGCGAGGCCGTTTCGGCTCTCCACGAGGTGGTCGTCTCCGACCTCCGCTACAAGCCGCGCGACAAGACGGCCTACCGGGAATGGCTCGCGAACCGGGGCCGCGCGGAGGGGAGGATCCGCCGCGAGGCCCACGCGCAGGCGACCGCCACGCTCGCGGAGATGGCGGGGCGCGCGCCCGACCCGATCCTGGCGCAGCAGTTCGAGGAGTGCCGCCGGGCGTATTGGGACGCGCGCGTCGCCTACTCCGGGTGGCTCGCGCGGACCGACCCGGCGCTCTGGCGGCAGCTCATGCCATGCGACCCGGTGATCACCGTCTCCCCGGACGTCGTGTTCTTCGAGTGCTTCTCGGCGGACGAGTCGAGCTACGGGTGCCTCACGATCGACCGGGAGGGCGGCTTCCTGGGGGGCGACTCGATCCAGTGCGGCACGACGAACGTCGACTACTCGCAGGACCTCTTCGACCACTTCCAGACGCTGCGCACCTATCGCGAGACGCGATTCCAGGTCGACCCGTCGGGGTTCACGGTAGCGACCGAGGGCGGTGGAGACCTCAGGGAGGAGAAGATCGACCTCCCCGAGAGCTGGCTGCGCGGTTTCCTGCAGCTCCAGGCTGCGATGGGCCTGCCCGCGCGCAAGGTCGTGCTGACGCGGGAGGCCGTCTACTCGATCCTGGCGTGGCTCGGGCGACGTCGAGCGCGGAAGAGCCCGAGGGCGATCCGTTTCGAGATCGTCCCCGGGAAGCCCGTCGAGGTGGTCCTGGAGCCCTGGGAGCAGCGGATCGTCTCGCGACGGGCCGCGGACGAGGGGCGGGCGGAGACGATCCGGATCTGGGGCCGCCAGCGGCTGCTCGTCCTTGCGCGCCTGCTGCCTTTGGTGGACGAGGTCGAGGTGCACCTCCTCGGCACGGGGCTGCCGAGCTTTTGGGTGGTGCGGATGGGCGAGATGCGGTTCACGCTGGGGCTCTCGGGGTGGACGGTGAACGACTGGGCGCGAGCGAGCCTGCTCGACCTGATGGCGCCGCAGGCGGAGGTCCAGGAGCCGGTCGTACAGCGGATCGGAGAGGCGCTCCAGCTTCGCCAGGCAGCGAGCGAGACGGACCTCGCCGCGATGGCGAAGTCCCCTCCCGAGGCGACCCGGGCGGGGCTCTATCGGCTTGCGAGGACGGGGCAGAGCATCTACGATCTCGGCGCGCGGGTGCACCGATTCCGCCAGGTGATGCCGCCCGGCTTCCCGATCGCGCAGTTCGCATCGGAGAACGAGGAGGCGGCGGAGAGCCGACGCCTGGACGCGCGGGTCGAGCAGAGCGAGACGACGCCGCGAGGCAACCGGATCGTCTCCGGGCGCGTGGAGTCGACGCACGTAGAGGCGATGATCGACGCGGACGGGATCATCCGGAAGGGGAAGTGCTCCTGCAGCCATCACCATCGATTTGGAGTCAGGAAGGGGCCCTGCCGGCACCTGCTGGCGCTGCGCAGGGCTTCGGTTCTGTAGGAAAGACAGTGGAGGATCCCGGCGCCTGCCGCGCCGCCTGAGCCCAACATGCTGCGGTGTTACGCCGCGGCTGGAGTTCATCTGACATCCGACCCCACGGCCGTTCCTCGTTTGGCTGGGACCCCGCCGATGTGGCGGTCTCAGCCAAGCCAAGGCTTCACCGCCACATCGGCGGGGTCCCAGCCTTGGTGAACGGCCCTGGTCCACAGCGAGAAGTCAGGCGGTGCGGTGGGTCCCCGGACCCTCCTCGGTCCTTGAAGTTACCTCGGTCAACCATGTAGGGGCGGCCCGATGGGCCGCCCCTGGCCCCGACCTTCGACCCCGTGCTCCAGGAACCCATGGGCCTCTTTGACTGGCTGGAATCGGTCTTCGGCGGAGGCCCCACTCCCCCTCCGCCCCGGCCCATCTCGTCGACGCCCATTCCTGCCACGCCACTCCCAGGTGCGAAGGGCGCGGGCACTCCTCCAGGCCAACGCCCCCCCGCCCAGGCGCCCCGCCGTCCCCCCGCGCCCGCGCGCCGGGTGGACCTGTCCGCCGACCAGTTCCTCCCCATCAGCAAGGACGAATTGCGCCGTCGCGCCCAGGACGTCGTCCGCGGCGGCGCGTGGTTCGGCAACCGCTTCGTCATCCCGCCCGCCCAGGACCTCCGCACGAACCTGATCGACCGCGCTCTCGTCGCGCACGGCTACCTCCTGCCGCAGCACCTCGTTGAGATCCACCGCGTCGGCGAGCTGTGGGAGGCCGCCCAGCGCGACCGAGGCGCCGCCTGGAAGTTCGCCGAACGCGCCGTCCAGCTCTCCCGTCAGGAACGCGAGCGCCGCAAGGCCGAGATGAAGGCCCGCGCCGCCGAACGGGAGGCCCGCCGCAAGGCCGCCGTCGCACAACGCCGCGCCACCGAGATCGACCACCTCGGCCGCGGGGTCTCCGACGGGCTCGCGGACCGGACGGCCGACCCGCAGAAGCTCGCCGCGCTCGGCCTGCCCGTGCTCGCCACCGCTGGCGACCTGGCGACCGCGACGGGACTCTCCATCTCCCGCCTGCGCTGGCTCGCCTTCCACAGCGACGCCGCGACGTGCTCGCACTACGTTACCTGGGAGGTCCCCAAGCGCTCCGGCGGGATGCGCCGCATCAGCTCCCCGCTCCCCAGGCTCCGCGCCGCGCAGGGGTGGGTCCTCGAGAACGTCCTCGCGAAGCTCCCGCTGGAGGCCGAGGCCCACGGCTTCGTGAAGGGCCGCTCGACCGTGACCAGCGCCCGTGTGCACGAGCGCCCCGACGTGCTCGTCAACGTCGACGTGAAGGACTTCTTCCCATCGATCACCTTCCCGCGCGTGCGGGGGCTCTTCCGGTCGCTGGGCTACTCCCCCGCCGTCGCGACCATCCTGGCCCTTCTCACGACCGAGGCGCCCCGCGAGGAGGCGACGTACGACGGCGCGCGGTACTTCGTGGCGACGGGCCCGCGCGGACTTCCGCAGGGGGCCTGCACGAGCCCGGCGATCTCGAACCTCGTCACGCGACGCCTCGACCGCCGCCTCCGCGGGATGGCGAAGGGCCTCGGCTGGCGCTACTCGCGCTACGCGGACGACCTCTCGTTCTCCGCGACCGGCGAGGCCGGCAAGCGCGTCGGGTTCCTCCTGGCCCGCGTCCGCCACGTCCTCCAGGAGGAGGGCTTCGGCTGGAACGACAAGAAGGCCCGCGTCCTCAGACGCAACACGGCACAGCGCGTGACGGGGATCGTCGTCAACGACGGGACCACGGTCCCCAGGCGCGAACGCAGGCGCCTCCGCGCCATCCTGCACCATGCCGGGAGGGAAGGGCTCGCCGCGCAGAACCGCGAGGGCCGCGAGGACTTCTCGGCGTGGCTGCGCGGGAAGGTCGCCTACGTCTCGATGGTCCAGCCCGCCGCGGGGGCGAAGCTCCGCGGGGCCCTGGACGGCCTACGTCCCTGACGGAGGCGGGGTGCCCGCGAGCGGTCCGGGAGGTGCCGCGGCCTCGGAGGGGGGCGGAGAGGGTGCGACGTCGCCGGGACGCGGCGTCGGGGCCGCCTCCGAGTACGACGGCGGCGGGACCTCGGGATGGGGCCTCCGCTCGATCCGCGTGACCTCCGAGCGGCCGAGGAAGCCCAGCACGGCGTCGGCGAACTCCGCCGGCCTCTCCATGAACGGCACGTGCCCGCACCCCTGCATGACGTGGTAGCTGCACTGGGGGATCCGCTTCGCGGCGCGCTCCCCCTGGATGGCCGGGAAGAGGTGGTCCTTCTCCCCCCACACGAGCAGCGTGGGCATCTTGACCCCGTCGACGAGGTGATCGAGCGTCTCCTTGAGGCCTCCGAACCGGACGTGCTCGCGCAACACGCCGAGGTACGGGCGCGTCGAGACGTACTCGCGGCGGAAGGTGGCGACGTAGTCGACGAATTCCTCGGTCACCCAGGACGGGTCCCCCATGAGGTGGCGCCAGGCCCGCCGCATGTTCCAGTGCCAGGGCTGCGCAAGGAGCTCGCCGATGAGCGGGAGGCTCCCGAGCCGGGGCGAGAAGCCGATCTCGGGGCCGAGCCCCGCGGGGTCGACGAGGATGAGGCGCTTCACGCGTTCGGGGAACCTCCAGGCGAAGTCGAGGGCGATCGAGCCGCCCATCGAGTTGCCGCAGACGTGCGCGCTGTGCGTGCCGATGACGTCCATGAAGGCGCCGAACCAGCGGACGAGCACGTCGCGCGTATAGCGCATCCGGGGCGCCTCGGAGCGGCCGAAGCCGAGGATGTCGGGGGCCACCACGAGGAAGTGCTTTTCGAGCTCCGCCATCGTGGAGGCCCAGAGATCGCACCACGCGCCGAGGCCGTGGAGGA
>CAZYRM010000304.1:0-6162 GCA_964649705.1 uncultured Planctomycetia bacterium
CCTCCCCGAGGTGGGGCCTGAGCGCCTCGCGGAGCATCTCCCGCCCGCGCGCCAGACGGCTTGAGAGCGTCTTCTCGTTCACCCCGGCGACCTCGGCGGCCTCGGCGTACGTCATCCCCTCGATGGAGCAGAGGACGACGGGCAGTCGGTACGTGTCGGGGAGCCCGGCGAGTGCCGCCTCGACGGCGATCTCCAGCTCCAGGTTCTGCGCGCTCGAGCACGGTGTGAGGGCGCCGTCGGGGATGCGGCCCAGGAGGCCCGTCGTGTTCGCCCCGGCCGCCGGCGAGACCGTCCGTTCCCTGCGCTCGGACCGTCGCGCCCGGTCCAGGGCGGCGTTCTTCGCGATCGTGTAGAGCCAGGTCGATACGCGCGCCGTCGGCTTCCAGCGCGCGCGGGCCTGGAATGCGCTTGCGAAGGCGTCCTGCGTCACGTCCTCGGCCAGGGCGGCGTCGCCCGTCATCCTCGCCGCAAAGGCGTAGATGCGGCGTCGCCAGCGGTGGACGATCGACGCGAAGGCCTCCGAGTCCCCCGACGCCGCGCGCGCCATCAGCGCCGCGTCGTCTTCGGGCAGGCCGGCCAACGGGATCGTCTCGTTCTCGCCCACGCCTCGACGATCCCACACGATGAGCGATGTGTCAAATGCCGGCGAGGACGACCGGGGACCTTTGGGCTTCCTGCTTGAGCGTTGCTTGAAACTTGCTCATTGAGACCTGACAATTCTTCCGTCCATCGCCTTGATCTTCCGGTCCAAGGTCGGTCTCGAGATCCCCAGGATTTCGCACGCTTGCTTCTTGTTCCCCTTGGTCATCTCGAGGACGCGTTCGATGTGCTTGCGCTCGATCGCGTCGAGCGACAGGTCCTCGTCCTCCTCCGAGCGTCGGTCCTCGGGGTCGACCACCTGGACGACGAGCGAGAGGTCCTCCAGCCAGATCTCGTCGTGGTGCGCCACGGCCGATCCGCGCTTCACCACGCTCCTGAGCTCCCTGACGTTCCCAGGCCAGTCGTGCTTGAGAAGGTAGGACATGACCACCCGGGAGACGCCCTTCACTTCTTTCCGGAACTCCGCCGAGCACTCACGGACGAATCGGTCCACTAGGAGCGGGACGTCCTCCTTGCGGCGGCGGAGCGGGGGGACCTCGACCGCGACCTCGTTCAGGCGGTAGTAGAGGTCCTCGCGGAACCGCCCCGCCCGGACCAGGGAGAGGGGATTCCGCTTCGTCGCCGCGACCACCCGCACGTCTGTCGTGAGAATTTTGTCTCCACCGACCCGCTCGTACTCACGGAACTCAAGTGCTCGCAATAGTTTAGCCTGTCCCGTGGGCGACATGTCGGTGACTTCGTCGAGGAAGAGCGTCCCGCCGTTCGCCTGGTCGAACTTCCCCTGGTGGTCGGACTCCACCAGGGCGGCGCCCCGTTCGTAGCCGAAGAGCTCGGCCTCGAGCAGGGTCTCGGTCAGGGCGCTGCAGTTGACCGCGACGAAGGGCTTCTCGCGGCGTCGGCTGGCGGCGTGGATGGCCCGCGCCAGCATCTCCTTGCCCGTGCCGCTCTCCCCGAGGAGGAGGATGGCGATGTCGGCCCCCGCCGCGGCGCGGGAGCGCTCCATGCACGACTCCATCTCCTTGCTGCACGTGATGATGGAGTCGAAGGTGACGTGCGGCTGGCCGTTTCCCGAGTCCTTTCCCATCCACCCATCCTCAATGGACTCGATTCCCCGGCTCGGTGGGCGGCAAACTAGCCTGCCTCCCCAAAGGCGTCAAGCAAAAGGTTGTTGCAAGGGCGCTCCGAAACGTTACCCCGGCATTCAAGAGATGAGCTCTAAGTGTTCGGTTGCTAGTCCCGTTCGGGGCGAGGGTCGCGCCTGAGGAGGTCCCTGAGGGCGTTGGCGGGGTGCTTGTCCTCGTAGAGCATCTCGTAGACGGCATTCGAGATTGGCATCTCGACGCCGTGCCTCGCCGCGAGCGCCCGAACGGACTTCACGGTCCGCGCCCCCTCGACGACCATCCCGATCTGTCTCAGGGCCTCGCTCGCGGGTCGTCCCTGCGCGAGCAGCTCGCCAAACTGGTGATTCCGGCTCTGCTCCCCCGCGCACGTCAGGATGAGGTCTCCCATCCCTGCCAACCCCGCAAACGTCTCCGCCTTCGCGCCCATCGCGACGCCGAGACGCACCATCTCCGCCAGGCCTCGCGTGATGAGCGCCGCTCGGGCGTTGTCCCCGAGTTTCATCCCGTCGCACACCCCCGAGGCGATCGCGATGACGTTCTTCAGGGACCCGCCGAGCTGCACTCCGAGGGCGTCGTCCTGCGTGTACACGCGGAAGGTCTCCGTCCGGAAGACGGTCTGCGCCCACCCGGCCAGGGCCTTGTTCGCCGACGCGGCGCAGACGGTCGTCGGCTTGTCCGTGCCGACCTCCGCCGCGAAGCTCGGGCCCGAGAGGACCGCGAGGCGCTCCCGCCACTCCACGCCGCGGACGGACTCGACTACGGCGGTCATCGTCAGGAGGGTCTCCTCCTCGATCCCCTTGCTGCACAGGACCCAAGGCGCGGGCGAGTCCGCCGGGTCGAGGCGTCGGACCTCCTCCGCGAGCGTCCTCATCGCGTGGCTCGGCACCGCGACGACCAGGCACGAGGGGCGGGGCGAATCGAGCGCCTCGGCGAGCGAGGTCACGAGGCGGACCTCGTTCGGGACGACGAACCCCTTCAGCTTCGGGTGCCCCCTCAGGGCCCTAAGGGACTCGATCACCTGGGGCGCGGCGTCCCAGGCCGTGACCCTGTGTCCCTTCCGCGCCAGGTGCGATCCGAGGACGATCCCCCACGCGCCGGCGCCGAGGACCGAGAGGTCCATGGGCTGGGCGGGGTCGGGAAGTGTCGCGGGCATGCTGACCTCGTGAGGCTCGAACGGCCCGCATCCTACCACGCGAATGGGCCCGACCCAACCACTCCAGATGGAGGGGCCCTCCTGTCGATATGGGATTGGACCGGGCCCGGGAAGCCCGGCAGGGATTGGGAGCGGACGGTTCATGCCAGAGTACCTCTCCTTCGAAGACGTCGTCAGCCAGCTCGGTCTCTCCGAAGACGAAGTCAAGCGCCTGGTCTCCGAGGGCGAACTCCGCGCCTTCCGTGACGAGGACCGGATGAAGTTCCGGAAGGAGGACGTGGATTCACTCGCCGCGCGCGGGGGCGGCGGAGGCGGCGAGGAGGGCACGATCCTCGACCTCGACTCCGCCGTGGACTTCGAGTCCGGGGAGCTGCCCGCGGCGTCCGACACCGCCGTCCCCTCGGTCGACTTCGGCGAGGGATCGGACGCGTCGTCCGAACCCGCCGAGGACCTGGACGCCTCGATGGAGCCTGCGCCGATCGACACGACCGGCGTCCCCGAGTCCGACTTCGGCGACTCGGAAGGGACCATCATCGAGCCCCCCGCGGAGGGCGAGGCGGGCGACACCACGGGCGTGACCCAGGAGATGGTCTTCGATGACTCGGACGACCTGAAAGTGCAGAAGGAGGACTCCTCGAGCGTCGGCGCCGCGGAGTCGGACGAGACGTTCGCGGAGGACAGCTCGTCGCACGCCGCCGACCAGGAGCTCGTCGACGCCCCGGAAGAGGGCGCGGAGTCGGCCGCGGTCGAAGAGGAGGCTGAAGCCCCGGCCGCTCATCGTGCCGCGCGCGCCGCGGCGCCCGCCGCGCCGGCCGTGCCGGGTCATCACCCGGTCATGACGGTCTGCCTCTTCCTCTGCAGTGCCGCGATGTGGATCCTGGGCAGCCTGCTCGTCGACCTGGTCCGCGTCGCGATGTCCGAGTCCCCCGCCTCGCCTGCGGGGCTCAACCGGAGCGTGATCAAGCTCTTCGCTGGCGACGTCGACAAGTCGACCAAATGACGGGTCCGTCGACACCCTGCTCAGTCCAGTCGCTCCCTTCGCCCGGCGGCGATTCGAACTTCGGGCATTGAGCTTGGGTTGCGAACTGCGAGTTGAGAACTGAGAATTTGGACGCCTTTCTCTCGATCGGAATCGGCGCCCTCTTCTGCATGGGCATGGGCACCAGCGGAATGGTCCCCTCCTTCGGCGCGCCCTACGGCGCGCTCCAGATCGGCCGTCGCGGCGCGGGGCTCCTCTTCGGCCTGATGGTCGCCGTCGGGGCCGTGGTCGGAAGCGGCCCGGTGCTCAGGACGCTGGGCAAGGGCCTCCTGGTCTCGGGCGGGCTCGACGCGATGGGGGGATTGGCCGTCCTCTCGGCTGCCGGCTGCGGCCTGGCCCTCGGGAACCGCCTGCGTGTCCCCCAGTCGACCAGCCAGGTCACCGTGTTCGCCGTCCTCGGGACGGGGATCGCGGGCGCCGGCTGCCGCTGGGAGGCCATGGTCCCGCTCCTCGTGGCCTGGGTCACCCTCCCGGTCGCCGCCTTCCTCTGCACCTACGTCGTGGCTCGGGCCATCGGCTCCCCCCCGCCAGGGGCCGAGATCGCCGCGCCCGTCGCCGCGCGCTGGCGGGCGCTCGCGGTCGCAACGGGCGCTTACGTCGCCTTCGCCATCGGCACGAACAACGTCCCCAACGCCGTGGCGCCGCTCGGCGCCGTCTTTCCCGGCGCCTCCGCCCCGGCCTTCTGCCTCGCCGCCGGCGTCCTCTTTGGTCTGGGCGGGTATGCCTACGGCGAGCCGCTCATGCGGAAGTCGGGCAGGCAGCTCGCCGCCTTCGGCCCGCGGGCCGCCGCGGCCATCGCGATCACCACGGCCTCCCTGCTCCTCGTCGCCTCGTCGTTCGGCTTTCCCCAGTCGCTCGTGCAGCTCAACGTGCTGGCTACGCTCGGCGTCGGGTGCGCGAAGTACGGCGTCCGCGCGACGATGAGGAAGGGGGTCCTGACCGGGATCTTGCTCGTCTGGCTCGCGGCCCCGCTGGTCGGCGGAGGGCTCGCCTGGGCGATCCGCCGGCTCTCGACGGACACGGCGCTCGCCTGGCTCCTGCCCGTCTTCTGCGCGGCCGCGCTCGTCTGGAACGCCTGGCCGCGCGCCGCGCGCCCGTCCCCCGCAAACGAGGAGGAGGAAGACGGCGCCGTCCGCGGGACGATGAAGAAGCTCGGCTTCCTCGAGTAGCCCCTAGAAGTCGACGCAGAAACGCGTCACCACGCCGTCCTCGTCCTCTTCCGACTTTCCGTTGATGAGGACGCCGTCCCAGAACTCGTTGTGGAAGTAGTTGAGCGAGACCCGGACGTACGGGTTCAGGAACCAGTTCACCCCCGCTGTCCAGTTGTCGTACCCGTCCGCCGAGCGGGCCTCGGTCGCGAACCCCTCCTCGAACAGGTCCTCGTCCGTCCAGAACTGGGAGAACCGGACGGCGACCTCGACCTGCCCGATCCCCCCGTCGGAGAGCAGGTTCTTCTTCGGCTTGCGCCGCTCCAGCACCGCGTCCTCGCCGGTGAGCACGCACAACGCCTCGACGTAGTACGATCCGAACTCCGCGTCCCCCTCGACCTTGCTATCCGGCAGCCCCGCGGCGAACCGGTGCAGCTCCAGGTCCATCCAGGTCGCCTCCCCCTGCAGCCTGAGCGGTCCCACGAGCCACGCCCCCTCGACGTTCAGCCGGCGACGGTCCTCGCGGCTCCTCACGCCCGTCGTCATCGTGATGAAGGTGGTCCCCGAGTCGGGCGCCGCGAGGTTCCCGAACGCCTGCTTCTCGCTCCCGTACGTGATGGCCCCGCCGACCCGGATCCCCTTCGTCCACGTGTCTTCGCTTGGCGCGAACGGCTTCAGCACGAGCCGCGCCACGACGTCCTTGTCGTCGTTCGCGTCGGAGGCGACGTTGCGGCCGTTGCCGTTGAAGACGCCCAGGGCGTACTCCAGGCGGTCCTCCCAGGCCTTGCCGTGGAGCATCAGGCCGATGTCGCGGCCCGGCGCGAGGAGGCTCATCGGGGACCGCTCCACAAAGCTCATGTACCGGGTCGAGTTGAGCGTCTCGAGCGAGAACGGCTCTTTGAATTGACCGATCCGCAGCGAGTACTCGGGGTGCCGCTTCCACCCCAGGTAGCCGTCCTGGACCTGGGCCGACCCCCTTCCGAAGTCCCCCTCCACCTTGTACTCGTAGTCCTTGTAGAACGTCCCGTCGGCCCCGACGCGGGCCGCGCGCGTGAAGAACGTGTCGCTCCCGCGCGTCTCACCGATGAAGTGGCGCGACTG
>CAZYRM010000305.1:0-6147 GCA_964649705.1 uncultured Planctomycetia bacterium
TCATGCGAGGAGCCTCTTCAACGTGGAGACAATCCGGTCGTGGTCTCGATCCGAGAGTCCGGGGTACAGGGGCAGCGCGAGGGTCTCGCGCGCCGCGCGCTCCGTCTCAGGCAGACTCGCCTTCGGCGACCGATACGCGGGCTGCAGGTGAATCGCGGACACGCCGATCCGCGCGCCGATCCCCTCCCCGGCGAGTCCCGACAGCAGTTCGTCCCTGTCGAGCCGCGCGTCGCCCGTGACCCGGACGAGGTACGTTTGATAGGTGGGCTCGGCCCCGGGGGGCGTCCAGGGCAGGACCAGGCCGCGGATCCCCTCGATCCCGCGCTCGTATCGCATCGCCAGGCGGCGGCGCTCCTCGACGAGCGCGTCGAGTCGACGGACCTGGCCCAGCGCGAGCGCCGCGCCGACGTCCGAGAGTCGGAAGTTGAACCCCGGCTCGATGCACTCGAGACGCGGGGGCCTCCCCGCGACGGCGCGGTGGGCGAGACCGTGCGACCTGAGCCGACGCAGTCGCTCTGCGACGCGCCGGTCGCCGAGCAGGATGGCGCCCCCCTCGCCGGAGGTGACCACCTTGCGGGGGTGGAAGCTGAAGCAGACGAGCCCCTCCGCGCCGATCGGCTTCCCCCTCCACGACGCCCCGATCGCGCACGCCGCGTCCTCGACGACCTGGACTCGCGCGTTGCGCGCAAACCGACGGACGGCGTCTCGGTCGAACGGAAGTCCGACCTGGTGGACGGGCAAGAGGGCGCGCGTACGCGCCGAGAGCGCTTTCGGGAGGAGCGAGACGTCCAGGTTGTACGTCCTCGGGTCGATGTCCACGAAGACCGGCGTGGCACCCAGAAGCCTCACCACGTTGGCCGTCGCGACGAATGTGAAAGAGGGAAGGACCACCTCGTCGCCGGGGCCGACGCCCGATACGAGCAGGGCGAGATGCAGGGCCGCCGTGCCAGAGGACACCGCGACGACCTCGCGCGCCCTCGTGCGCGCGGCAAGTTCCCGCTCGAGGGCCTCCACCATCGGTCCCTGGGTGAGCTGGCCGCTGCGAAGGACCTGGAGGACGAGCCGCTCCTCGGCGCGTCCGATGCTGGGCCGGAGCAGCGGGATGGCGGCTACGCGGGAGGAAGCGGAGACTGCGCGATGCGCTCGCATCGGGCGCATGATAGCAGCCGCGCGAACGGTCCGCAACCCGCGCGCGTTCGCCTACTTCATGTCCTGTCGGCCCTGGATGGCGTCGGCGAGAATCGCGCGGCTCGCGAACTCGATCGAAGCCCCCGTCGGAACCCCGCGCGCGATGCGCGTGATCCTTACGCCGAGCGGCGAAAGCACCCGCACGAGGTGCAGCGCCGTCCCGTCCCCCTCCAGGTTCGGGTTCGTCGCGAGGATCACCTCCCGCACCCCGCCCGCCTTCACCCGACCGACCAGCGCGTCGATCGTCAGGTCGTCCGCGCCGATCCCCTCGAGTGGCGCGATGCGTCCCAGCAACACGTGGTAGTGCCCCCGATACGCCCCGGACTTCTCGATCGCCCAGAGGTCCTTGGATTGCTCCACCACGCAGACGAGCGTCGCGTCGCGAGACGGGTCGGAACAGACCTCGCACGGGTCCGCCTCGCTGACGTGGAAGCAGCGGCCGCAGGGGCGGACTCGCTCCTTCACCTCGCGGACCGCCCCAACCAGCGCCTCCGCTTCCTCCTTGGGCGCGCGCAGGATGTGGAATGCCAGCCGCTCGGCGGTGCGCGGGCCGATGCCGGGCAGCTTGCCCAGCTCCGTCACCAGCCGCGCCAGGGGTCCGATCTTCTCGATCGACATGGCAGGCTCCCAGAGAGAGAGGAGGATTCTCCGGGAGCCTGTCATCCGTTGCAAGAGCTACCGCAGGCGGCCGATCCCCGGGCGGGTCTCGTTCACGGGACCCACGGAGAAGACGGAAGCGCCCTACCCTGCTTTGCCCATCTCCCGGTAGCGAACGGTACCAAACCTGTCGCGAAGCGCCGTCATCGGCTTTTCGAAGTACGTGAATTGGAGATTGGAGACCGCCAGGGTGCTCACCCAAATCAAAAGGAACGCTGTCCAGCCTCGCAACCCTGGTAGGGTTGTCACGAATAGAGCGATAACCACCGTGTGGGACAGGTATATCGAATAGGAGATCTCACTGACCCGGGTGATACTTGAGCAGAGGAGCCCTCTCGGTCCTCTTGCGACGGCATCTGCGGCCGGCAGGAGCAGTGCGAG
The DNA here is from genome assembly GCA_964649705.1 of uncultured Planctomycetia bacterium. Lineage (GTDB taxonomy): Bacteria > Planctomycetota > MHYJ01 > WSZJ01 > CAZYRM01 > CAZYRM01. Next base: position 2,227 of record CAZYRM010000305.1, read on the forward strand.
GGACACCGACACGGTTGTCCACAGGACTGTACCGAGAAACAGGCTTGTGTGCTGTCGTAAGACTGCCGCTTGGCACAGCAAGGGGGACCATCCGGCACAAATCACGACCCCGAGTACGAGCCCCGTCCTCGCCCCCCTCGTCCACAACGCGCTGTGATACCGCTTCACCCAGGCGGCCAGGACCCCCACGACAATGCTGTCCAGACGCAATGGCACACATTTTCGAACCAACTGGTCCCAGTGAACACTCCCGTAGATCGCGACAACCAGGCGAGCCACAGAACAGGCCACCATGAATACGACGATGCTTAGGATAACGCTCCGCGAACTGCCGATTGTCAACCATTTCTGGGAGAGGAGGAGCGCGATGGGAAACAGAAGGTAGAACCACTCCTCGATCGAGAGACTCCAGGCAACCGCGAAGAAACCGGGATGCTCGTTGATGAGGTTCTGCGAGAAGACCAAATCGGAGAGGTACCGCAATTGCGAGAAGACGAACTGATCGTAGATGGCATAATGAAGCACAAGCCAGATCACCAGGATGAGGTAGTAGTTTGGGAGCGTCCTGAACCACCTTCGAATCCAGAAGTCCATCAAGTGACGTGTTGTCTGAAGTGAACCTGCGCTATGTAGGCCGATCAGGATGGTCCCGATCAGAAAACCGCTGAGTACGAAGAACAGCTCAACGCCCAGGAATCCGGCGTAGAGAAAGATGACCTGGTAGACTTTTCCCGAACACACGAACACGCATGTGTGGGATAGAAGCACAAGAAGCACCGCGACGGCTCGGATGACGTCCAAGCCGAAGACCCTGTCCTGTTTCATGGCTGGCTGCAGCGTCGGTGACCGGTCAAGGGTATCGCCAGCCGCTCGGCGGTGCGCGGGCCGATGCCGGGCAGCTTGCGCAGCTCCATCACCAGCCGCGCCAGGGTTCCGATCTTCTCGATCGACATGGCAGGCTCCCAGAGAGACGAGGATTCTCCGGGAGCCTGCCATCCGTTGCAAGACCTACCGCAGGCGGCCGATCGCCGGGCGGGTCTCGCCGTTGGCGTTGTTGTAGGCGGTCCACCCCGCGCGCACCTGCGTCGTCGAGGCGTACGCCGCCTGGTCGTCCTCGAACAGGTACACCCACCCGCCGTTGCCCGGGTACGGACCGAGGCCGACCGCCGTCTCCGCGCGGCCGTCTCCGTCCAGGTCTCCGCACGCGACCCGCGTCTGGCCGTCGTACGACCAGTAGCTCGGCCAGGGCACCTGTCCCCACGCGCGGTGCGCGTAGCCGGCGGAGGCGTCGTCGAACACCTCGAACTGGCCCGCCCCCCCGCGCCCCAGCCCGACGACGATCTCCGCGCGCCCGTCCCCGTCCGTGTCTCCGCACGCGGGCTGCGTGGAGCCGTTCGAGCCGTTGTAGGAGCTCCACTGGACACGCAGGCGGGAGAGCAGGGCGTATCCGCCGACGGCGTCGTCGCGGACATCGACCACGCCGCCCTCGGCCGTGTAGGCGCCATACCCGAAGATCAGCTCCGCCCGGCCGTCCCCGTCCACGTCCCCGAACGCGGGGCGGACCTCCCCGTTCGAGTACGTGTAATTGCTGCGGCCGCACGAGACGCGCGCCAGGAACGCCGCGCCGGCCGAAAGGTCGGCGAAGACCTCCACGAATCCGCTGTACCCGTACGCAGGGCCCGTCCCGAGCGCGATCTCCGCGCGGCCGTCGCCGTCGACGTCGCCACAGGCCGGCCAGACCTCGCCGTTCCGGTTGTTGTAGTAGCTGCTCCGGATCCGCACCCAGCGCGTCAGGGCGTATCCCGCCAGGGCGTCGTCGAGCACGGCCGCCCAGCCGCCGTAGTACGTGTACCGCCCCGTGCCGACGAGGAGCTCGTCGCGCCCGTCGCCGTCCATGTCGCCCGTCGCGACGCGGGTCTCCCCCGAATACGAGTTGTAGGCGCTCCAGGGGAAGTACAGGAACGACTCGTGCGCGTGCGCGCTCGCCGCCGTTCCCAGGACGTCAATCCAGCCCGACGAACCGCGCCCCAGGCCAATCACAGGCTGCACCGTGCCCGCCACGACGACCGTCGTCCCGGCGAAGTCCTGGCCGGTCACCGGCGAGTTCGTCACGACGGCGGTCCGCGACGTGGGAGCAAACGTCGTGCTGGCGCGCGTCGGCGTGACCGTCCAGGTCCCCGCCGCGACGCCGGTGAAGGAGTAGTCGCCGGACGCGTTCGTCGTCGCAGAGAGCGTGGCGGGGCCCGTCGCGCCCACGGTGACGCCCGCCTGCGGGCTCCCGTCCACGATCACGTTGCCCGAGATCGACAGCGTCGTCCCCGCGAAGTCCTGTCCGGTCACGGGCGCGGTCGAGACGACCGCGGAGCGCGACGCGGGCGAGAACGCCACGCCCGAGAGCGTCGGCGTCACCGTGTAGGTCCCCGTCGCCGTCGTGTTGATCGTGTAGTTCCCGGCGGCGTCGGTGACCGCCGAGAGCGCAGCCGGCCCGGTCGCGCTCACGGAGACGCCCGACCTGGGGCTCCCGTCCACGTTCACGTTGCCCGAGATCGACAGCGTCGTCCCCGCGAAATCCTGCCCGGTCACCGCGGAGCCCGACACGACGACGGAGCGCGACGCCGGGGAGAACGCCACCCCTCCGAGGGACGGCGTCACCGTGTAGGTGCCGTCGGCGAGGGCGGCAAACGAGTAGTCCCCCGCGCCGTCGGTGACCGTCGCCAGCGCGGCCGGCCCGGTGGCGCTTACGGCGACGCCCACGCGCGGGGTCCCGTCCACGGTCACGCGTCCCGCGATCGACCCCGTCGGCGCCGGCGGCGGAGGAGGCGGCGGCGCGGCGCCGCTTGCCTGGATCTCCAGCCTCCACTCGTTCAACGTCCCCACGTCGTACGCCGCGCGGTCCTCCACGGTCAGCGTCCACGTCCCCGAGGCCGCCTGGCCCACGAACGCCGAGAGGGACTGCGCCGGGGCCGTCTGCGTGTCGTACCAGGTCACCAGGTTGTCCGTGGAGCCCCCGGTCTGGTTGTGGAGGATGACCGAGGTGCCGGACGGCGACCTCACGAGGATGAAGAGGTCTCCGATGTACGTGTGCGTCAGGTTGACGAAGACGTTGACGTCCTGGACCGTCCCGGCCCCCGCAGGGACGACGATCGTCGACGTCGTGATCTGGAAGTCCGTGATCGGGAGGTCCGGGTTCGGGTCGTTCGTGTAGGTCGTCGTCGTGGCGGCGACGCCCGTGAAGTCCTGGGCGCTCGCCGAGGAGGTGGTGAGCGTCACGGAGCGGCTGGCGGGGGTGAACGCGAACCCCGCGCTCGTCGACGTCACCGTGTACGAGCCGTTCAGCAGGGATCCGAAGGAGTAGTTCCCCGATGCGTCCGTCGCCGTGGAGGCCGCCGCGGCCCCGGACAGCGCGACCGTGACGCCCGCGAGCGCGCCGGCCCCATCGGTCACGGTCCCCGAAATGGAGAGCGGGTTCGTCAGCGTTGCCGCGAAATCGTTCCCCGCGGAGTCGGCCCCGGCGAGTGCGACGGCGATGCTCACCGGCGCGAAGGTGAAGTTCAGGCGGCTCGGGGTGACCGTGTACGCACCGTCGGCGAGACCCGCGAACGTGTAGGTCCCCGTCGAACCGGTCGTCGCCGTCGCCGAGGCGGCGCCGGTCAGGGCGACCGTCACGCCCGAGAGGGGGCTTCCGTTCAGGAGAACGGTGCCGGAGATCGAGTGCAGCGAGGGCATGCTGCCGATCGACTGGAGGGACCGATTGACGTTGAGCCTCCCCCCGGTCGTGCAGCGGCCGGTCAGCGACGACTTCAGGTCGACCCCGGCAAAAATCGCGGCGCGGACCTGGGCGTGGGTGCTGGAGGGCGAGTAGGACCACAGGAGCGCGCAGGCGCCGACGACGTGCGGGGTCGCCATGCTCGTCCCGCTCAG
>CAZYRM010000306.1:0-6109 GCA_964649705.1 uncultured Planctomycetia bacterium
CGGGCCCGTTGGGGGGGTCACGGGGCTGGGGCCGGTGTAACGGGCGGCGGGTCTCGGGGCTCGGGCTTCGGGGCTCGGGCTTCGGGGCTCGGCCTTCGGGGCTCGGCACGCGAGTGCTACCCAGAATCGAGCCGTGCCGGAAACAACAGGCGTCGACACTCATGCCGATGGGTTTGCCGCATGGATGGCGAGGCGGAAGTCCCTCCCGCCTATCGGCCGATGGCCGCATTGAGGCTGCCGCTGCGGTACCCGACGAGGTCCACACATACATAGAGGTAGCCGGCCTCGCGCAGGGCCTGGACCACGCGCCCCCGAGCCTCGGGCTGGGCCAGGTCCGCAATTCGCTCCGCGGGGACCTCGATTCGAGCCATCTTGTCATGGTGGCGGACGCGGACGTGCTCGAAACCCAGGGCGTGCAGGGCCCGCTCCGCCCGGGCCACCTGACGGAGCTTCTCCGCAGTGATCTCCGTCCCATACGGGAAGCGGCTCGAGAGACATGCGTTCGCGGGGCGGTCCCAATTCGACAGCCCCAGCTCCCGCGCGATCGCGCGGATGTCCTCCTTCGACAGCCCCGCCTCCACGAGCGGCGCCCTCACCCCCCTCCCCTTCGCGGCGTCCATCCCCGGCCGATACTCCCCCAGGTCGCTCGCGTTCGCCCCGTAGACCACCCACGCCAGCCCCTCGCGCTCCGCGATCGGACCGAGCTTCGTGAAGAGCTCGTCCTTGCAGAAGAAGCAGCGGTTCACGGGGTTCTTCGCGTACCCCTCGATCGCCAGCTCGCTCGTCTCGATGACGAGGTGCCGGATTCCAATCGCGCGGGCCAGCGAGACCGCCTCGTCCAGCTCCTCCTCCAGGTACGTCTCCGACTTCGCCGTCACCGCGAGGCAGCGCTCCCCCAGCGCGTCGAAGGCGACCTTCGCGAGCAGCGTGCTGTCGACGCCCCCCGAGAACGCCACGAGGGCCGACCCGAGCGACGCACAGGCCTCCTGCAGGCGGGCGTGCTTCTCCGAAACGGGCATGGTCATGCCGGGGTCCCTCCCTCGGTCGGGGGCGCGGGGGCGGGGCCGAGGGCCTCGCGCAGCGCCGCCTTGTGCCGCGCCTCCTCGCGCCGCCCGTGGCGGACGAGCAGGACCAGCGCGATCCCCACGAGCGCCATCATCCCGCCGATCGCCCACTCGAACGAGCGGACGCTCGTGTCCTCCGGGATGACGACCCGCGTCAGGCTCCGCGCGACGACAAGCGGCGCCGTCCGCTCCCCGCCATCCTGGGTGGTGTACGTCACCAGCCGCACGAAGACCCCCTCGGCCTCCACCACGTCGTGGCAGAGGACGAGCGCGTCCCAGTCCGGCGGTTTCTCGACGGTCCAGACGCAGATCGCGTCGCGCGTGCGCCGGTCGACCATGTAGGTCCTCCACGCCTCCGCGAGCCCCGAGGGGTTCGCCGCGAGGACGTCGGCCGACATCGCGATCGGGATCCCCGAGACCCTCACCCTCGTCCCCTGGTGCCTCTCGGGATGCGCGAGGAGGTCCTCGACCGGGACCTCCGCAGCGCCCGCAGGCGCGGCCTTGGAGACCTCTCCGAAGAGGCGGTTGACCTCGTCGTCCTGCGCGAGCGGGGTCCCCTTCTTCGGCGCGGAGGCCTCCGGGGGGGGGCCCTGGGGCATCTCCTCGACACGCTTGGACGCCTGCCAGGCGATCACGCCGAGCGCGACCGCGAGGAGGACGGTCATGAACAGGATTCGGCGGAACTCGGGCGGGACGAAGCGGGAGCCCTTCCCCCTCAGCTCCTGGAGCGTCTGGGAGTCCTTGAACGGGTGGTCGTCAGGGAGTTCCGTAGCCATTTCACCTCGATGGTACCACGCGCGGCACGGGCGGTCACGCGCCCTGGGCGTGAGGGGGACTCGATGACGGATCGCGGCGGGCGCGCGCGGCGTAGCGGGCCGCCTCGCGGGCCGCGAAGCCCGCCAGGCCGATCGCGACGCAGCCGAGCACCGCCACGGCGGCGAACCCGATCGCGGCCCAGCGGCGCCAGGGCGGGTCGGGGACCGCGACCACGACGCGCCGATCCGGCCTCCCGCGGAGCGTGATCGCGCACGCGTGCCCGCCCAGCTCCGCGTGCGTCTCCCCCGCCGCGGCCAGCGCGGCGATGCGCCCGGCGTCCTCCCTGGAGATCCCGCTCGCCGGGAAGACGCGCGACGGCGCCAGGACCCAGGCGAACGCGCTCCCGCACCCCTCGCTCGCCCCGCGGAACCACGACGGCGCGGGACGGTCGCCGACGACCGCCCACCCGCCGATCTCATCGGTGCCCGGGTAGGCGATCGGCTGCGCGACGTACAGCCACGGTCCGGAGCCGTCGTCGATCAGCCCCTCGGTGGGGAGGGGCTGGATGGAGACGGACCCGATCACGCGCGAGTGGACCTCTGATGGATGGCCCGGCAGAAGGACCTCCTTCGACGCGGCGAGGACGATCACGGCCTCTTCGCGCAGGAGGGGCTCGGTCCTGGCCGCGGATTCCATCTCGGTCTCCACCTCGGCCCGGGCCGCCTCGATCGACATCCCGCCCCCCTTCTGGAGCGTCTCGAGCGCCGCGCTGACGCGGGGGACGTTCAGGCGCGTCGCCGCGGCGCGCAGGGCCGTCGTGTGCACCTGCAGGGCCGCTTCAATCGCGACGGCCGTCCGGGCCTGCGCCTCCTGGATGCCCCCTCTGGCGGGTCGGACGAGGAGGGCCCCGGCGACCCCCGCGAGCACCATTGCCACGCCGACCCCCGCTGTGACGAGGGGTCGCGTGCGGGCGCGGAGCCACAGCCGTCGGACGAGCCTGGGCGGACGGACGGACGGCGTCTCCCCCCCAAGGAGGCGTTCGAGGTCCGCGCCGAACGCGCCGGCGGTCTGGTACCGCTCCGCGGGCCTCCGCTCCAGGGCCTTCATCACGACGGCCTCGACCTCCCGCGGGACGCCCTTCACTCGCCTCGAGAGCGGCATCACCTCCTCTTTGACGATCCGGTCCCGCAGCGTGCTGACCGAGAGGTCCTCGAACGGCAGGCGGCCCGCGAGCATCTCGTAGAGGACGACGCCGAGGGAGTAGACGTCGGTCCGGTGGTCGATCCGCGGCGTGTACCCCTCCGCCTGCTCCGGGGACATGTAGGCGGGGGTGCCGAGCCAGGCGACGGACTGGGTCAGCCTCACGGTCGTCGCGTCGTCGCGGACGAGGCCGAAGTCGGTGAGGACAGCGGCGCCCCCGGCCGAGCCGGCCTGCTCGTCGGAGCGGACGAGGATGTTCGAGGGCTTGACGTCGCGGTGCACGAGGCCGTGGGCGTGGGCGTGCTCCAGGGCCCGCGCGATGTCGCGCGCGATCTGGAGCTTCCGCGTCGTGTCCATCTTCGAGTAGTCGCGGCTGACGAGGGACCCGCCCTCGACGTACTCGAGCGCGAGGTACGGCTGGCCGTCGACCTGCCCCGACTCGTAGACGAGGACGATGTTCGGGTGCATCACCTTGGCAAGGGCGCGGGCCTCGACGTGGAAGCGGTCGATCGCGCCGCCCGGCAGGAGGGCCGCGCCGGCGCGGAGGACCTTGAGGGCGACGGTGCGGCCCAGCTCCTCGTCCCGCGCCTTGAAGACGGCCCCCATTCCGCCGGCACCCAGCTCCCCGGTGACGACGTACTTCCCGAAACGCTGCCCCTGCGCGGACGCCGACCCGGAGTCGGCCATGCTGACGAGGCGTGCGACCTGCTCCTCGGGAATCCCCTGCCTGGACAGGAAGGCCTCGGGGTCGCACGCGCCGGGGCCTGCGTCCGCGATCCGCCCGAGTCCCTGCGAGAACTTCTCCTGGTCGAGCATTCCGGTTCGCCTGGCCAGCTCCCAGAGCTGGAGGACCACGGTCCTGTCGTCGGGCTTGGAGGAGTCCATGGCGGTTCCTGCGATCGGGCAGCAGTATAGGGGGCGCGGAGGGGCCGCGCAATGCGCGAGGCTGCCAACTCTCCTTACACCCACTGTCGCGTCTCTTTGCGATCTTTCCCGCGGTCCAGAGATCCGGGGAGAGGCCCTGTACACTTCCTGCGGTGGGATGGGAATCCTGAGACGCGATGGGGCAAGGGGAAGGAGCCGTCACGTTCGTCGGGAGGTCAGGGATGCGGGAGAACTGGAATCGTCTCGCCCAGCGGGTCCTCGCGATGGCCCGCGATGAGGCTTCACGCTCGCAGCGGCCGCAGGTGGGGACGGAGCACATCCTCCTCGCGCTGTGCCGCCTGGAAGAGGGGGCCGCGCCCAAGGTCCTTGCGCGGCACTGCGCGACCCTGGACCGCGTGCGCAAGGAGGTGGACCGCCTCCGTCATGCCGTGAAGGGCCGCGCGGCGGCCTCCGACCTGACGTTCTCGCCTCACGCCCAGGCCGTCATGCACCAGGCCGAGGTCGAGGCGGAGCGCATCTCGTTCGGAGAGGTCGGCCCGGTCCACCTGCTGCTGGGCATCGCCCAGCACGAGGAGTGCGCCGCGGCGCGGATCCTCACCGGGCTCGACGTGATCCTCACGGACCTCTGGGTGGAGGTCGTCTCGCAGATCGCGGAGTCCGAGACACGGAAGCGCTCGAACCCCACGCCCCCGCCGCTCCCTGGCATCCGGGAGAAGGACGGGAAGCTCGCGCAGGCCATCGTGCGGCGCGCGACCGACATGGCCCGCTCCATGCGCGCGGCCGCGGTGGGGACGGAGCACCTCCTCCTCGCCATCGCGGCGGAGGAGTGGGGAATCCCCGCGATGCTCCTCCGCGACCTGGGCCTCGACGAGCCGCGGATCCGCGCCGAGGTCGAGCGCTTTTCGACTCCGTCCCGCGACGGCGCGCTCCAGGGGGAGGTGCCCCTCGCGAAGCACACCCGCCTCGTGTGGAACTACGCGATGCGGGAGGCGGAGTCCCTGGGACACGCGACGGTGCGCGGGGAACACCTGTTCCTCGGGCTCCTCCGCGACGAGCGCGGCTTCGCGGCGGGAGTCCTGCGCTCCCTCAGCCTCGACCTCGACGAGGCCCGCGAGCGGCTGCTCTGCCTGATGTGCCCTGAGCCTCAGGGCGTGTGAGGGGCGGCTACTTCGGGGGGTCGCGCCGGTCGCCGGGGGGCTTCAGGCGCAGGACGGCCTGCCGCGCCTCCTCGGCCAACGACCCGCGGGCGTGCGAGGCGAGCGTCGCCTCGTACGCCGCCATGGCTGCCGCACGCGACATCGATGCCGACACCCGTCTTGACGGAGAGGTGCGCTACCGGCAATAATGTTTACCGGATGGTGTCCTATCCGGTAGCGCATTTGCCCAGGATGTCCCAGATGATTGAGGCGATCCAGTCCATCCTGCTGGACTTCCAGGAGGCCAGGCTCGAGACCGGCGTGCCCCGACACCTGCGAATCGAGACGGTTCAGGGCAAGGCCGCCGTGTGCATCGGCGTCCGACGGAGTGGAAAATCGACGTACCTGTTCCAGGTCATGCAGCGGCTCCTGGACACGGGTGTTCCCCGGGAGAACATCCTGTACCTGAACTTCTTCGACGACCGCCTCCATCCGCTGCGGCAGGGCGGTCTGGGGCAGGTGATCGATGCGTACTACGGGCTCCACCCGGCGAAGAAGAACGCGGAGACGGTCTACTGTTTCTTCGACGAGATTCAGGCGGTACCGGGTTGGGAGCCCTTCATCGACCGTCTGATGCGGACCGAGAAGTGCGAAGTCTTCCTGACGGGGTCGTCGGCCCACATGCTGTCGCGGGAGGTGGCCACGCAGATGCGCGGACGGGCCCTCTCGTGGGAGTTGTTCCCCTTCTCGTTCCGGGAATTCCTGGACCGGAGGGGCATCGCGAACAGGGGCGCGTTGTCGACGAGGAAGCGGCTTTTCATCCAGAAGGCCTTCGACGAATACTGGGAGACGGGCGGCTTCCCGGAGGTGGCCGACCTGACTCGCGACCTGCGGATCAAGACGCATCAGGAGTACTTTCACGCGATCCTGTTCCGAGACGTCATCGAGCGCCACGATGTGGCGCATCCGAGGGCGCTCGGCGACCTGGCGCGCTGGCTGGTGGACAACACGGCGTCCTCCTACTCGGTCAACCGTCTCACGGGGTACCTGAGTTCCCTGGGTCACAAG
>CAZYRM010000307.1:0-6092 GCA_964649705.1 uncultured Planctomycetia bacterium
GGGGCGGCGCCTTCTCCTCGGGCGCAGCGGCCGCCGCGTTGCACATCCACCTTCCTCCGTCCGAGGAGACCTCCGTGCCTCCGTGGTGAAACAACCGCGGTTCCCCGGTTCCTCGCGAGACGTCGTGCTGCAGCGAGTTGCGCGTCCGAGTGGCCGCTGGCCACCGCCACTGGTTCCGGGGATCCGGGATGAGCCGATCGGCCGGGACACGAGTTGGCGTGATGCGTGGGCTCCGCCGCCGACGTCAGTGCTTGTCGGGGTCGCCGAGGACCTGCTCGAAGTCGTCGCCGTGGCGCGCCACCTTGCGCGCGACCTCCGCCGCGAAGTCGGGCGTGATCGCGTCGCGGGGGACCACGTCGAAGAGGACGAAGTAGGGATGGCCGTCCTTGTCCTGGATCGCGATCGAGCCGAAGTGCATCCGGAAGTTCTTGCGGAGCGCGTCGCCGAAGCGGGACGGATCCGCCGGGCCGCACTCGGTGAAGAAGACCACGAACTCGCGGGGCGGCTTGCCGCTCTTCTGGAACATCACCTGGACGGTCTGCTTTCGCGTGTCGCTGATCTGCACCGTGAACGCCGCGCCGGTCTTCGTGCGCCGCGCGGGCGCGCAGAGGCGAGAGGCCACGTGGCGGAGGAGGTCGTCGTTGGTCGCCTTCCCCTTGGGAAGGGCGACGGGCACGGGCGCGGGAGCGGGAGGGGGAACGGGAGGGGGAGCGGGCATCTCGATCGGCACGGCCCTGAGGATCGCCTTCGCCTCCCTCACGCGCGCGCGGATCCGCTCGATCGCCCCGGTGCACTCGTACTGCACGAACCAGCTCTCGTCCTCCGCGGTCTCCTCCAGCGCGTGGATGCACGCCTCGTCCCCGAGCTCCCCCAGCCACTTCGCGGAGACGCGCCGCACCTCGGCGTCGCGGTCCTTGAGCGTCTGCGTCACCGCGAACAGCACCTTCTCGTTCTTGTAGGGCCTCAGCGCCTCGATCGCCTGGACCCTCAGCGCCCGATCGGGGTCGCGCAGGAGCGACAGCAGGCTCTCCCTCACGCGCGGGTCGCCCAGCTTGAGGAGCTGCGAGACGATCTGCTGGCGCGCGAACGACCGCGCCGCGTCCCTGGACCCCTCGAACAGCTCCCGGGTCAGCTCCTCATACGTCGGCATCGCCGCCCTCCTCGGGGAGCGCGCCGAGCTGCGCCTCCGCCTCCGTCACAAGCTCCGCCCACCCCTCGTCGCGCGCCACGTACAGCACCCGCTGCACCGACCCGCGATCGAACGGGCGGAGCGCCAGCGCCCGCTCCAGGCACCCCTTCGCCCGCTCCTTCTCCCCCGTCCGCACCGCCATGAGCCCGAGGTGCAGCGGCCCGCGGTAGTCCTTCGGCGCCGCCTTCTCCGCGCTCTCCAGCATCTCGCGCCCCCGGTCCGGCTGGTTCCGCGCGTAGAGGAGGAGCCCCATGCTCACCAGCGTGTCGACGTGCCGCGGATCGAGGCGCAAGGCCGCCTCGAACTCCTTCTCCGCCTTCGGGTGGTCGCCGACCATGAACGCGATCATCCCGGCCTGGTAGAGGAGCCTCGCGTTGTCCGGGTCGAGGCGCCTCGCGCGGTCGATCACGATCTGCGCCTCGGGAAACCGCCCCGTCTGGCGGAAGAGCACGCCGAGCTTCTCCAGCGTCACGACGTCGTCCGGCCTGGTGGTGAGCTGATCGAGAAGCGTCTTGTCGAGCCCGACGAGCTGCCCCGCGTGGTAGAGGACGGTGGTGAGCGTGTTGAGCGAGGCCCACTCCTTCGGGAACCGCTCGCACCCGCGCTGCGCCACGACGATGGCTCTCTCGTGGTCGCCCATGCACGAGAGCGTCCGCGCGAGGCCGTCGAAGAGGTCCTGCGAGGCCTTCGGCTGCTCGATGAGGGCCTCGTACCGCAGGCGCGCCTCCTCGTACCGCCCGAGGTCGAACGCGGCCCGCGCGAGGTCCGCGAGGACCTGCGGGTCGCCCGGCACCAGCTCCCGAGCCCGCTCGAGCAGCGGGTACGCCTCCCCGACCCGCCCGGCGTTCGCGAGCGTCACGCCCTGGTGGTGGTAGAACTCCGCGAGGAAGTTGTCGTAGTCCATGTCCTCGGGGTTCTCCTCCCGGTAGGACTCGATGTCGCGGACGATCCGCGCGAGGTCGACCGGCCCCTCGATCGCCCCGCTCCCTCCGGCGCGGATCGGGACCCCGCGCCCGGGCGGGAGCCCCAGCCTGCGCGTCCGCGTGTCGTCGAGCTTGAGGAAGACGTAGGGAATCTCGAGGCCTCCGGCGGCGCATTCTACGGAGCAGGCGCCCCGCGCGCCAATCGGATCTTGAGCCCCCGCGCCCCCCGCCCTAGAATGTTCGGATTCGGGACGGAGTATCGATGCCACGCCGTCTCTTCGCCGCGACCGCGGTCCTGCTGACCCTCCTCGCCTTCGCCGCCGCGGACGCCTACCTCCTCACGCGCGTCCTCTGCGACAAGGCGTTCGTCGAGGCCGAGCTCCGCCGCGTCGTCGGGCGCTACTGCACCTTCCACAAGATGAGGCCGATGCCGTTCCGCGGGATCTCCGTCACCCGCCTGCGCCTCGAGTCCGCCCAGATGCCTCCCGGGCTCCACGTCTTCTACGTGGACCGCCTCGAGGTCTCCTTCGACCCCGCCCGCATGCTCTCGGGGCAGATCGCCCCCACGCTCATCGTCCTCGAATCGCCCGAGCTCAACCTCGTCCCCAACCGCCAGGGGGAGTACGAGCTCGCGAAGCTCCTGGAGACGGTCACGCCGCCGGGGCCGCCCCCGGGGGCGGAGCCCCTCCCGCCGCCGACCTACCTCGTCCGGAACGGCCTCTTCCGGATCCAGGACGAGGCCGTCTTCCGCAAGGACCACGTCCAGGTCGTCCGCGACGTCAACCTCGAGATGCGCCCCTTCCGCGAGGGGGTCTCCCTCCTCGACGGGAGCCTCCGCCTCGAGGGGATCGGCAGCTTCACGATCACGGGGGAGATCGACCACGTGCGCGACTCGTGGACGATCGAGCTGGCCTCCTTGCCGACGGAGCCGATCGAGCTGGGAACGAAGATGGCCGCGCTCCTGGCGAACACGGAGGAGCACGACCTCTTCGGCGCGTGGAACAACTACAAGCCCGAGGGGCCGGTCGACCTCCGCGTCCGGATCGCGCACGACCCGAGGCAGCCGACGGACGACTTCGTCGTCACGATGGATACGCACGGGATCACGGCGACCGCGAAGGCCTTCCCGTACCCCCTGGAGGACACGCACGGGCACTTCGAGTTCCGGAGGGGCGGCGCCTTCATCCAGGGGGTCAAGGCGAGGAGCGCCGGCACCGACCTCGGGATCGACGGGTACACCGACGGCTACAACGCCGACGCCGGGTTCCACCTCGAGATCGAGATGTCGGACCTGAAGCTGGACGGGCGGATCAAGAAGGCCCTCCACCCCGACGACCAGAAAACGTACGACCTCTTCTCCCCCTCGGGCGTGGTCGACGCGCGGGCGGAGATCGACAGGGAGTTCGGGGACGACAAGGAGATCCGCAACCACGTCTGGATCCGCTGCAAGGACGCGCGGTTCACCTACACGGGCTTCCCGTATCCGATCACCAAGGTCGCCGGCGACATCGAGCTCGACGGCCCGCGGATCGTCATCAAGGGCGTCACGGGACAGAGCGACCTGACCTCGGTCGTGGTGAACGGGACGCTCCTGGACATCTCGGGGGACGCCGACATCGACGTGCGAATCGAGGGGACGAAGATCCGCCTCGACGACCGCCTGTTCGCCGCGCTGGGCGAGGACGCGCAGAAGGTCTGGAAGCGGCTCTCCCCCACCGGCGAGGTGAACCTCCTGTGGACGGGGAAGCAGAAGAAGGGCTCGGGCCAGCCCCTCGCGCAGCGGGTCGCGATCCTGACGAACGGCGTGAACGTCCTCTACGACGGCTTTCCGTACCGCCTGGAGGACATGCACGGCGAGGTCGTCTACGACAGCGCCGCCGAGACCGTCGAGATCCGCGGCGTGGACGGAATGCACGGGACGGGGAAGGCTCGGGTCCGCGGCCTCGTGCGGGACATCGGCGGCGACGGTGCCTTCGACCTGACGATCGAGGGGACCGACGTGGCGCTCGACTCGGATCTGAAGGCGGCCCTGACGCCGGAGAACCGCGAGGTCTGGGAGATGTTCAAGCCCGAGGGGAGGATCGACCTCACCTGGGAGGGGCATGCCGTCGGCGGGAGGAACCAGGACGTCCGCCAGACCCTCTGGGCGAAGCTCAAGGGGTGCTCGGCGACCTACGAGAAGATCCCCGTGCGGATCGAGGGGATCACGGGCCAGCTCACCTACGACGCCTCGGGGACGAAGATCGACCACCTCGCCGGGAAGCGCGGCGACGCGAGCGTACGACTCGACGGGGCGATCGCCCCCGGCGACGACCCGCCGTTCGACATCACCGTGAGCCTCTCCGACCTGCCGCTCTCCGAGGAGGTCGTCGCCGCCCTCCCGGCGCGCGCGCGCGACCTGTTGACCGAGTCGAAGGCGAGCGGGAGCCTGCACATGAAGGGCCGCTTCGAGCTGAAGGACGACTCGGGCGGGAAGCGCCGCACGCTCTACAGCGCGGAGGTCCGGCTGAACGAGGTCGACCTCGACGTCGGGACGCCGCTTCGCAGGATGGAGGGGCGCGTGCAGCTCTCCGGCGAGGTCGACGCGGAGGGCCACGCGGCGCGCGGGTCGGCGGACATCGGGCGGGTCCGCGTCAACGGGAAGCTCCTGACCAAGGTGCACGGCGAGTTCGTCTACGAGGAGGACCGCCTGGTCTTCCAGGGGCTCCGCGGGGACGCCTACGAGGGGCGGATTGCCGGGGAGGCGAAGTTCGACGTTCCGAAGGGGACCTTCGAGACGGAGCTGACGATCTCCGACCTCGACCTGGCGACGTTTGCGAGGGACACGTTCGTCTCGGACAAGGAAGTCGCGGGAACGATGGACGCCCACGCGGTCGTGAGGGGGGACGCGAAGGACCGCACGACCTGGGCGGGGACGCTCGACCTCGACATCAAGGACGGCGCGCTGTGGGAAGTGCCGCTCTTCTACCGGGTCTTCTCGGTCCTGTCGCTCAGCGACGACCGCAAGGGGGCGTTCGAGACGGGACACGTGGAGAGCGTGATCCACGACGGGAGGTTCGACGTCGAGGAGATGGAGTTCGAGAGCAACAACGTGCGCCTGGAGGGAAAGGGCTGGGTCGGGTTCGGCGGGGAGCTGAGCCTGCAGCTCAACAGCCACATGAAGAGGATGGGCCTGGGGCCGCTGGATCCCCTCGGGGCGCTGCTCGATCCGATCACGAAGAACCTCTACGCCATCCAGGCGGAAGGGACCTTCCAGGAGCCGGAGATGTCGCTCCGGCCCCTCCCGTTCTTGTGGAACGAGGACGACGGGGAGAAGAAGAAGGACGATCAGGGCTCGGAGAAGTAGCGGGGCGCGACATGGAAAAAGTGGTATCGAACGAGATTGCGTACGAGGACGACGGAAAGGTGGTCGTCTTCCGGCTTCGCGGGCGCGTGACGCAGGTCGTGGCGGAGGCGATCTTCCACGTGCTGGGGGCCGCGCCGCTCGAGGAGAGGCAGAAGGTCGTCATGTCGCTCGGCGGTGTCGAGTACCTGGCGAGCGCCGGGATCGGCGCGCTCGTGCGCCTGACGGGGGAGCGGCAGGTGAAGCTCGCCGCCCCGTCGGAGGTGGTGCGGCGCGCCCTGGGGCTCGCGGAGGTGTACCCGCTGTTCGAGGTGCACGGCTCGGAGGCGGAGGCCGTGAAGGCCTTCGCGGGGGCGTAGGCGCCGATGGCCGACGAGACGCACGGCGAAGAGCTCCAGAGCTACACGAACCTCGAGGGGTGGGTCGAGCTGACCGTGTCGAGCCACGAGCGGGCGATCGACCTCCTCGTGAAGCGGATCGACGAGGCGGCGCAGGGGGCCCTGGAGGAGGACGAGCGGCAGGACCTGCTCTACGCGGTGCAGGAGATCTGCGAGAACGCGCGGGAGTGGGGGAACCAGGGGGACGCGTCGCGGAAGATCCGCATCTCGTACTGCATCTTCGAGGGGGAGTTCGTGCT
>CAZYRM010000308.1:0-6076 GCA_964649705.1 uncultured Planctomycetia bacterium
AGTTCGCGCCCTCGGTGCGGACGGTGGGGAGCCACTCGGCGAAGGCGAGGCGGAGGGTGCCGCCCTTCTTCGCGCGGGGGTCGTTGACGTCGGGCCCGGGCCGGTTCACGATCCACTTCGAGGGGTCGAACGGGAGGTCCGGGGGGAACTCGGTGCGAGGCGGGTAGGGGATGGAGGCGGGCGGGTCGATCTTCGCCTTTCCAAGGTCAGCCACGCCCTTGTCGAACGCCTCTTCGGAGGGGGCGACGCCGAGCTGCTTCCAGGCCTGGGCGCGGTCGTAGGTCGGCGCGGGCTCCTTCTTGTCGCAGCCCGCGACGAGGAGGAGCGCGGCGAGCGCCAGGAGTGTGCAGGCGCACCGCCCGCGAGCGCCGGTCATGTCCACCTCTCCAGGGGGGGATCGAGGGTGCGCTGGGAGGGCCCCTCGCGTCGAATCGGTCCGGCATGGTAGCCGTGGGGGTGGGCGATCGCAAGGAAGGCGTTCGGCATGGGCGGGCGCGAGGTCTCCGCGCTTGGCGCGGTGCCTCGTCCCGGGCGGGGGAGCCCCGTTTTTGCTTGCCGCGTCCAGGGGGATGGGGTAGACGTATCCGCCCAACTCACCGCCCGGGAGGGATGTGCATGGCCTTGTCGCGGGGACTCCTTCTGCTGCTTCTGGCGCTCCCCGCGCTGGCCCAGGTCCCGACGCCCGTCGAGGATCTGAAGATAAAGGACTATCCCGGCGACGACGGGACGAGCCTCCTCCTTTCCTGGAAGAAGATGCCGTACGACGGCCAGGAGGGCGTGTTCTACGTCGTCGAGGGGGCCGAAGAGGGCAAGGAACTCGCCCAGATTATCCAGATCGACTCGGCCAACGCCTGGAGCGAGGACATCAAGCTCCCCTTCTGGTTGTGGAGCCGCGACAAGGAGCGGCACGCATTCGAGGTGAAGTCCGTCGCCGGCGCCAGCGTCGAGAAGGGCAAAACTTATCAGTTCCGCGTGACGACGCTCTTCCCCGGCGGCAAGTCCGCCAGCCAGGTGATCCCAGGCAAGGCGGAGGAGAACCCGCTCGACACGAAGCAGCTCAACAACCTCATTCTCCTCGTCCTCTTCTCCGCGGTGGTCCTTCTGTTCATCAACCTCGCCAAGACCAATCCGAACATGTTCCTGCGACGGATCGCCGGCCTCGACGCGATCGAAGAGGCGATCGGTCGAGCAACCGAGATGGGCCGTCCCCTCTACTACCTGACCGGCCTGTACGGGATGGACGCGATCCAGACCATCGCGTCGACCGTCATCCTGGGCCAGGTTGCCAAGCGGGTGGCCGAGTACGATACGCAGCTCCGCGTCCCGCACCGAGACCCTGTCGTCTTCTCGGTCTGCCAGGAGGTCGTGAAGGAGGCCTACGTCAAGGCGGGCAGGCCCGACGCATACAAGGACGACTATAATTTCTACCTGACGAGCGACCAGTTCAGCTACACCGCCGCGGTCGACGGCATGATGGTCCGCGAGCGACCCGCCGCCATTTTCTACATGGGGTACTTCCTCGCGGAGTCGCTCCTCCTCGCAGAGGTCGGCGCGACCACCGGTGCCATCCAGGTCGCTGGGACCGACGTGGCCAGCCAGCTCCCGTTCTTCGTGACCGCCTGTGACTACACGCTCATCGGGGAGGAGCTGTACGCCGCCAGCGCGTACCTGTCGCGGGAGCCGGTCCTGGTTGGGACGCTCCGCGGGCAGGACGTGGGGAAGCTCCTGACGCTCGTGGCCCTTGCCGCGGCGACCGTACTCGCGTTTTGCCACGTCGATTGGATTCTCGACATCGTTCGGGACTGGTCATAGGGAACCATGCTAGCGAAACGGACCATTCCGCTGCTTATCTGCTTCGTCCTCGGCATTACGATGGCGGGGCAGTACTACGTCCCCACGGAACGGAGCTCGGAGCTGAAGAGCGATCTGGCGGCGTGGGTCTCGATCATCGCGTCGTTTTCGCTCGGCCTGGGCCTGGTTTCCGTCTGTCGCCTCCACTATGGCCGCGTCCGCAGGATGCAGCCCGGGTGGGGATACAGCATCGTCGCGTTCGCAGGCCTCCTCGGGATGGCGGGCGTGGGCTTGTATTGGCAAGGCGTGGACCAGCTCGATGACGGCTCGTTCACCTCGTACGGATGGGCCTATCAGAACCTTCTGCGTCCTCTTCAATCCACGATGTTCAGCGTTCTGGCCTTCTACATCGTTTCCGCGGCCTTCCGCGCCTTCCGCGCGCGGTCGCTCGGGGCGACGCTCCTCCTCGTCACCGCCACGGTCGTGATGCTCGGACGCGCACCGTTTGGCGATTGGGCGTGGGAGAAGCTCGGGAAGCTGGGGACGGGGGTGAGCCTGAGCGAGTGCGTGGTCTGGATCATGAGCGTGCCGAACATGTCGGCCCAGCGGGGGATCGGATTCGGTCTCGCCCTCGGGATCATCGCCACCTCGCTCAAGATCATTTTCGGGATCGAGCGCGCCTACCTCGGCGGGGGGAAGGACTAGCATGCTCGACAAGCTGGCCAACCTGGACCGTCGGATCCTGTTCTTCCTCGTCGCGATCGTCACGCTGTTGCCGCTCATCTGGCCCCTGTCGCTCCCCGTCGCGACGACTCCGGAGGTGAAGTCGATTTACGACAAGATCGATTCGCTTCCCGAGCGCAGCGTGTTTCTCCTGTCGATGGACTTCGATCCCGCCTCGGCGCCCGAGCTGCTTCCGATGGCGAAGGCCGTATTGCGGCACGCCTTCAAGAAGAACCTGCGAGTGATCGGCGTATCCCTCTGGCTCCCTGGCAAGGGGCTTATGGTCCAGACCTTCAACGAAGTTTCGAAGGAGTACAACCGCGAGAACGGGAAGGACTTCGCGGTCCTCGGCGCGCAGACGGGCGGGTACGCGGTCGTGATCGGTCTCTCTTCCAGCATCCAGGCGACCTTCCGGGAGGACGCCTACCAGAAGCCCACGGCCGACCTCGAGGTCCTGAAGGGGGTCTCGAGCCTGAAGGACATCGCGTACCAGGTGGAATTGGCCGCGGGAGAGCCGGGGATCGGGTCCTGGTACTACTTCGGGAAGATGAAGTGCGGCTACGACCTCGGGGCGGGATGCACGTCGGTCGGGGCGCCTGAATGGTACCCGTTCCTCCAGACGAAGCAGTTGAACGGTCTTCTCGGAGGGATGCGGGGGGCCGCCGAGTACGAGCAACTTGTCGGAAAACCTGATCGCGCGATGAAAGCGATGGACCCGCTCTCCACGACGCACATCCTGGTCATCCTCTGCGTGTTCTTCGGCAACATCATGTACTTCCTCACGCGGAAGAAGGGGAAGTGATGGACACCTGGACGCTCATCGGAGTCTGGGTCGGCGTGGGTCTCACGCTCCTCATGTACAGCTTCCTGTACAAGGACAACCCGTTCTTCAAGTTCGGTGAGCACCTGTACCTGGGCGTGTCGCTTGGATACGTCGTGATTCAGGCGATCTTCCAGACGCTCAGGCCGAAGCTGTGGGTGCCGCTGGTCACCCCTCCCGAGGGCGAGCCTCACCAGTGGACGCTCATCATCCCCGTGGTGTTGGGGCTGCTCGTCTACACGAGGCTGTCGCCAAAGTTCGCCTGGCTCTCACGGTACACGTTTGCGTTCATCGTTGGGTATGGATCCGGCGTGGGGCTTGGGCCGACCGTGAGCGCGAACATCCTGCAGCAGCTCCAAGGGACGTTCGAGCCGTTCCTCACGTGGGGCGGGCTGTCACCGTTCATGAAATTCAGCCAGGTGCTGGTCCTCGTGGGCGTGTGCTGCACCGTGACCTACTTCCTATTCTCCATCGAGCACAAGGGACCGATCAAGGTCATCAGTCGTATCGGCATCTCCTTCCTCATGGTCTCCTTCGGAGCGGCCTTCGGCTACACGGTGATGGCGAGGATGTCGCTCCTCGTCGGGAGGCTGCAGGACCTCGTCAACAATGCGAAGGGGCAACCCAGCTATGCAACGTGGGTCGGCCTGGGGCTCATGATCGGCGGGCTGGTGGCCTGGGAGCTGACGCGGCCTGCGGCGAAGAAGGAAGGGGAATCGCATTGAGGACCGCGCTTCTCTGGCTCGCCCTCGCGGGAGCGGCCCTCGCCCAGGGGCTCGTGAAGCCCGAGGGGTTCGAGGTGAAGGACCGCCCGGACGACGGGGGGCGGTGGATTGTGGTCGTCTGGAAGGTGTCGCCGAGCGATGTCGCGGGCGTGAAGTACGTCCTGTTCGGATCCACCTCGGAGAACGGACCGTGGAGCCAGGTGGCGGAGGTCGGCTCGACCGTCCCCGAGGGTCTCCAGGATTCGAATCCGAAGTTGTTCTGGTTCGCTGACCTGTTCGAACAGGCCAAACACCGTCATTTCATCGAGACCCGTTCGATTCCGCACCCCACCAAGGCCGACCACTCGATCCCGCTCTGGGATGCGCCTGGCTGGTCGGCGGGCGCCAAGCACACCTACCACTTCCGTCTCGAGATGATCCGTGAGTCTACGGGCGAGCGGCTCGTCGTAGGGAGTGGCAGCACCCAGCCCAGGAAGAACCTGTTGGATTCCTCCAAGTCCACTATCTTCCTCGGTTGCATCGGATTCAGCGCCCTCGTCCTGACGATGATCCGTCGCGCACGGAAGAACCCGGACATGTTCGTCCGCCGCATTCCCGGGCTCGACGCCGTAGACGAGGCGATCGGCCGTGCGACCGAGATGGGCAAGCCCGTCCTCTACCTGAACGGCCTGCTCGGCATGGAGAGCATCTCGACGATTGCCTCCACGAGCATCCTCGGCCGCCTCGCGCGCCGCATCGCGCAGTACGACAGCCAGATCCTCGTTCCGTGCTACGACCCCGTCGTGCTGCCGATCTGCCAGGAGATCGTCCGTGAGGCGTACCTTGATGCGGGCCGCCCCGACGCCTTCCGCGAGGAGAGCATTTACTTCCTCTCGAACGACCAGTTCAGCTACGTCGCGGCCGTCGACGGGATCATGATGCGTGACAAGCCCGCGGCGAACTTCTACATGGGGTATTACTACGCGGAGAGCCTGCTGCTCGCCGAGACCGGCGCCGCGACCGGGGCGATCCAGATCGCCGGGACAGATAGCGTCACCCAATTGCCCTTCTTCATCGCCGCCTGTGACTACACGCTGATCGGCGAGGAGCTGTACGCCGCGAGCGCGTACCTCTCCAGGGACCCGATGCAGCTTGGCTCGCTCAAGGGCCTCGACTATGGCAAGGCCCTTCTGATCGCCTTGTTGCTCGTCGGGACCCTGTTGGTCTCCTTCGAGATCGAATTCGTGAAGAAGCTCTTCGCCACCTTCTAGTTGACGGACTATGCGATTCTTCAAGAGGACGATTCCGCTGTTGATGACGTTCGCCATCGGCGTCGTCTTTTTCCTGCAGCCGTTTTCGCCGCATCCCTTCTCGGGGAAGCTCCTCGAGCTGTTCTCGAACTGGGTCGCCATCGTCGCGTCGGTCTCCCTCGTGCTTGGGCTTGGCAACCTCTTCCTCGTTCACCTCGGGAAGATCCGCAAGCAGGGCGCCGCATGGGGGTACAGCGCGGTCCTCCTCGCCTGCTTCTTCTGGATCTCGATCGCGGGGTTCTGGCCGATGCAGGTGCCGGACCCGCAGCACGAGGGACAGACGATGTGGAAGATCGGCGGGGACGGTGTCATCGAGAGCCACTACTTCTGGGTCTACTGGAACGTCTACCGTCCCTGTGGCGCGACGATGTTCAGCATCCTCGGGTTCTTCATCGCGTCCGCGGCGTTTCGGGCCTTCCGCGCGAGGAGCGTCGAGGCGTCCCTCCTCCTTGTCTCGGCCGTGATCATCATGGTCGGGAACATCCCCTGGGGCTTCCAGTGGGGCGGGAACCTCGCGGGGAGCCTCACGGGAGTGAAGTGGCTGCCGGACTTCGCCAAAGCCCAGACCCTGGGACCGGACATCCGTGACTGGGTCCTGACGGTGCCGAACATGGCCGCCAAACGCGCCATCCTGTTCGGCGTCGTCCTGGGCGGAGTCGCGACGTCCCTGCGCATCATCTTCGGGATCGAGCGATCCTACCTCGGCGGAGGGAGGGACTGATGGCCCA
>CAZYRM010000309.1:0-5941 GCA_964649705.1 uncultured Planctomycetia bacterium
CGCACCTACTGGAAGCCGATCTACGCCCACTTCCGCCTGAAGTGGAGGCTCTCGCGCGAGGACGCCGAGGAGGCGACGCAGGACTTCTTCCTCTGGGTGATGGAAGGGCCCTTCCTCGACCGCGCCGAGCCCGGGAAGGGGAGGTTCCGCAGCTTCGTCCGCGCGCACCTCGACCACTTCCAGCTCAACCGTCACCGCGCGGGGAAGCGGCAGAAGAGGGGAGGCGGGGCTGCGGTCCTCTCGCTCGACTTCGGCGAGGCGCCGGACGAATGCCTGGCCGTGAGCCGCGACCTGTCGCCCGAGGAGGCGCTCGACCGCCAGTGGAAGTCGGCGGTGCTGGAGTCCGCCGTCGAGCGGTTGAGGAAGGGGCTGGTGGGGGAGGGGAAGGGGCACGTCTTCGAGGCCTTCAGCCGCTACGACCTGGCGGGCTCCCCGGAGCTTCGCCCGACGCAGGCGGCGATCGCGACCGATCTCGGGATTACGGCGGACGAGGTGGAGAACGCCCTCGCGCTGGCGCGGCGCCGCCTCTACCAGCTCGTCACCGAGGTCGTCGGCGAGTCCGTCGATTCTCCCGCCGCGCTCCAGGAGGAGCTGCAGGGGTTCTTTCCCTAGGAGACCGGGACCATGCCCCTCTCTCCAGGAGACCGCCTCGACGAGTTCGTCCTCCGCCGCCGCATCGGCGAGGGGTCCTTCGGGGAGGTCTGGGAGGCCGAGAATACGGCCACGCCCGGCGCCCGCGTCGCCGTGAAGGTCCCCACCCGCGAGGACGCCGTCCGCGAGCTGCGCAGGGAGGGGCGGATCGTGGAGCGCCTCAGCCACCCGGCGATCGTGCCGGTCCTCGCGCAACGCCTCGACCACGACCCTCCCTACCTCGTCTACGCCCTCGTCGAGGGCCCCTCGCTCGCCGACGTCCTCCGCGCCGACCCCATCACGCCGTGGGCCGTGGCGGCGCGGATGTTCCGGGAGCTCCTGCAGGCCCTCGCGCACGCCCACCAGCAGGGCGTGATCCACCGCGACCTGAAGCCGGCGAACATCCTCCTCGCCGGCGAGGGCGACGTCGTCCTGACCGACTTCGGCCTGGGACGGGCCGCCGAGGCGACGGCGAGGTCGCTGTCGCTCTCCACCTCCCGCTCCAGCGCCGAGGAGCTGCGACTCGTCGGGACCCTCCGATACATGTCCCCCGAGCAGGCGGCGGGGCAGGAAGCGACCGTGGCGAGCGACCTGTACGCGGCAGGGGTGATCCTGCACGAGATGCTCACGGGCGACGCGACGCGCCTGCGGTTCCCAATCCACGAGGCCCCGATCTGGCTCTCGGCCATTGTCGAAAGGGCCACCCGGCCGGACCCCGCGCAACGGTACCAGAGCGCGGAACAGATGATCGCGGCGCTCGATGCGCCCGTGCAGGCTGCGCGGGTCCGCAGCGTGTTCAGCCGGCTGCGTATGGACGCGTCCGAGAGACAAGTTGGACGGAACCTCCGCTACCTCCTCCTCGTGTCGACCGTCCTCCTCGCGATCCTGCTCTGGCTCTTTGGGCGCGATGGCGAATGGGAGTCCCGTCAGACCAGGGTGGGGGGCGCCTCTGACGGAACGCAGCCCCTCCACGCCGTGGAGCAGGGCCTCCGCGGCGCGACCATCGCGGCGTCGAAGCGCGCGCTCTGCGCCATCGCGGCCCCGCCGGACGGCTCGGTCGTCGCGGCAGGCGGCCTCGGCGGATCGGTGACGCTGTGGAACACCTCTTCGCGGACCCGCCTACTCAGCACCGACATGCCGTGCGCGACCCGCGCCCTCGCGTTCTCCCACGACGGCCAACGGCTGTACGCGGGAGGAGAGGACGGGACGATCCGCGTCCTCGAGGTCGCCACGGGACGGGAGCTGGACGAGCTCAAGGGGCACCAGTCGGCCGTGGGGAGTCTGGCCGTCTCGGAGGACGGGGCGATGGTCGTGAGCGGCGGGTGGGACTGGACCGTGCGCGTGTGGGACGCCGCGAGGGCGACCGAGCGGATGCTCCTGTTCGACGGGGCCAGGGCGGGAGGGAGGCCCGTGACGTGGTCGACTCCCGAGCAGGGTTGCGATGTGGCGATCCGGGGACGGAGGCTGTTCGCGAGCGATGCGACGGGTGGCGCGCACGAGTGGGACCTCGGGGATTTCCACAAGGTGGAGGATCCGCGAAGTGACGCCGCGGCGATCCTCTTCGGGGCCCACTCTCCCGACGGGAAACGGTGGGCGGCCGCCGGATCCGGCGGGACGGTCGAGGTCTGGGGGGAGGCGACCGGAACGTCGGTTCGGAGGGTCTGGAAGGGATCGACGGGCGGCCGCGACGCGAAGAGGCTCCTCCTCCTGCCCGCGCAGCTCTGGTCGGCGAACTCCGACGGGACCCTAACCGTCTGGGACCTGCCGAGCGGCGAGTAGGAGCGGGCGGACGGCGCCTGCCTCATCCACGTCACCGGACGAAGGCGACCGGTCCCTCTCGCGCGTGCGCAGCCCGCAGATCGGCCCAGTGGGACCGCCTTGGCAATTGCGGCGGGCCCGGTCCGTTCTTCCTCCCGTCAGGGAGGTCCCGGCCCCGTTGCGAGAGGTCCCGATGCGCCTGCCGCTTCTCCTCCTGTTCGCCTCCGCGCTCGTCGTCTGCGCCGAGGACGCCAGGACGTCCGCCCTCGACAAGGCGCGCTCCGAATTGCGCGCGATGTGGAGCGGGGGAAGGGCCGTAGGGGACGGCACGGTCCGATTGACGCGCTTCCCGCTCGACATCGCGGACCTCGGGGAGGTCCACCCGATGGGCGTACAGGTCGGAGGCCACGTCCTGCCCTCGAGCCACGCGGGGATTCGCGCGAAGGACGCGGACACGCCGAAGGGCCGCTACGCGGTCCACGCCCCGGCGGACGGGTTCCTGGTCCAAGTGCAGCACCGCGTCGCGCTGGCGGGGAGCACGGAGAAGGCCCGCGAGTACGACGACTGGCGCCTCGTGTTCGAGCACA
This sequence comes from uncultured Planctomycetia bacterium, assembly GCA_964649705.1. Lineage (GTDB taxonomy): Bacteria > Planctomycetota > MHYJ01 > WSZJ01 > CAZYRM01 > CAZYRM01. The sequence continues at coordinate 2,976 of CAZYRM010000309.1, forward strand.
GCCGGACCTCCTACACGTACATCGACCTCATCCGCGTGATCGAGCCGGACCTCGCGGAGGTGGTCGGCCCGATGGAGGAGGGAGGCACCGCCCAGGTGCGAATCCCGGTGAAAGCGGGCCAGGTCGTCGGGCGGATGGGGGGGAACCGCGGGCTCGACTTCGGCGCGGTCGACCTCTCGTCGGAGGCGAAGGGCTTCGCGCACGCGGAGGACTACGCGACCAGCGAGGCGTGGAGGCTCTTCTGCGTCGACCCATTCGGGCTCTACGACGATCCGCTCCGCGGAGAGATCCTGGCCCGCGACGCGCGAACGGCGGAGCCGCGCGGGGGCGAGGTCGCTTGCGACGTGGACGGCAAGCTGCAGGGCGGGTGGTTCTTGGAGGGGACGGGCCTCTACGCGGGAAAGAGGGACCCACGCGGGTACTGGATCGGGCACCTTCACATCGGCCGCCACTACATCGCGACGGACCGCCTGTTCATCGCGATCGGCGACTGGGAGGGGAAGCCGATGCAGTTCGGGGTGAAGGGGGACGCGCCGGACCCGTCAGGGGTGGGGGTGGAGAGCGGGGAGGTTAGGATCGAGCTGACGATGGCGGTGCGTCCGAGCGGATCGGACCCGTTCGCCGGCTCGGACGGGCGGGTCGTGGGGGTGATGCTGGTCCAGCTCGTCGACGCGCGGAGACTGCGCGTGGAGCTCTTCCCCGGCAAGGCCGCCCAGGACGTTGACGGGTTCACCTCCGCGGCACGCATGTACGAGCGCTGAGTACCGCCCCCCACACGATCGGGATCAGGTCGCGGGGACTGGAGCCGCCTTTGGACGACGTGGCGCAATCGCTATCGGGCCGCCTTCGGCACCTTCACCACGCGGAAGCCGCACCCCTCGAAGCGGAGCTCGGGCTCCATCCCGCCGTGGCTCGCCGCGCGGAAGTCCTGCGGGTTCGACTGCACCCACGACCCGCCCCTGAGGTTCGGATATCCCCGAACCGCGTCGAACAGGTCGCCGCACCACTCGAACACGCTGCCCGCCATGTCCATCGCACCGTAGGGGCTCTCGTCGCGCGCGCACGTCCCCGCCGCGAAGGGGAGGCCCGGACCCGCCCCAGGGGCCGCCCCGCGGCAGTACGACCACTCGAACCCGTCCCCCCACGGGAAGGCCCTCCCGTCCGCCCCCCGCGCCGCTTTCTCCCACTCCAGCTCCGTCGGGAGGCGAACCTCCCAGCCCGTCTCGCGCGACGTCCTCCACGCGCAGTATGCCTTGGCGTCGTGCCACGTCACGCACGCGACCGGCCAGTCCGGCTGCGTCACGCCGAGGCCCACTTCTCCAGCGTGGATCGTCCAGAGTGTCTCGTCCTTCCTGCGAGGCACCCGCGCGGCCGCCTCCTTCGGGTCCCTCGTCCACAGCTCCTCGAGATACGCCGCGTACTCGCTGGTCGTGACCTCGCAGCGGGACACGAAGAAGCCCTCCAGCACGGCCGTGCGCCTCGGGTACGAGCCGTACGCACGCGGGTCGCCTCCCAGGACGAATGGGCCCGGAGGCACGTACACGAACCCCGCGCCAATCTCCTCCTCCGAGTAGAGCGGAACCACGAGCGTGAGCGCCTTGTCCCGCTCCACGAGGACCGGCACACGCGTCTCCCTCTTCCCAGGAGAGACGATGCGCAGCAGGAAGCTCCCTCGGTCCACCGGGACGTCCACGATCGGCGAGACGCCGAGCGGCATCTCCTCCCGAACCTCCACCCGCCCCTCTCCCGCGATCGGAACGTAGCGCGAGATCGTCACCTGCGCACCGGGCGGAGTTGTCCGGATCGACACTCGCCCCCTCCCCGAGAGCAGGGGGACGTAGCGCTGGAGCGAGTCGTACAGTCTCACCTTGTCGGCGAAGGCCGCCTGGCCGACGACGTCCCCGGCATCCTCCGCGTCCAGGTACCTGAGGGAATAGAGGCGCGCCAGCGACTGGCGGGCCCTGAGGTTGCCCGGATCGGTCGCGAGGGCCTCCGCGTACGAAGACTCCGCTCGGAAGAACAAGTCCTCCAACCTCAGCCGCTCGCGCGCGACCTCGCTCTCCGCATCCAGGCGCGCGGCCGTCCCCTCGAGTTCCGTTTCGGCGGACTTCCTCTCGACCAGCCGCGCGTGGACCTCGTCCAGCTCCGCGGCCCTCCCATCGGCAAAGGCCACGAGGCCCTCCGCCTCCAGGCGGCGGAGCCCGCGCTCCGCCTCCGCGCTGTCGGGGTCGAGGCGGACCGCCTCCTTGAGCGACGCCTCCGTCCCCTCCGCGAGGGCGCGGCGGAACCGAATCTCCCTCCAGGCCACCTCCGCCCCCCACTCCGCCAGGCCGAGGACGAGGATCGCGGTCAGGATCGAGACCGCCTTGTGCCGGCGGATCCGCCTCGCGACGAGGGAGGCCCAGGACGCGGGGCGCGCGCGGATCGACTCGCCGTCCAGCCACCGCTTCAGCTCGTCGGCGAGGTCGGCGGCGGAGGCGAACCGCGCCTCGGGCCGCTTCTCCAACGCCTTCAGGCAGAGGACCTCCAGCTCCCATGGGACGCGAGGATTCAGGGCCCGCGGGGGGACCGGGTCGTCGTTCAGGATCTTCGTGAAGACCTCGCCGACCGCCTCCGACCCGAACGGCAGCTCGCCGGTCAGCCCCTCGTAGAGCATGACGCCGAGCGCCCAGATGTCAGCGGACGCCGTGGCGCGCTTTCCCTGGACCTGCTCCGGGGCCATGTACGCGGGCGTCCCGAGCGAGTCGCCGGAGCCGGTGAGCGTCTGGCCCCCCTCGACCCGCGCGAGACCGAGGTCGAGCACCTTGACCTCGCCGTTCGCCGCGATCATGACGTTTGCGGGCTTCAGGTCGCGGTGGATGACTCCCTGGAGGTGGGCGTGGGCGACCGCGCGGGCCACGATCTCGATCGACTGGGTCACCTTCCTCCAGGGCCACTCGGCCCAGGCCTTCGCGAGCGTGGCGCCC
>CAZYRM010000310.1:0-5920 GCA_964649705.1 uncultured Planctomycetia bacterium
GGCAGCCGCACGGACATCCATCTCACGCCGGTCGGGCACAACATCGGCCGCCCGGTCCCCGTCTGGGCGCGCCGCTGACGTCGACGAGGGACCCCGCGGCATCCGCGTGGTCGATCAGCGGGTGCCTGGCAACGCCTCCGTCGGCGAGCCGAGACAGGCGTCCGGACGGTCGGCTACACGCCCCAGCCGGGCAGCGCGGCCGCCTGCTTCACCCACGTCGCCATCTGCGTCTCGTCGATTCCGTCCTCGCCGATGTCGATCCAGCGCGCGTCCTTGCCCGTGCCTCCGGGTGGAACGGGCCGCAGCGACGCGCCTCGGAAGAAGGACACCTTGACGTAGCGGGTGAAGACGTGGAACGACAGGAACCAGCCCTCGCCCTCGATGCCGTAGAACGGCGAGTTCCACCTCACGGCCCTGCGCACGTTGGGCACGTGGCGCGCGATGAGCGCGTCGAGGCGCCTTCCCAAGTCGCGCTTCCAGCCCGGCATCGCGGCGATGTACGCCTGCACGGGCGCGTCGCCGTCGGCCTTCGCGATTTGCGGATTGCCGCCTGACAGGAGTTTCACCGGCCCGGCCTCACTGGCGCCTGATTTGGCCTTCGGCTTCCCCATGCTCTCACTCATCCTTCGCAAACCCCGAGGACCACGACCGCAAGTGCTTCGCACGGCGACATGGGGCGATCCTATCTTCACCCTCGCGCGTCGACAACGGCAACCTGTCGACGACGGGCCGCCGCTCCGCCGACTGAGACGCGCGGGCTCAGCGCGAACGCGAGTCGGTTTGTGCGCCTACCACCTCTCACGGCGCGCGGCGGAGTAGAGGTAGCCCCACAGGAACCCGAAGGCGACGGAGAGCACGAGGAGCTTCTTCCACTTCGGCCTGCCCTGGCAGAGGTAGACCACCGAAAGGACGAAGCCGATTTTGACCAACATGATCCCGAACAGCCAGTCCCAGGACGTCAGGTACTCGTCGTCGTCCGGGATGCACTCCGCCGGCTCGATGCCATCCCTTCTTCGGACAGCCTCGTCGAACCACTCGTCGCAATGAGGGCACCTCGGCGCGAACGCGCTGTACGGCTCGCCGCACGCCGGGCATGGGCGCGACTTCGTGCTCGGGGCGGTCGCCTCGGCCTCCGTCGGGCCCGGCAGTTCCATCTCCACCAGGACCGGCGCGACCGAGGTCGCACCGCACTTCGGGCAGCGGATCTCGCCGCCGACGAACTCCTCCGAGAGCGCGAGACTCGCCGAGCACGACGGACATGTAAACCTGAACCTCGCTTCAGCCATTCCCCAACCTCGGATCAGTTCACAGCGCGCGTCGGCGAGCGAGGGCGCTCCCTACTCGGGCGGGCGAACGCGGAAGGCGACGATCGTCACGACCTTCGTGCCGACATCAACCTCGATCGGCCCCTCGCCGCCCTTCAGCGCCCCATGGGCGATCGGCGCATCGTCCATCGTCACCTCGAAGCTCCCCTCCTTCGCGATGACGTGGATCGCGTGCAGGCCGTCCGTGGGGAGCCTGCAGGACGCGATCTGCGCGCCGCGCATCGATAGACGGATCGACGCGTCCGCGGGTCCGTCAATCCGCAGGATGGCCTCCACGTCGCCGTACGCATCCGAGGTGGCCGCCTCCCCCGTTCCACGGGGACTTCCGTCCTGCGCCGTCCAGCCCTTGCCGAGGCTCACTCCCTTGACGGTCCCCGCCTCGATCAGGGTGGTCCACTCCCTCAGGCGCGGGACGTCCCGGATCTCCTGGACGCGCATCTCCCGCAGCGAGAGCGGGCCGTCCCTCACCGTGATGCGGAGCGCCCCTCGCCGCCCGACATCCGGTACGGCGTGCCCCCGAAGCTGGAGGCCTCCATCCAGCACGCATCGGACCGCATCCTCGGCCGCGACGACCTCCACGTCCCGCCATGTCCCGGGCCGATCGACCGGCAGGTAGAAGTTGACCGGGACCGCGCCCAGGCGCAGCGAGAGCTCCACGTAGCGCGTGTCCTCGGTGAGATAGCGGAACCTCAGGCGGAAGTTGCGGTACTCGGGCCCCACGAGCTGCGCGTACTCCTCGGGCCCGCCCCCTGGGACCGCACGAAGCGCGCCGTCCGTCGCCGTCCACTTCGCCGGCCCATCCGTCTGGAACTTCTCGATCGCGCCCCCGTCCCAGAGAGCCTCCTCCGCGCCCAGGGCGTATCGCTTCCCGACCTCGCCGAGGAGCCCTCGACGCCTCCGCTCGGCCGTGAGCCACGCGGGGCATGGAGTCCCGCGCACCGCCACGCGACCGAGGAGGAACGCCGTGTTGGACGTCGACGCCACGACGGGCGCGCACCTCTGCGCCGCCTCCGTCACGTCGGCGCGGATCTGCTCCTTGCCGTCGACCAGCGCGCGAATCCCCTTCGCCCCGAGGAGGAGCTCCAGCCGGACCGTGCGGCCCTTGTCGATCCTCGGCGCGGCCGCCGCGGCAACCCGGACCCACGAGGGGGTGAAGAGCACGATCTCGGCCCCCTCCCTCCACTCCCACACGTAGCCGCCCAGGTACAGGCGGAGCACGGGCATCTGCCCCGGCTCCGACGGCGTCACATCCACGGCGAGGCGGCACTCCCCCTCCAGCGCCGCGAGGAACTCGACTCTCGCGTTGCGGGCAAGGCAGCCCTTCGGCCCGTGTCGAAGGCCGAACCCCGTCGGGCGAGAGGTGACGGGATCGACCCACAGGCACTCCGGATAGACTCGCCAGTCGCGGAGCTGCGCCTCGCTCGAGAAGTCGTAGGTCCACTCCAGCGCCGAGCCGATGGTCTTCGGGCGAACCGCATACAGCGGGTCCTCCAGGACCTCCGCCGACTGTTCGACGATCGCGTCGATCTGCGAGGCGGCCTCCGTCCACGACGGGGTGGCGTCATACCGTTCGCGGCGCGCGAGGATCTCGCGGCACTTCCGCCAGTCCTTCTTCTCCGCCGACCTCCGGAGGGACGAAAGGGCCTCCTCGGCCTCCCGACGGAGCGCGACGGCCTCGACGATCCCGACGAGCGCGTCGAGGTCGGCTCGGCGCGCGGAGGCCGCCCACTCCCTGCGCGCCTCCTCGCGCTTCCCGGCGAACAGCCAATGGAGACCCAGCGCCTCGCGGCCGGCGCCGCCGGTTCGCGCCAGTCGGATCGCGACGGACGCATCCAGGCTGGCGTAGGCCACGGAGAGCTCCGCCTTCGACGTCGGGATCCAGACGACGAGGCCCGACTCGCCCGCGTCGCGGATCTCCCCGCGTCCCATGTGGGTCTCCACCGTCTGTCCTGGGGAGTCCTCGGCTCCGCGACGGACCCATCCGTCGAACGCCCGGACCTCCTGGACGACGAGCGCGAGCGCATCGATCTCCGCGGCGGCCGTCGGCAGGTCCGCCCTTGCGTTCTCGACCTGTCCGGCGGCGTCCTCATACTGGCGGTCCAGGCACAGGGCGACGACGCGCTCGCTGAGCATCCGCAGCGCGGGGACAGCGGCGGCCCGCGACGCATCCCTCGCCGACGACTCGATCCCGTCCGCGGCCTTCCGCGCCCGCTCGGAGAGCGCCGCGACGCCGAACCCGTCCACGGGCTCGTAGGCGCGGAGGGCCTCGCCGTACCGTCCCTCCGCGGCGAGGCGCCGGGCCTCCTGATCGATCGCCGCGAATGCGGATTCCGCGTCCTCCATGACCCTCTTCCGTGCCGCGTCGGCGGACTGGCGATCCCCGTCGCCCGTCGGCAGGAACCGATCGAGCTCCGCGAGCGCCTCCCCGAACTTGCGGCCCGCGGCGAGCGCACGGACCTTGGACTCGACCGCGGGCCATGCCGATCCGTGCGCGGCGGCCGTCGGGGAGTCGAACACGAGGGGGTCAGTCTCCTCGGGAGGCGTCGGGGGAGGATCCTGCGTGGCGGCCGCCGGCGCGGGCGACTCGCCGGTCCTCTCCGCGATCCGCTGCTCGATCTCCCGACGGAGGGCGGGGTCCGTCGTGGCGGCCAGGCGCGCGCGCAGACTCTCCAGCTCCGCTTGCAGCCCCTCCTCGCGGGTTCGGACCATGAAGAGCGTCGCGGCTGCGACGACGATGCAGGCCGACGCGGCCAGGAAGCGGGGATTCCCGTGGAGCCAGCGTCGCGCGCGCTCGACCGCGCCGGGCGGACGGGCGCGGATCGGCTCCCCGTCCAGGAACCGGCGCAGGTCCTCGGCCACCTCGCGGGCGCTCGCGAACCTGCGGGAGGGGCGCTTTTCGATGCACTTCATGCAGATCGTCTCGATGTCGCGGTGCACCGGAGGGCCTCCGCGGCGACGGGCCGCGACGCGCGACGGCGGGTCGGGGTCCTTCTTCCCGATCGCCTCGAGGATTTCGAACAGCCCGGCCCCCTCGAACGGCGGCCTGCCGGCGAGGTGCTCGTAGAGCATCACGCCCAGGCTCCACACGTCGCTTCGTGGGGAGATCGCGCCGCTCCGCCCCTCGGCCTGCTCGGGAGACATGTAATGGGGAGTGCCCATCACGACGCCCGAGACGGTCAGCCTGGGGCCGCCCCTTCGGATCTCCTTGACGAGTCCGAAGTCGGTCACGAAGGCCTTCCCGGCGCCGTCGAGGAGGATGTTGGCGGGCTTCACGTCCCGGTGGACCACGCCCGAAAGGTGGGCGGCGTGCAGCGCGCAGGCCACCTCGTGAAGGACCTCGAGGAAGCGCCGCAGGGGGAGCTTCAGGCGTGCGGTCTCGAGGTTCTGGCCCTGGATGTAGCCCATGGTGAAGTAGTTGCGCCCCTCCCAGGTTCCGACGTCGTGCACGGGCACGACCCCTGGATGGCGGAGCCGCGCGACGGCGCGCGCCTCGCGGAGGAAGCGCTCGACGTCCTCGGGCTCCGCACTCTCGGAGAGGAGCATCTTCAGCGCGACGGCGCGATTCAGGTCGGGGTCCCACGCCTTGTAGACCACTCCCATCCCGCCGCGACCCAGTTCCTTGAGGAGGCGGTACCGGCCGAAGGGCGTTCCCCCCTGCTCCGGGGCGGAGAGCGCCCGTGTGGGTCGACGCGAGGGGGCCATCTCCGAACGGACGACGGTAGGCTCAACCATCGCCGGCTCGCGGCGCGGCGGCTGGAGGGCGTCCCTCGCCTGCGCCTCGGAGAGGACGCCCCGGCCGATGAGGATGTCTCCGACGTGGACGGGGAATCCCAACGCGGCGAGTCGGGCCTGGAGGCCTCGGGCGTCCTCGACCTGCCCGCCCGTGGCGACTCCCCCGGCGAGGAGGCGTTCGCAGAAGGGCGCCTCGCCCGCGCCGTCCGTCCCGGCCAGGGGATCGGCCGATTCGGAGGGGAGGGCGTCGATGTGCACGGTCGATAGGTATCCCTTCCGGAGGAGGACGGCCGCGAGCGGGGCAGGATTGCCCGGCGCGTGCTGGGGGCGGGAGGACTCCACGAGGCACTCCTCGAGCTGCTCCGGCGTGATCCAACGCCGTCGGATCGCGAGCGTACCGATTCGGAGGTCTGCCTGGGGACGGACGGACATCGGGGGGGCGCTTCCAGAGCGCGGCGGTACGGCGATTCTAACGAATCCACCACGCGCTCGGGTAGCGTTGTGCGGTCCTCACGAGCCGGCGGTCCCTCCCGCCGCGGCGACCACCCGAGGACGGCCCGGCCGCCGAGTCGCGGGAAGGAGGCCCCCGTCGCCCCGCGCGCGGAGGCCGCCCTCGACGACCTCCTCGAGTCGAACGAGTGACACGCGGCGCCGAATCCGCGATCGGGAGGTCTCTCTCCTTGCGAAGATCCCAGCCCCTGGTGGCCAGGTCCCAGGGAGGTTCCAGGCCGTCCATGCGGGTTTGCGGGCCATGCTGCCTTGGAGGGCACACTGGAGCCTGTCCACTGGATCCCTATCGCTCAACAGTTGCGCGGCGCGCGCAGTTGTTTCGGCGTGGACGAACGAAGCCACGACAGACTCGC
>CAZYRM010000311.1:0-5902 GCA_964649705.1 uncultured Planctomycetia bacterium
GGTTTGAGGGTAGAACGATGAAGAAGCTCCTCTGGCTGGTGGTTCTGGCTGTGGTCTTCGCGGCTCCCGCGGTTGCCTGCTCGCATGGCGCGCCGCCGACGCCTCCTCCGGAGAACAACGACTTCGGCGCGTAACGGTCCCAAGCCACAGCTTTCCGAAGAGGGCGCTTCCAACTCGCTGGAGGCGCCCTTTTCATTTGGTCCTCCGCCCCCTCCGCCCCTCTCCTCGAACGAAGAGCCGCTCGATTCCCCCTCCTTCAGCCTTCCTTGGGCCTTCCTTCCTCCTTGTCCCTTCCCCCCTTGAGCCTTCGTTGAGACTTGGACATTGACAATTGAGAATTCTCCCCGTACCATCCCTCGTTCTCCATGAAGCGCTACTCGTTCCGGATCCGTTTCGGTAAACGAAATCGGCTCCGCTTCCTGTCCCATCACGACTTGATGGGAACCCTCGTGAAGGCGGTGCGTCGCGCGGCGCTGCCGGTGTCCTTTACCGAGGGATTCAACCCGCACCCGCGCCTGTCCTACCCGCTCGCCCTGGGGCTCGGCGTCGAGTCCGAAGACGAGGTCGTCGAGATCGACCTCTCCGAGTGGGTTCCGCCGGAGGAGCTGGCGAGGCGCCTGTCCGAGGCCCTCCCCGAGGACCTCCCGATCGTCAGGGTCGAGGTCCTTCCCCCCCGGAGCCGCTCTGAGGTGGTATCGGTCGTCTACGAAATCGGCCTCGCGGACGCGCCGCCCGTCACACAGGAGGAAGCAGACGCCCTCCTGGCCCGCCGAGAGGCGGTGGTCGTGCGAAGGACACCGAACGGGACGCGGGAGGTCGACGTGCGTCCGTACCTGCTCGAGCTGACGGCGCTCGAAGGGCGGGTCCGGGCGCGGCTCAAGGTGACCCCGAACGGCACAGCGAGGCCCGAAGAGGTCTTGCTCGCCCTCGGCGTGGTCAAGGAACCCGAACCGGGGCGGTTCCCGGTCCGGAAGCTGGAAACGCGGATCGTCGAGCGGAAGTAGTTCGCGCGCTTCCCCTTTCGATCCCCATTCGCAAGGACCCTCCATGTCACGGCGCATGCTCATCAACGCCCTCGAGTCCGAGGAGGTCCGCATCGCGGTCCTCGACGACGGCATCCTCCAGGAGTACTACGTCGAGCGCGAGTCCAAGGAGACGCTCGTCGGCAACATCTACAAGGGTAAGGTGTTGAACGTCCACCCCGGCCTCCAGGCCGCCTTCGTGGACATCGGGATCGACAAGAACGCCTTCCTCCATGCCAGCGAGATCCCCGGCCCGATCACCTACGACGAGCAGGGCCGCGAGCACCGCCCCATGGGCGAGGCCCGCCAGATCGCGAACCTCGCCGAGAGCGGCCAGGAGGTCCTCGTCCAGGTCATCCGCGACTCCGTCGACGCGAAGGGCCCCTCCGTCAGCATGGACATCAGCCTGCCGGGGCGCTACCTGGTCCTGACTCCGCGCACCCCCCGCGTCGCCGTCTCCAAACGCATCAGCGACCCCGCCGAGCGCGAGGGCCTGAAGCGCCTCCTCATGGACCTCCATCCCCCCGAGGGACTCGGCTACATCATCCGTACGGCCGGAGCGGACCGCACCGGGAACGACCTCCAGCGCGACCTCGAGTACCTGACGCGCGTCTGGAGCGCCATCGCCCGCAAGGCCAAGACCGCCGGCGTCCCCTCCGCGATCTACCAGGAAAGCGACCTCGTCATCCGCACCATCCGCGACATGTTCGGCCCCGAGGTCGCCGAGATCACGGTCGACCAGGCGGGCGTGCACAACCGGGTCCTCGAGTTCTTCGAGACCCTGATGCCGAAGTACGTCGGCCGGGTGAAGTTCTACGACGAGACGGAGCCGCTCTTCCACCGCTACAACGTGGAGTCGCAGATCGAGCAGATCTACGAGCGGCGCGTGAACCTGAAGAGCGGCGGCACGATCGTCATCGAGCCGACCGAGGCCCTCGTCTCCATCGACGTGAACAGCGGGAAGTTCACGCGCGAAACCTCCCCCGAGGAGATGGCCTACCGCACGAACATGGAGGCCGCGGCCGAGATCGCCCGGCAGCTCCGCCTCCGCGACCTCGGCGGGCAGATCGTCGTGGACTTCATCGACATGCGCGACCCGCGCCACCGCCGGAACGTCGAGCAGATCCTCCGGAACGCCATCCGCCGGGACCGCGCCCAGGCGACGATCCTCAGGACGTCGCGGCTCGGCCTCGTCGAGATGGCCCGCCAGAAGATCCACGCGGGGATCCGCCTCCTCTCCTACGAGGCGTGCGGGCAGTGCAAGGGGAGCGGGTACGTCAAGACGGTCGAGTCCGTCGCGCTCGGCCTCCTGCGCCAGATCCGCTTCACCCTCCCGCGTCGCGAGGTGACCGGCCTCAAGGTCTTCTGCAACCAGGATGTCGCCCACTACATCGTGAACGTGAAGCGCCTCGACATCGAGGAGGTGGAGAAGAAGGCCGACAAGGCCGTGACCGTCCTCGGGGACCGCGAGATGGCCGTCGATCGCCACGAGGTCCTCTGCGTCCTCCACGGCGGCACCGAGGTCCCGCTGGAGGAGATGAACTTCAAGCCGCTCCCGCCGCCTCCGGAGCCGCCGACCCCCGTCGAGCCGACGGAGGAGCTGGCCGAGGAGCCCGCGGGCGAGGAGCAGGGCGTCCTCGAGGAGCGCTCCCCCGAGCCGAACGAGTGGTCGCTCCCGATCGAGCCGCGCGAGGGGGAGGTCGAGGAGCCCCTCCCGGCGTCGAGCCGTCAGATGGAGCCCGACTTCGAGGAGGACGCCTCCAGGTACGAGGAGCGCGCCGCGACCGCGCCGGGCGCGGAGGGCGGGCGGGACGAGTGGCGCGCAAGGCTCACGCCGCGGCCGCACCGGCGCCCCGAGGCGGGGTTCCACGGCCGCCGCCAGGTCCGTCGGCCGGTGGAGGAGCCGAGACAGCCGATGCCGCGGCAGGAGGAGCCGGCCCAGCCCGTCGAGGGGGCCCCGGGGCCGGTGCGCCACGATGCCGGCGACGAGTTCCGCGGCGGACGCGGCCAGGAGAGGTTCGGACGCGACCGCGACGACCGCGGCCCGCGCGGCGTGGAGCAGGACCGCGCGCCGGCCGGCTTCGACCAGGGCCGCGCGCCGGGCGGCTTCGACCAGGGCCGCGCGCCGGGCGGCTTCGACCAGGGCCGCGCGCCGGGCGGCTCCGACCAGGGCCGCGCGCCGGGCGGCTTCGACCAGGGCCGTGGGGGACGTGGCCAGGAGGAGGGCCGCGGGATGCGCGGCGACGAGGGCCGCGGAGGGTTCCGTCGGGACGAGGGGCGCGGGCAGCGCGGCTTGGGTCGCGGCCGTGACGGCTGGCGCCGTCGCGACGAGGCGCGCGGGGGGCGCGGCGCGGAGGAAGGCCGCGGGGTGCGCGGACCCGAGGAAGGCCGCGGGGTGCGCGGACCCGAGGAGGGCCGCGCGGTGCGCGGACCCGAGGAAGGGCGTGGGATGCGCGGACCCGAGGAAGGCCGCGCGATGCGCGGACCCGACGAGGGGCGCGGGTTCCGCGGGCGGGGCGACGCGCCCCGTCCGGGCCGGCCCCAGGGTTCCCAGGACGACGAGTGGGCCGTCGAGGAGGAGTTCGACGCCCAGGAGCCGCCGCGTCGGGACGAGGGCCGCGACCGCGGCGACCTCGCCTTCGAGGGCGGTGCCCAGCCCCCGGAGCGCCAGGACCGCGGGTTCGGCGACGACCGGGGTCCCCGCCGCCGCCGTCGGGGCGGGCGCGGGCGGCGCCGTCCGATGGACGGACGCGGACCGGGAGGCTACGGCGATCGGGATCGCGCGCCCCGCGAGGGCGGGTACGCGCCGTACGGGAACGCCGGGAACGTCGGGGACGCTCCCCGTCAGGCCCCGCGGGACGAGGACCAGAACGGCTGGGAGCCCGAGGGGCCGCCGCGCGGGGGCCGCGAGGAGGGCCGTGGGGGCTTCCGTCGGGACGAGCCGCGCCCCGGGTTCCGCCGCGAGGAGGGCCAGGGCGGGTTCCGTCGCGACCAGGGCCAGGGCGGGTTCCGTCGGGACGAGGGTCGGGGCGGGTATCGCCGCGATGAGCGGCCCATGGAGCCCCGCCGTGACGAGGGCCGCGGCGGGTACGGTCGCGACGAGGGTCGCGGCGAGGTCCGCCGGGACCAGGCCCCTGTCGAACCGCGTCGGGATGACGCTCCGGTCGAGCCGCGTCGGGACGAGCCGCGGGGCGGGTTCCGTCGCGACGAGGGCCAGGGCGGGTTCCGCCGCGACGAGGGCCGCGGCGGGTTCCGTCGCGACGAGGGTCGGGGCGGGTTCCGTCGCGACGAGGGTCGCGGCGGGTTCCGTCGTGACGAGGGCCAGGGCGGGTTCCCCTCCGAGGAGGGCCGCGGCGGGTTCCCCCGTGAGGAGGAGCGCGCCGACCAGGCGCCGCCGGTTCAGGGTCGCGAGGACGAGCCTCGGATGGAGCCGGAACGCCCCGTCCAGGGCCGCGAGGGTGCCGAGCCGGCCGCGGACCGCGGGTTCGGCGGCGAGGACCGCGCGCCGCGCGGCTTCGAGGGAGGCCGCGGGGGCCGTGGCGGGTTCCGCCGCGGCGGCCGTGAGCCGCTCCGCCGCGACGAGCGGCCGCCCATGCAGCCCCGCGAGGATCGGCCCCCGATGGAGCCCCGCGAGGAGCGGCCTCCGATGGCGCCTCGCGAGGAGGAGGCCCCCCGCCGCGACGAGGTGAGGGAGGCGCCGCCCGTCGAGGAGGTCCGTCACGAGGAGGAGCGCCCGATGCGCGGGCGTCCCGCCCCCGAACTGCCTCGCGTCGAGGCGCCGCCGATGGAGCCCGCGGCCGCGCCCCCGGCACCCGAGGTCGCTGCCCCTCCCGCCGAGGAGGAAGAGGAGATCGGCGTCGGCTTCCACCGCAAGACGACGGGCCGTCGTCGCGGCAAGAAGCGGACAGGCAAGACCCGGAGCGGACTGGGCGCGGCCCTGGAATCGGATGGCGGCGAGGGAAAGGCGGCGCCGCCGGCAGAATAGGCTGACGCGGCTCGAAGTCCCAAGTCCCAATGAGCAATTTTCAACGAAGGCCCAGGTTTTAAAGTCCCAAGCGGGAGGTTTCCGCCTCTTGGGTCTTCAGAACTTGAGCCTTCGGTGAAAGTTGGTCATTGGGACTTGGGACTTCTGCCGCTAAGTCGCCTGTTCGATGATCGCCGACATCGATCCCGCGCACCGCTCGATCAAGTCGTCCTTCCCGTAGGCGTGGATCTGATCCCGCTTGAACTCCGCCTGCTCCTTGCCCGTCGTCAGCACGATGACCCGCCCCGTCGTGTCCACCTCCTTCGCCATCGCGTAGGCCTGCTCGCGCGAATGGTGGAAGAGGGCCCCGAGCATCCTGATGACGTACTCGTAGGTGTGATCGTCGTCGTTCAGGAGCACGACGTTCCACATCGGCGAGAGTTCCGCGACCCCGCCTCGCGAGGGATCTGTCTCGAAGTCGGGTTGCCCGGCTCCGTTCAGGCGTATGATCGACATAGCACCGTCCTTTCTACCGGGGACCGGGCCGCTCAGCAAGAGCGCAGGACGATCACCGCCCCGATCGTCGTCAGTGCGTACACGACGAGCGCGAGCAGCCACCCGCGCGACCCGCGCGTGCGCCCCGCGCTCCGCCACGCATCGTCCACGCGCGACGCCAGTCCGGGCGGCTCCGGGGGCGGCCCGTCGAGCGCCCGCATCGCCCGTCCGTACGCCTCCCACTCCCTCCCGCACGCCGCGCAGGAGGCCAGGTGCGCCGAGACGGCCGAGGCCTCTTCCGGTCCGAGCGCGCGATCGTGGTAGGGCGAGAGCCGGTCGAGGCACTCCCGGCACGTCATCTCCCCCCCTCCCCGAGGTGGGGCCTGAGCGCCTCGCGGAGCATCTCCCGCCCGCGCGCCAG
>CAZYRM010000312.1:0-5833 GCA_964649705.1 uncultured Planctomycetia bacterium
GAGACGCCCACGCTCGCGAAACGGCAGAAGGTCTGCCTCCAGAAGATGAAGATCACGAGGACGCTCGCGAGGAAGATCAGCGCCGATCCGTACCCCATCGCGACCCCGCCGAACTGGGGGAACGCCTCGCGCGTCTGGCCGTAGAGGACGAAGCCCGTGACGGGGAGGGCGAGGACGAAGGCGAGGAACGGCAGACCCACGCGGTAGCGGAGCCGCTCGGTCGTGTCGACGGAGAGGCAGTACCCCCAGAAGAGGCCGACGAGCGCCGCGGCGGGCGGCAGCGCGGCCAGCGCGAGGAGGAAGTTCTTCCCGCCGAAGAGGCACGCCCACACCAGCGCCGCGACGCCCCAGGCGAAGAGGTAGCCAGGCGTCCCGCGGCGCGCCTCGGGGTCCTTCGCGAACTGGGCGATCGCCCCGGGCAGAAAGAAGACCCACGGCAGCAGCGCAATCGGGACGACCCAGAGGAAGTGGAGGGCGATCCCCTCCTCGAGCCGCGCGAAGCAGGCCACCTGCGCCGCGATCAGCCGCGGCAGCTCGGCCGTCCCGCGGGAGGTGAGGGCTAGCACGCCGAGGCAGAGGGCGGCGCCGGCGACCGTCGCAAGGACGGAGCCGAGGGCGAAGCGCGGCGTCGCGCGACGGGTCGAGGCGGCGTGAAGGGAGACGGCGGCGATCGGGATGAGCGCCCCGGCGACCCCGCCGGCGAGCATCCCCCCGCCAACGCCGATCGCGGCGGAGACGAACCACCAGGCCGAGCCGTCGCGGTGGGCCCTGAGGAGCGAGAGCATCGAGAGGGTCAGGAAGAACGTCAGGGTCATGTCGGGGACGGCGACGCGGGCTCCCCCGATGGCGCCGATCGCGGTGGCAAAAACGGCGCCGGCGAGGATCGAGGCTCGCGGCCCAAAGACCCGCTTCCCGACGAGGAAGAAGACGAGGACGGTCAGTCCCGCGAAGACGGCGCCGGGCAGGCGCACGCTCACCTCGTTGTCGCCTCCCGTGATCACGCAGGCGGCCGCCATGCACCAGGCGTGGAGCGGCGGCTGGGCGGTCCAGGCTGCGCCATTGAGCGAGGGAACACCCCAGGCCCCCTCGGCGACCATCTCGCGGGCGACCTGTGCGTTACGGGTCTCGTCCGGGGCCCAGAGGTCTCGATCGCCGAGGCGCCAGACGAAGACGAAGGCCGCGAGGAGCCCCAGCGCGGCGACCGGTACGAGCGGGGTCCGAACGACCTTCCCGCGGATCCACCCTACCGTATCCGACGCCATCCCGCCTACCTTCCCCCCGCTTCCGCGGGTTCGATCCCGGTGAAGAGGACCTGCCGCGCCGTGCGCGCGACCTCCCGCACCGGCACCCCCTCACGCACGGCCCGCTCGTAGTCGCGGACCTTGGCCACCCCGAGGACCCGCGGGCGCTCGGCCAGGAGCGCGCGGAGTTCTTCGGGGTCCTCCCGATTCCAGTAGCGGGCCTCCTCTTCATTATCGGCCAGTCCGGCGGGCGCCTTCAGCTTCACGTATTCGATGTGGATGCCCCGAAGCCCCGTGTAGAACGGGACTCCGGACGGGTCGCACTTGTAGAAGACGATCCGGTCTCCGGGGCGGGCCTCGCGGGCGAGGCGCTCGGCGATCCGCTTCGAGGCGAACTGGTCGTCGGCGACGCCCGCTGCGCCCCAGGCGAGCCCGGCGGTCAGGACGACCACGGAGGCGGCCGTCGCGACGTGCCGCCCCGCGGAGCGCGCGATGACCGCGGCGCCGAGGGCGACCGCGGCCGCCAGGAACGCGGGGATGGCCACGGGCGCGCGGGCCGCGTCCGACAGGTGCGCCTTCACGAGGTCCTTCTCGGAGCAGACGAGGGCGGCCACGCCGATCAGGGCCGTGAGGACGGCGATCGAGACCGCGACCCTGCGCCCGCCGCTCCCCTCCTCCCCCGCGCCCCACGCCGCGAGGATGGCGAGGGCGGGAAACATCGGGAGGACGTACGGGACGAGCTTGGAGGGAGAGAGAGAGAAGAGGACCAGCGGCACCACGACCCACGCGGCGAGGAGCCAGCGGGAGGCCCGCTCCTGCGGCGGCGCCGCCTTCCAGCGACGCACGACCTCGGGGAGGAGGAGGACCCAGGGGAAGAAGCCGCCCACGAGGACGGGGGGGTAGTACCACCAGGGCCCATCGTGGAAGCCCTTCGCCTCGCGGGCCGCGGCGGTCGCGCGGTCGAGGAGGAGGTAGCGGGCGGCGCCCGGGAGGGCGCGATCGAGGGCCCAGAGCCAGAGGCCCGCCGTGCCCGCGATCAGGAGGAGGCCGAGCGGCCACCTCAGGCGCGCGAGGAGCGGGAGCCGCCGCTCGGCCGCAAGCGCGGGGATCACGGCGCAGAGCGGCCACAAGAGGCCGAGCGGCCCCTTGGCCAGGACGCCTGCGGCGAGCGCGAGCTGGAAGACGAGGAACGCGCGCCGCCGTCGCGGGGCGTCGTCCTCGGCGCGGAACCCGGCCCAGAAGGCGCAGACGGCGACCGCGGAGGCCAGCGCGAGGAACGGGTCGGTGGCGAGGAGGCGCTCGATCCCGGCGAACTGGACGCAGCCGAGGAGCATCGCGGCCGCGAGGAGGCCGGTGCGCGCGCCGAAGAGGGCCGCGCCGAGCCACGCCGTGGCCAGGACGAGGCCGATCGCCGCGAGGAGGACGGGGAGGCGGACGGCGAGCTCCGTCTTCCCGAGGAGGCGGATGGAGGCGGCGGCGAGCCAATAGGTGAGCGGGGGCTTCTCGAGGTGGGGAGAGCCGTTGTAGCGGGGGACGACCCAGTCGCCCGAGTCGGACATCGCGGCGGCGATCGAGGCATAGCGGCCCTCCGAGGTCTCGGCGAGGGGCATGGAGAGGCCGGGAGCCAGGGAGGCGGCGGTTGCGAGGGCCAGGGCGAGTTGGGGGAGAATTTTCAATTTTCAATGACCAATTTTCATCGAAGACTCAAGGGTCGAATGTCCAAGTGGGCCGGATTCGCCCCTTGGGGCTTCGGGAGTTCTGACTTCGATGAGAGTTGCTCATTGAGTCTTGAAAATTGTTTTCCGGAACGCCTACAGCGTCCTGTAGAGCTTGCAGCACCGGTTGCACGCCGGGAACATCCCCCCGGCATCCCGGTTTTCGCGGCGGAAGGCTCGGTACTTGTCGTTGTTGAGGATGTCGCGAAGGCGTGTCTCGCGGATGTTGCCCGCGGCCAGCGGCATGAACTGGCACGGCACGACGTTCCCCTCCGGGGTGATCCGCGTGTCGGTCCAGATGTACGAGCAGCGCGAGTCCACCCGCTTCTCCGTGTTGTACCAGTCGTGCGTCTCCTCGCGGGTGAGGTGCGGCTTGAACGAGACCTGCATCCCGTCCTGCTTCGCGCGGTCGAGGATCCGCTCCTGGATCTCGTAGATCGCGTCCGTGTCGACCTTCCCCTCGCCGTTCCGGTTGACGACGAGCCGGACCGGGTCGTTCGGGAAGATCCGCTCCCAGCAGGCCTCGTGCGCGCGGATCTCGCGGTCGGTCACGAAGGTCTCGTGCTGGAACGTCACCGCGTCGAGCCCCTGCCCCACGAGCGAGGCGTAGAAGGCGTCGAGGTCGCGGTAGGTCTCCGGCGTGATCACCGCATTCACCACCATCCTCGGGGGACGCGGCTTCGTCAGCATGTACTGCAGGTTCATCATCGTGCGGCGAAAGCTGCCGGGGACCTTCGTCACCCCGTCGTGCACGGCCGGCGGGCCGTTCAGCGAGAAGATCAGGTAGTCCATCCCGCTCGCCGCCAGGCGGTCCATGTCGCGGTTCGAGAGGAGGATCCCGTTCGTGTTCGCCCCGCACTTGAGGCCCTCGGACTTGATCAGCTCCACGATGTCGACCGTGTCGCGCCGCGCGAACGGTTCGCCGCCGATCAGGAAGAACCCCGCGCCCAGGTCCTTCGCGTCCGCCACGAGCCCGCGGATCTCCTCGAAGGAGAGCTCCGCCCGCTTCGTGTTGAGGACGTCCTTGATGAAGCAGAAGGAGCACTGGAGGTTGCACTTGTAGGTCAGCTCGAGCGTGATGTTGACGAGCGTGCTCGAGTACCCGTCCGTGAGCCAGTAGTCGGGCAGGAGCGAGATCAGCCGGCGCGCGAGCGTGGTCGGCTTCACCGACCGCACGACGCCCAGATGGCTCAGGAGTTCCGCGACGCGGAAACCCATTCACCTCTCCTTATCGCCCGGCAAGGCTACAAGGTCGACGTTAGAGTCCGATGAGACCAGGATGAAAACTCAGGGAACCGGGACCGCCTCGGCCGGCGCGGCCGCGCTGGTCCTCGGCAGGCGCACCTCGACGCGGGTCCCCTTTCCCGTTTCGCTCGAGACGGTCAGCTCCCCCCCATGGGCGCGCGCGATGGCGCGGCAGACCGAGAGGCCAAGCCCCGTTCCGTCCGGCCAACGAAGCCGCGCGAGCTTGCCCCGGTAGAAGCGGTCGAAGACCCGAGCGAGGTCCTCCGGCGGGATCCCCACCCCCGTATCTTCTATCGACACGACGGAATCGGTCCCTTGAGGGGCGACCGAGAGCCTGACCCGTCCGCCGGGGTCGGAGTAGCGGATCGCGTTGTCGACCAGGTTCCACAGCAGGCGCTTGAGGAGGCCCGCGTCGCCGACCACCGTCACGGACGACATGTCCCCCACCTCGACCGCGATCGAGCGGTCGGCTCCCAGGACGCGCGCCTGGTCGGCCAGCTCCTCCACGAGGGCATCCACCGCGATCGGCTCGCGGGCCGCGAGGACCGTCCCCGCGTCGGCGCGAGACAGCGCGAGCAGGTCGCGCACCATCCCGCCCAGGCGGTCCAGCTCCTCGACGACGCCCGCGAGGGCGTGCCGCGCGTCGGGGGCGAGGTCGCCGCGGAGCAGCAGCTCCACCTCGCCGCGGATGCGGGTCAGCGGCGTGCGGATCTCGTGGGCCGCCTCGCCGGTGAACTGGCGGATCTCGTTGAGGGAGCCCTGGAGCCTCGCGAGGAGGTCGTTCAGGATCCGCGCGAGCTGGTCGAGCTCGTCCTTGGTGCCGCGCTCGTGGATCCGCCGCGAGAGGTCCTCGGCGTGGATCGCGCGCGCGTCGCGGATCATCTCGGCGATCGGCGAGATGGCGCGACGGACGAGGCGGGCCGAGAGCAGCGTCGCGATCGCGAGGATCGCGAGCGCCCCGATCAGGTAGTTGCGGTCGGAGCTCGCGAGGTCGCGCTCCTGGCGGTGCATGTCCGAGGCGACCTGGACGAGCGCGCCCCGGGCGTCCTGGTCGACCGGGAAGGTCACGACGCGGAGGAAGCGCTCGCCGTCCTTTCCGGCGAAGGGCACGGTCTCGAACTGACCGCGCCCCGGGGGGAGCTGCCCGAGCGCCTCGCGATCCACGGGCCAGGCCGCCTGGCGGTTCCCGCCGACGGCCTTCCCGTCGCGGTCGACGACGCGGAAGTCGAGGTCCGCCATCCGCCCGAACTGGACCTCGCGCAGGAGGGCGAGGTGGCGGTCGAGCGCGTCGGCGTCGCCCTTCCGGGCGATCGCGGCGACGAATCCGGCCTCTTCCAGGATGAACGTATCGACGGTCTTCTCGAGGATTCGCTCGGAGCGGAAGTGGAGGTAGAGCCCCATCGCCACGAGGGCGAAGAGGAGGGACCCGAGGAACCCGGCGATCAGGCGCTTGCGGATCGAGCGGCGCACCTAGGTCTCCCGGATGACGTACCCGACCCCGCGAACGGTCTGGACGAGCTTCACGTGGCAGTCGGCGTCGATCTTCTTGCGGATCAGGTTGATGTGGACGTCGATGACGTTCGAGAAGCTGTCGAAGTTCATGTCCCAGACGTGCTCGGAGATCATCGCGCG
>CAZYRM010000313.1:0-5814 GCA_964649705.1 uncultured Planctomycetia bacterium
CGCGCTCCGTAGCCAAGGTCGGCAAGCACCCGCACATCGTCCAGGTCCACGACGTCGGCCAGGAGGGGCAGAACTACTACCTCGCGATGGACCTCGTGGAAGGCGGGTCCCTCGACCGGTACATGGGCGGAAAGGCCCTCCCCGGCCGCCAGGCGGCGGAGATCGCCGCGCACGTCGCGGACGCCCTCCAGGTCGCGCACGCGGCGGGCATCGTCCACCGCGACCTGAAGCCCTCCAACATCCTCATGTCGCGCGAGGGCGTGCCGCAGGTGAGCGACTTCGGCCTCGCCCGCGACGTCCATGCCGACCGCAAGATCAGCATCGAGGGGCAGGTCCTCGGGACGCTCCAGTACATGTCGCCCGAGCAGGCCTCCGGGGAGCTCGGCCGCGTCGGACCTCTCACGGACGTCTACGGCCTCGGCGCGACGCTCTATGAGATGATCACCGGCAGGCCTCCGTACCCCTCAGGCAATCAGTTCGAGGTCTGGGCCAAGGTCGTCGGGACCGACCCCGAGCCGCCGCGGAAGGTCAACCCGCGCATCCACCCCGACCTCGAGACCATCTGCCTGAAGTGCATGGAGAAGCAGCCCGAGCGGAGGTACGCGTCCGCCGCGGAAGCGGCCCAGGACCTCCGTCGGTTCCTGGGGGGAGAGGCGATCCAGGCGAGCCCGCCGTCGGGCGTGCAGCTCTTCAAGCGCTCGGTCCGGCGCCACCGCACGGCCGCGATCGCGGTCGGCGCGGCCGTCTTCGTCGGGATCGCGGCCATCCTCTCCGCGGTCGCCTGGCAGGCCCAGAAGCGGCGGAGCGCGATCGAGGACGCCTGGGGCCAGGCACGCTCCGCCGAGACGGCGTTCAGGGCTTGCTCGGAGAAGTCCCCCCTCCCTTACCGCGAGGCGCACGAGGCGGCCCTCGCGGCGATCGAGCGGCTCGACAGGGTCCTCGGGTTGGAGCCGTCGCATGCGGAAGCCCGGCGGACCAAACACTCCGTGGCCATGGGATTCGGGGAGGTTGCTCTCTCCCGACGCGACTTCGGCCTCGCGACGACGATGTTCGCCGCCGCTTCGACGCTCGGCGTGGACGACGCTGCGGCCCGGGCGCGTCTCGCGGCCGTGGAGGAGGCCAGGGGCGAGGAAGAGCGGCGGATCCGCAAGGGCCTCAACGACCTGTTCGACGAGTTCGAGAAGAGGACGCCGTCGACCGACCCCGAGTCCGGCTACTTGCCCGACGCCCTCCAGACGGCGATGGACGCCCTCGCCCTGACCGGTGGGTCGGAAAGCGGCGCGGAGGCCCTGTACGACGCGGCCTCGGAGGTCCTCCTCGACGGAAAGCGCTTCGCCGAGACGCGGGTCCTGGCCGGAGTGGTCCTCGGGGGAGTGCCTACGAGGCGCCTGGACCCCTGCGAAGGGCTCGCCGAGGGGCTCGAGTCCGACGACAAGCTGCTTCAAATCGTCGCGGCGCACGCGCTCGCGGCCACGGCCGACCCGCGCTGGGGACCGCGCCTCAGGGCGCCATGGGACGCCCTGGCGAGGAAGGGCGTCCTCACGTCTGAGGAGAAGAGGCTCCAGATCGAGCTGGGACGGGCCCTCCTCATCCACGGTGATCCGGGCAACGTCGACGCGCTGATCGAGGCGAGCCTACCGTCGCCGAAGACCACGTTCGGCACGACGGGGGCGGACTACGCTGGAACCGTGAACGCCCGCAGCGCCCCGTTCTTCGAGGCGATGATGCGGAAGGCCTCGATCCCGCACCGCATGGTGGTCCTCGGCGCGCTCTCCGAGAACCACGACGCCGGGCTCCTGCGCGGCGCGCTCCTCGACATCCTCCTGTCCCAGGAGCCGATCTCGGAGGGCTCCCAGATCCGGGTCGAGTCCACGTTCACGCTCGACGCCCTCTTCGCCTGTCCGATGTTCCTGCACATGATCGAGGCGAAGGCCTCGCCGGCCGCGTGGCAGGCGGTCCGCGTGCTCGTGGACAGCGGGTCGCGCTCGGAGCTCGTCTCCGCCCTCCAGGCGCCGACGCCGTGGTGCCGCGGGATCGCGGCGATCGGCCTCGGGGAGCTCAAGCCGCTTCCCGCCGAGAGGGAGGCCCTGCGAAAGGGCCTCACCGACCCGGACCCCTGGGTCCAGGCCTGCGCGGCCGCCGCGTTGGCCCGCAACGGCGACGACGAGGGACTCTCCTCCCTGGAAAGGCGAGTGCGGGCCGGCGAACCCGCCGCGAAGGAGATCGTGGACTGCCTGCGCGAGGCGAGCCCCGGGTTCGAGACGCGCGGGACCGTTCGCGATCTGTTCGCGATGCTCGCCTCGCAACTCCCCACCGGCGACGCGCCCAACGCCTTCCGGGTCTACGGGGCGCTCGGGGAGTCGGGAGCGGCGCACTACATGGCCGACGTCGAATGGGGGAAGCTGCCGATCCTCCTGAACATCCTGGGGAGGGTCCCCTGGACGCTTCGCGTGTCGGCCCTGCGCTCCGAGACGGCGGACCGGGCGCTCGAGGACGAGCTGGAGCGCGCCGCGGGGCCGATCCGCGTCCAGCAGGCGCTTCGACTCATGGGCATCCACCGGCATCCCCGCGCGGCGGAACATGCAAGGCGGCACCTCTCTCACCCCAACTTCTTCGTCCAGGTGGAGGCGCTCCGCACGCTCCTCACCATCCGCGACCCGGAAGCGCCCGCAGCCCTCGCGAGGCTCAGGGAAGGCTGGTGGAAGGACCACGCCGTCCTCGGGCGGATGCGCGCGGAGGTCCGGCTCAAGACGCCCCAGGCCGTCAGCACCGCGGCGGGGCTCTACCAGGAGATCCTGCAGCCCTGCCTGGACCGCCTCGGAACCTACGCCACGACGGAGGCCGCCGCGGAGCTCCTGGCGTGGATCGACGAGCAGTGGCTCTCGTCGAGCTGCTTCTCCTCGTTCCACGAGATGGGGGCCCAAGGCGTCGAGGCGCTCGCAGGGGTCGAGGGGGACAACGCGAAGGCCGCGTTCCTCCGCGGCTGGATCCGCTTCGTCGCGCTGCGCGACCCGGCCGCGTCCCGAGAGGACTTCGAGACGGCACTGAAGGGCGGTTACGCCGAAGGGCGGTGCCACCTGGTCCTCGGCTGGATCGACCTTACGCTGCGGGACGACCCCGAGTCGGCGCGCGCGCACTTCCTCGAGGCTCGAAGACTCGGCGGCGGATGGGTGGACGTAGAGGCCACCTCCTGGCTCGGGTGCGTGGACTTCTTCCGACTGCATCGCCCCCTGGACGCCGAGGCGGCCTGGCGAGATGTCCTCAAGCACGAGAAGGACCTGCCCCGGCCGGTGACCTCCCTGTCGGACCTCCCCCCCGCCCCACAGGACGTCCCGCGCGCCCCGTGGTCCGACGGCCTGGACGAGACGCCTTTCCTGGAGTCGAGCTCGGACACCGAGGCGAAGGGGTACTTCGGCTACTTCCTCGCCGCGGAGCGAGGGGACCTGCAGGCCGGGTGGGCGATGATGATCGACTCCTGGGGGCGCGTCGCCGACCACTCGCATCTCCTGCCACGCATCCTGGAAATCAGCTTCCAGCACGGCGACCCGAAGAGTTACGACCAGCTCCTGGGACTCGCCCAGCAGTTCCCCTGCAAGGACGAGGAGATGGCCGTATGGACCGCCGTCGCCCAGGAGCGGGCGGGAAAGCCCCAGGAGTCCGTCGACGCGCTGGTCCCGATGGCCGAGAAGGGTCCGAACGCCGCTTGGGCGCGGTGGGCGATCTCGGTCATCGAGGGTCGCCGTGGAAACTCCAAGGTCGCGCGAGACTGGCTCCTCCGCGCTCTCCAGCTCGATCCGAGGAACCCGCGCTGGCGGCGGGACCTGTCGGGGCTCCTCTCGCGCCTGGACGACTGGGACGGCGCCCTGCTGGAGGCGCGACGGGCCGCGATGGCCGACCCGTGGATGGCGTGGGGCGAGATGACGGCGGAGACGTGGATCCGCCGGTGCGTGTCGAGCCTGGCGGCGAGGGTTCCGGGCGAGCCGTCCGCGCTGCAGACGCGCAGGCAGGCCCTCGAGACGCTGCTGGGAGACGATCTTCCCGACGACCCCGCGGCGTGGAGCGGTTGGTGGAGCCAGCGGTCCGGGTCGCTGGCGTGGTCACGCGAGGACGGGAGGTTCAGGTAGTGAAGATCACCATCGCGGACGAGTTCCAGAAGGTGCTCAGGCTGGCGTGGGTGCTCGCGGAGGGAGCGACGGTGCGGCCCCGCGAGGCGGCCCTGGCAGGCGAGATCGACTCGCTCGCCGCGCGGGTCAAGCGCGAGCACGCAGGCGCGGAGCCCGCCACAGTGCCTGGAATCGCGCGGGCGAGGAGGCTGTTTCACGCGATCGGGCTTGACCCGACGCGGTACCGTCCGTCCTCGGAGGCCCTCTTTCGGAGGGTTTCGAAGGGCCAGGGGCTCTACGCCATCAACAACGTCGTGGACTCGCTGAACCTCCACTCGCTGGAGACGCTCCTCCCGATGGGTCTCTACGACGTCGATCAGGTCGACGGCGACGCGGAGGCGCGAAAGGGGCGTACGGGGGAGACCTACGAGGGGATCGGCCGCGGGCCGCAGAACCTGGAGGGAAAGCCCGTCCTGGCCGACGGGAAGGGCCCGTTCGGCAGCCCGATCAGCGACTCCACGCGCAGCATGGTGCGGGAGTCGACGCGGCGCGTCCTCTGGGTGATCTACGCGCCCATGGGTACCGGTGACGCCGAGCTGGAGCAGGGTCGCCGCCGAGCCGAGGATCTGCTCGTCCGCCATTGCGGCGCGCGCGTCGTCGAGCGGGGTTAGCACTACAACGTAGCTTGCGAGTCGCCCCGAAGGGGCGAGATGAACCAGCCCAGGGCGAAGCCCTGGGAGCCACGGGGGTTTTGGAGGATTGGAGCCCCGAAGGGGCGACATACATGTCACGTCGTCGTGTATGTCGCCCCTTCGGGGCTCCGGCCGTCTTCAGATGCCCGTTTCCCCAGGCCTTCGGCCTGGGCTCTTTCATGCTGCCCCTTCGGGGCAGACTCGCAAGGCTACGTTGTAGTGTTAGCGCCCGGTCCACTCCTGCAGGGCGAACACCACGAAGCCCGCGACGATCACGAGGAGGACGAGCGCGGCGAAGGACTTCAGGCCCTTGCGCACGATGACGCGCGGCTCGTCGTCGTGCGCGGCCGCCGTGACGAGAGAGATGACCAGGCAGAGCGGCAGGGAGAACAGGAGGTAGGTCACGCGGCCTCCTTGGACGGCGCGGACGGAGCCGCCGGCAGGTTGAAGAGGTTGAGCAGGAGCACCACGTTCAGCATCCCCGCGACGCAGATGTAGAGGAGGCCGATTTCGTACCACTCGATCGGCACCTTCCCGGCCGGGGTGTTGCCGAAAAGCACGTTGGCGATGAAGTAGATGAGGCCGCATCCGAGCTGGCCGGCCCAGTAGAACTCGTTGTCCGCGTTCTTCACGTTTCGGAAGTCCGCCAGGACGATCCCCGCCGAGAACGTGAGCATGATGGTGACGAAGAGGAAGATCGCCTTCTTCCGCTGACCGAGCACCCAGTGCCCCGCGCCGGGGATGCACCACCCCAGGATCAGCGCCGCGATCGGGTCGCCCGGAGGCGCCTTCGGGTTGCGCTTGAGCGCGAACGCCGTGACCAGGGCCACGAGCGCGATGAACGCCAGGATGCCGAGTTCGAGCTGCAGCGGGTCCATCCCTACCTCACAACGTGAACCTCTCGCCCAGGTACCGGCTCCTTGCAAGCGGGTTCGACACGATCTCCTGCGGGGTCCCGTGGCAGAGGATCTTCCCCTCGTCGATGATGTACGACCGGTCCGTCACGGAGAGCGTCTCGC
>CAZYRM010000314.1:0-5807 GCA_964649705.1 uncultured Planctomycetia bacterium
TCCCGCTTCTTCATCGACTCGCCCTCGCCCTTGAAGGCGTTGGACAGCTCGTCGGCGAGCTTCATGCTCATCGGCTTTCCCTTCCGCTTGCGCGTGAAGCCGATGATCCACCGGAGCGCGAGGGAGAGCTGGCGCTTCGGGCTCACCTCCATCGGCACCTGGTACGTCGCGCCGCCGACACGGCGGGAGCGGACCTCGATGCGCGGCTTGACGTTCTCGATGGCCTTGAGGAAGACCTCCATCGGGTCGACGCCCGGGACCTTCTTCTTGATCAGCTCCAGGCTCTCGTAGAACAGCCGCTGCGCCATCGTCTTTTTCCCGTCCCACATGAGCGAGTTGATGAACTTGCTCACGAGCCGGTTCTGGTGGCGCGGATCGGGCTTGAGGTACACCTCGAACGAGCGGAACTTCTTCGGCATGGATACCCTTCCTGTTTGGACGGATCAGCGAGGGTCGACGCGGTGCGTCGCCCCTGCATGGTTACTTGGGCCTCTTGACGCCGTACTTGGAGCGGCTCTGCTTCCGGTCCTCGACGCCGGCGCAGTCGAGGATCCCGCGGACGATGTGGTAGCGGACCCCGGGCAGGTCCCGGACGCGGCCCCCGCGCACGAGCACGATGGAGTGCTCCTGCAGGTTGTGCCCCTCGCCAGGGATGTAGGCCGTGATCTCGCGCCCGTTGGAGAGCCGGACGCGCGCGATCTTGCGGAGCGCGGAGTTCGGCTTCTTCGGGGTCATCGTCTTCACCTGGATGCAGACGCCCTTCTTCTGGGGGCAGCCTTCCAGGACCGGGGACTTGGACTTCGACTTCGGCTTCCTGCGGCCGAAGCGGACGAGCTGGTTGATCGTGGGCATGGGTGTTCCCTTATGCGACGGTTTCCGTGCCGGCCGGCGGCGGGCTGAGCAGCTCGAGCGGCTTCTGCACCCGCATCAGCAGGTGCTTCTTGAATCCGGTCCCCGCCGGGACCATGTGACCGAGGATGACGTTCTCCTTCAAGCCGACCAGGTCGTCCCGCTTCGCGGCGAGCGCGGCCTCGGTCAGGACCTTGGTCGTCTCCTGGAAGGAGGCGGCCGAGATGAACGAGTCGCTCTGCAGCGCGGCCTTCGTGATCCCGAGGAGGAGCGGCTTCGCTTCCGACGGCTTGCCGCCCTTCTCCATGACGCGCTGGTTCTCGACCTTGAAGCGGTGCTTGTTCACCACCGCGCCGGGGAGGAACTCCGTGTCGCCGCTGCGGACGACCTTCACCTTCTGGAGCATTCCCGCCACGATGATCTCGATGTGCTTGTCGTCGATGGTCACGTTCTGGGAGCGGTACACGTTCTGGATCTCGCGGAGGAGGTAGACCTGCACGGCCTCCTCCCCGCTGATCCTGAGGAGGTCGTGCGGGACGAGGGAGCCGTCCATGAGCGGCTCGCCGGCCCTGACGCGGTCCCCCTTGTGGACGCGGATGTGCTTCCCGTGGGGCACCGGGTGCTCGCGGGTCATCCCGGTCTCGTCGTTCTTGACGAGGATCGTCCGCTTCCCGCGCTTCTTCTCGCCGAGCTCGACGAATCCGTCGATCTCGCTGATGACCGCGGGGTCCTTCGGCTTCCTCGCTTCGACGAGCTCCGTCACGCGCGGGAGACCGCCGGTGATGTCCTGGGTCCCCATGATCTCGCGCGGCGTCTTCGCAAGGACGTGCCCCGGCTCCACCTTCTCCCCCTCGCCCACCTCGATGTGCGCCTTCTCGGGGACGGTGTAGGCGGAGACGATGTTCCCCTTGTCGTCCTCGACGACGATCTGGGGGTGCAGGTCCCCCTTGTGCTCGATGATGACCTTGCGCTTCACGCCCGAACGCGGGTCGGTCTCCTCGTGCATCGTGACGTTCTTCACGATGTCCTCGTAGCGGACCTTCCCGGGCTTCTCCGCGAGGATCGGGACGTTGTGCGGGTCCCACTGGAGGAGGACATGCTTGGTCTTGACCTTCTCCCCCTCGCGGACGTGCAGGATGGCGCCCGCGGGCACGGGGTGCCGCTCCAGCTCGCGCCCCTTGTCGTCCATGACGAGGACCTCGCCGTTCCGGTTCAGGGCGACGATCGTCCCCTCCTTGAGGGTCGCGGTCCTGAGGTTCGAGTACTGGACCGCGCCCGGGGCCTTGCAGATGACCTTCGACTCCTCGACCAGGCGCGCCGCGACGCCGCCGATGTGGAACGTCCGCATCGTGAGCTGCGTCCCGGGCTCGCCGATCGACTGCGCCGCGATGATCCCGACCGCCAGGCCCTCCTCCACCAGCTCCCCGGTGGAGAGGTCCATCCCGTAGCACCGCTGGCAGACGCCGAGCGACGCCTCGCAGGTCAGCGGGCTCCGCACGCGGACCTTCGGGAACTGCATCTCCTCGATCTTCCGGGCGATCTCCTCGGTGATCAGCTCGCTCTCGCGGACGACGACCTCGTCGGTCACGACGTTGACGATGCTGTCGCGCGCGATGCGGCCGAAGATGCTCTGCGACAGCGGCACCTCGACCTTCTCGCCCTTGTAGATGGGCATCTTCGTCACGCCGCCGAGCGTGCCGCAGTCCTGGATCGTGACGACCACGTTCTGCGCCACGTCGACGAGCTTGCGCGTCAGGTAACCGGCGTCGGCCGTCTTCAGGGCCGTGTCGGCGAGACCCTTGCGGGCGCCGTGCGTCGACGAGAAGTACTCGAGGACGTCCAGCCCCTCGCGGAAGTTCGACTTGATCGGCGTCTCGATGATCTTGCCGCTCGGCTTGGCCATGAGGCCGCGCATCCCCGCGAGCTGCCGGACCTGGTCGACCGATCCGCGCGCGCCGCTCTCGATCATCAGGTAGATCGGGTTCAGGTACGCCTTCCCTTCGCGGGTGTCGTCCTTCAGCTCCCCGATCATCTCCTTGCCGACCTTGTCGCGGCAGTTCGTCCAGCAGTCGATGATCTGGTTGTACCGCTCGCCGTGCGTGATGGCGCCCTTCTTGTAGTTGCGCTCGATCTTCTCGACCTGGTCCTCGGCCTCCTTCAGCAGCTCCGGCTTCTTCCTCGGGATCTTGAGGTCGTCCTTGCCGAACGAGAGGCCCGCCATCGTGACGGACTTGAAGCCGGTCTCCTTGAGGTCGTCGAGCAGCTTCAGGGTCGCGTCCTTCCCCAGGCGCTTGTGGCAGATCTGGATGACCTCCTGGATCCCCTTCTTGTCGAGGGAGTAGTTGAAGAACGGCATCCCCTTGGGCATGGCGTCGTTCAGCAGCATCCGCCCGACCGTCGTCTTGAACCGCCCGTGGTCGGGCTGCTGCGTCACGCCGCCCTTCCCGCGCACCTCGGTCCCCTCCGGCAGCTTCACGTGGATGTGCGCGTGGATGTCGACCTTCATCATGTCGAAGGCCATGAAGCACTCCTCCTTGGAGGCGAACTTCATGTCCTCGCCCATCATGTCGGGGCGCTCGAACGTCAGGTAGAAGAGGCCGAGCACCATGTCCTGGGTCGGGGAGATGATCGGCTTCCCGTGCGAAGGCGAGAAGATGTTGTGCACCGACATCATCAAGGTCTTCGCCTCGATCTGCGCCTCCCAGGAGAGAGGCAGGTGCACGGCCATCTGGTCGCCGTCGAAGTCGGCGTTGAACCCCGCGCAGACGAGCGGGTGGAGCTTGATCGCGTTCCCCTCGACGAGGATGGGGTCGAAGGCCTGGATGCCCATCCTGTGCAGCGTGGGGGCGCGGTTGAGGAGGACCGGGTGGTCCTTGATGACCTCCTCCAGGATGTCCCACACGCTCTCGTCGCGCCGCTCGAGCATCTTCTTCGCGCTCTTGATCGTGTCGGCGCGGTTCAGCTCCTTCAGGCGGCGGATGATGAACGGCTGGTACAGCTCCAGGGCGATCTTCTTCGGCAGGCCGCACTGGTTCAACTTGAGCTCCGGCCCGACGACGATCACGCTGCGCGCGCTGTAGTCGACGCGCTTGCCGAGGAGGTTCTCGCGGAACCGCCCCTGCTTCCCCTTGATCATGTCGGTGAGGGACTTCAACGGGCGGTTGTTCGTCCCGAGCACCGGGCGGCGGCAGCGCGAGTTGTCGAACAGGGCGTCGACCGACTGCTGCAGCATCCGCTTCTCGTTGCGGATGATCACCTCGGGGGCGTTCAGGTCAAGCAGCTTCTTCAGGCGGTTGTTCCGGTTGATGAGCCGCCGATAGAGGTCGTTCAAGTCGCTCGTCGCGAAGTTGCCGCTCTCCAGCAGGACGAGGGGCCTGAGGTCGGGCGGGATGACCGGCACGACCTCCAGGATCTGCCACTCCGGGCGGTTCCCGGAGTTCAGGATCATCTCCACGATCCGCCGGCGCTTGATCAGGTCCTTCGCCTTCTGCGTGCTCGTGGTCTTCTTGTACTCGTTCCTCAGGTCCTCGCTCAACTTCGGGAGGTCCTGCTTCTGGAGGAGCGTCTTCACCGAGCCGGCGCCGGTGTCCGCCTCGAACAGGTCGCCGAAGCGGTCCTTCGCTTCCTTGTACTGCTCCTCGTTCAGGAGCTGCTTCTCCTTCAGCGAGCACTTCTTCGGATCGCGGACCTCGGTGACGACGTAGTCCTGGTAGTAGACGACGCGCTCGAGGTTGCTCGTCTTCATGGCGAGCAGCGTGCCGATCCGCGAAGGGATGGTCTTGAAGAACCAGATGTGCGCCACCGGGGCCGCCAGGTTGATGTGGCCCATCCTCTTGCGGCGCACGCGAGACAGGGTGATCTCGACGCCGCAGCGGTCGCAGACGATCCCCTTGTACTTGATCCCCTTGTACTTCCCGCAGAAGCACTCCCAGTCCTTCTCGGGACCGAAGATGCGCTCGCAGAACAGACCGTCCTTCTCGGGCCGGTACGTCCGGTAGTTGATCGTCTCCGGCTTCTTCACCTCTCCGTAGGACCAGCTCCGGATCTCCTCGGGGGAGGCGAGCTTGATCGAGACGGAGGTGTAGTCGTTGATCCGGTCGTAGAACAGATCCATCCGGGAACCTCCAGGGGCGAGACCGAACCACAAGATCCGGGTCGATCGGCCGGGGGCGGCGCCCGGCGCCGCCCCCCCATGGGAATCCTGCGCTGACTACTTCCTGAGTTCCTTGACGAGCTTCTTGAACGCGTCGTTGTCGTGCAGGCTCTCGAGGTCGGCGTCCTCTTCCATGTGGTCGACGTCGTCGTAACCGGCCTCGATGGCCTGGCCGAGCGCCGCGACCGCCTTGTCCTGGTTCCCCGCGAGGGCCCAGGAGCACGCCTCGTTGTAGCAGCTCGCCGCGGGCTCGAACTTCTGCTCGGCGGCCTTGTGGAAGAGCTTCGCGGCCTCCTCGAAGGCCCCGTCGTCATACTTCGCGACGCCCTGCTTGTAGATCGCCGCCCCGTCGTTCTTCTCGCCCTTCTTCCGCTTCGACAGCGGCATTTCACAGGTGGGGCACTTGCCCTGCTCCGCCCGCACGACGTCCGGGTGCATCGGACAGTAGAACTCCAGCTCAGCTTTCGGCTTCTCCTGGTGGACCGAGGGCTGCTCCTCGGGCTTGTCGCCCTCGCGGACCTTGTCGACGGCCTTCTGGACGCCTTCCTTCAGGCGCTCCTGGGCCCACTTCACGTACTCCTCGAAGGCAGCCTGGAGCTCCTCGATCTGCTGCTTCGCGTCCTCGGAGATCTCGGGGCCGTTCTCGACCACGTCCTTCGCGCGGCTCGCGAGCTGCTTCAGCTCGAGCTCGCGGATCTCCAGCTCGAGGTCCATGATCCGCGACTGGAACTTCGCCTCGGCGCGGGCGCGCTCGATCTCGACCTTCTTCTGCTCCTCGCGGAGCTTCTGGATCCTCTCGGACATC
>CAZYRM010000315.1:0-5793 GCA_964649705.1 uncultured Planctomycetia bacterium
TGGTGCGTCGCGGCGGCCCGCCGCTGGCGCGGGGCGTTCTGGGGGGCCTGGGCGGCGATCGCGCTCGCCCCCGTCTCGAACGTCCTCCTCCCGATCGGGGCGATCGAGGCGGAGCGGTTCCTCTACCTGCCGTCCGTGGGGGCCTGCGCCATCCTGGCGTGGATTCCCTCCCGCCCCGAGACGCGGCGGGTCGGCCTGCTCGTCGTCGGCTTCTTCGCGGCGCTCACCATCCTGCGAAACCCGATCTGGAAAGACGACGCAACGTTGCTCGATGCCCGCGTCGCGGACGCTCGGGAAAACCCGTTCCCAAGGTACTTCCGCGCGGCTCAGCTCATGCAGAAGGGGGAGGCGCGTCAGGCCAGAGACCTCCTCGACGAGGCCCTCGATGCCCTTCCCGCCTACGAGAAGGCGCGCCAGCTCAGGGCGGAGGTGCGGATCCGCCTCGGGGACCTGCCGGGCGCCGCGGAGGACCTCGAGATCCTCTCCGCCTCACATCCGGACTGGTGGGTGACGCTCTTCCTCCTGGGCAGGGTGTACGGGGAACTCGGCGATCGCCCGCATCTGGAGAAGACTCTCGAACGGCTTCGGGCGGCCGGGCATGACAAGGAGGCGCAGGAACTGGCGAGGCTGTTCCGTTAGGCCCAGCGTCGCATCCCTACTTGCGCGCGCCGGGCGGCATCGGGCCGCCGCGGCCCTTCTTGCCGAAGAACTTCATCATCCCGCCCAGGCCGAAGCGCGAGAAGGCCTTCACCGCCTTCTTCATCTCCTTGTGCTGCTTGAGGAGGCTGTTCACTTCGCCCAGCGTCACCCCCGATCCCTTCGCAATCCGCGCGCGTCGGGACGGGTCGATGATCTCGGGGTGGTCCCGCTCCTCCGGCGTCATCGACTGGATCATCGCCTCGACGTATTTCAGCTCGTCCTCGTTGATCTCCTGCCCCTGCATCATCTCCCCGATGCCCGGGAGCATCCCCACGACGTCCTTGATCGAGCCGAGCTTCTTCACCTGCTGGAGCTGGGAGAGCATGTCGGCGAGGGAGAACTCGCCGCCCTCCATCTTCTCCCGCATCTTCTCGGCCTGCGCCTGGTCGATGCTCTCCTGGGCCTTCTCGACCAGCGAGACCACGTCGCCCATCCCGAGGACCCGCTGCGCCATGCGATCGGGGTGGAACTCGTCGAGGTTCTCCAGCTTCTCCCCGATCCCGACGAACTTGATCGGCTTGCCCGTGACCGCCTTGATCGACAGCGCCGCGCCGCCCCGCGCGTCGCCGTCCAGCTTCGTCAGGATGACGCCCGTCAGCGGGAGCTGCGCGTCGAACTCCTTCGCGCTGTTCACCGCGTCCTGACCCGTCATCGCGTCCGCGACGAGGAAGATGTGGTGCGGCTTGACCTTCGCCGCGACGTCCTTCAGCTCGTCCATCAGCTCCTGGTTGATGTGGAGCCGCCCCGCGGTGTCGAGGATGACGATGTCGCGGGCGTTGTTCGTGGCGAAGGTGACGCCCCGCTCGCAGACCTTCGGAGGCCGCCCGCCGGCCTCCGCGTAGACGGGGACGTTGACCTGCTGGCCGAGCACCTTGAGCTGGTCGATGGCCGCGGGGCGCTGGAGGTCGGCCGCGACGAGGCACGGGGCGTGCCCCTTCTTCTGGAAGAACTTCGCGAGCTTCCCGCACGTCGTCGTCTTCCCGCTTCCCTGGAGCCCCACCATCATGATCACCGTGGGGGGCTTCTCCGCCATGCGGAGGCCCTCATCGACGGGCCCCATGAGCTCGACCATCTCGTCGTAGATGATCTTGACGATCTGCTGCTCGGGACGGATGTCGCGGATCACCTCCTGGCCGATCGCCTTCGCCGTGACCTTGTCGATGAAGTCCTTGACGACCTTGTAGTTGACGTCGGCCTCCAGGAGGGCCATCCGGACCTCCCTGAGCCCCTCCTCGATGTTCTTCTCGGACAGCCTCCCCTTGATCCCGAGGCGCCGGAAGACCCCCTGCAGCTTGCCCGTCAGCCCTTCGAACATGAGTCTCCCCGTGCGTAGCGAACGAGTGAGCCTATCGGAGGCGGCACTCCCAATCAACGATCCTCGTGGCCGTCTTCACGGCGAGGGCGGTTTGTCCAACTCCTGAATCCGCAAGAGCTGATGCCCCTCGAAGACGGTGATGACGTAGAGGACGCCCCAGTCGATTCTGTAGATGATGCGGTAGTTGCCGTGAATGGCCTCCCGGAGCCACGGGAGGTCGAACTCGGGCACGACGCGGCCGGCGCGGGGGAAGCGCGCCGCCAGGCGGGCGCGGTCCACGAGTCTCTGCACGAATCGTCGCGCTGTGCCCCGTCCACCCTGGGCGACGTAATGGCCGATGGCGAGGAGATCGCGGCGCGCGCGGTCGCTCCAGCGGAGTCTCATCGCAGGCGGCCAAACTCCCGGTCGAGGTCGCGCGCAAGCTGCCGGTCAGGGATGGTGCGTCCCCTCTTCACGTCCTCGAGACCCTCAGCGACCGCGCGGACCAGCTTCTCGCGTTCCTGGAGCCGCTCGAACTCCTCGGGGGGCACGAGGATGCCGACGCGCTTGCCCTTGTCCGTGAGAATCACGGCGCGACGGCGAGATTTCGCCTCGCGGAGGATTGCGGCAGCTCGCGACTTGAACCGTCCCAGCGGCACCGGCTCCTTGGCAACGCGGAGGGAACCCATGCTCGGAGTCTCCAGAATCCATCCGAACGCAGTGTAGCAGCTCTCGGCGCAGTGCGCTACGACGGAAGGTCGCCACCGAACAGGTCGCCGAGATTCCGCCAACCCTTGCGAGCCCCCGACCTGACGATCTTCTTGAGCGCTTTGTGCTGCTTCAGGAGCACCGCCACCTGGGACGGCTCCGCCCCGGACCCGCGCGCAAGCCGCGTGCGCAGCCCCTCCTCGATGTTCTTCTCGGACAGCCTGCCTTTGATCCCGAGGCGCCGGAAGACACCCTGCAGCTTGCCAGTCAGACCTTCGAACATTGATCTGCCCGTACCTGGTGAAACCGTGAGGGTAGCGGAGGAGCACGCACCAATCAACGATCGTCGTCGGCGTCGTGCTCGGGCTCGCCCTGGCGGGCGCGCTCATCACCACGCGAGCGTGGCTACCGCTCCTTCACCCGCCACTTGCCGTCAGCCTGCGTGAGCACCAGCGTCATCTTGTCGTCGTCGTCCGCCAGCTCCCACTCGCCCACCGCCCCCTTCTTCTCCTTCACCTCCTTGCCCACGATTCGCACGATTACCTTCTTCCCGCCGCTTGGCGCGTCGGAGACCTCCACGATCTCCACCTTGCGCTCCAGCAGCTCCGAGAGGTGCGCCTTCTCGAAATCGTGCCTCGCCTGCTTCCGCTCGATGAGCCTCCGCCGCTCCGAGGGGTCCGAGTACCACTCCAGCTCCTTGAGCTCGCACTCGATCTCGAACCCCTCGACCGCGACGAGGTCCGTCGCCATGTTCCGGATCTGCTCGATCAGCTTCTCGCAGAAGGCCCGCGCCGCCGACTCCGGCGTGGACAAGTCCGGCTCCTTGCCGCACCCAATCACCAGTGCGACCAGGCACACGACGAGGAGGCTCCTTGCCCCGTATCTGTGCGCATCTGTGTGCATCTGTGGATCGTCTACCTCGCCTTCCATTTCCCCTCGATCTGCGTCATCACGAAGCTCCTCTCCTCGGAGCGATCGGCGAGGTTCCACTCCTCGCCCTCCTGGACGAGCTTCTTGCCGGTGAGCTTCAGCTTCACCTGCTTCATCCCCTGCTGGTCCCGCGCCTCCACGACGTCGATCTTGAAATCGGCGAGCGCCTTCGCATTCGTGCGGAAGGCCTCCGTCCTCTTCTTTCGCTTCTCGAAGTCCTTCAGCACCTCCCGCTCGTCCGCGAGGAGCGGCTTCAGCTCCTCGATGACCTTGACGTCGGCCTCCAGGCGCTCGGCCTGGAACGAGGCGAGGGCCAGTTCGCGGCGCGTCTGGAACTCCATGAGCGACCGCGCCGCGGCCTCGGGCGTCGACAGGTCCGGCGCGGTCGAGGGGACCTCGGGGCCCGCGCCCCCCGTCTCGCGCCAGAGCCACCAGCCTCCGTAGCCCAGGAGGCCGAGCGAGCCGAGGGCGAGGCCCGTGAGGACGAGGCGCTTCACGAGGAAGGCGAGTCGTCCGCGGGGCTTCTCCGCGGGGACGCCCTCGAAGAGGCCGGGGACCTCCTCGGCGGGGACCCAGGTCTTGCGGTCTTTGCACACGAGCGTGTGGCGCCTGACGCGGCCGGAGCTGACGTGCTCGCGGAGCGTGGCGAGCGGGTAGGGGCCCCACACCTGCCCCTGCGAGTTCACGAACCACTCGCCGTCGGCCATCTAGTCCGTCTCCAGCGAGACCCCCGGCTGCTTCCCGTCGTCGACGCGGTCGATCCGTGCCCCGACGCGCCTGAGCTTCTCCTCGATCCGCTCGTACCCGCGGTCGATGTGGTAGACGCGGCTGATCTCCGTCGTCCCCTTCGCCGCCATCCCCGCGAGGACGAGCGCGGCGCTCGCGCGGAGGTCGCTCGCCATCACCTTCGCCCCAGACAAGTGGTGCACACCGTGGACGATCGCCGTCGGCCCCTCCTTGCGGATCTCGGCCCCCATCCGGTTCAGCTCCGCGACGTGCATGAATCGGTCGGGGTAGATACGTTCCGTCACCACGCTGATCCCGTCCGCGATCGTGAGGAGCGTCAGGAGCTGGGCCTGCATGTCCGTGGGAAAGCCCGGGTAGGGGAGGGTCGCCACCTGGGTGGAGCGGAGCCCCTTCGACGCGCGGGCGCGGATCGACCCGTCCTCGACGGTCAGCTCCGCGCCGATGTCGGTCAACCGGTCGATGACGGCGTCCTGGTGCTCCGCGATGGCCCCGCGGACCTTGAGGTCGCCGTTGGTGATGGCGGCGGCGGCCAGGAACGTGCCCGCCTCGATCCGGTCGGGGATCACGCGGTGCGTCGCGCCGCCGAGGGCCTCCACGCCGTCGACGACGAGGCGGTGGGTGCCGATTCCCTGGATCCGCGCGCCCATCTTGGCGAGGAAGTCGGCGAGGTCCTGGACCTCGGGCTCGCACGCGGCGTTCTCGATCACGGAGCGCCCCTGGGCGAGGACGGCGCCCATGAGGATGTTCGCGGTGCCCGTCACGGTGGAGCCGAACGACCCGCCGAGGTAGACGCGGGCCCCCTTGAGCTGCCCCTCGGCGACGATGTAGCCGTGGGAGACGTCCATCCGCGCGCCGAGGTTTGTGAGGCCCTTCACGTGGAGGTCGACCGGCCGCACGCCGATGACGCAGCCGCCTGGGAGGGAGACGCGCGCCTTGCCGCGCTTGGCGAGGAGCGGTCCGAGGACGCAGATCCCCGCGCGCATCGTCTTGAGGAGCTCGTAGCGCGCCGTGATGGGGCTCTCGTCCTGGAGCTCGACCTCGATGTCGCCGTTCTCCAGGCGGTCGGCTCGCATCCCGAGCTCGCGGAGGATGGCGAGCATGGTCTCGACGTCGCGCAGGCGCGGGACGCCCTGGACGAGGGACTTCCCCTTCGTGAGGAGGGTTGCGGCGAGGATCGGGAGCGCGGCGTTCTTGGAGCCGCTGACGTCGATCTCACCCTGCAGGGGGCGGCCCCCTTCGATGACGAGTGTGTCCATGCGGTGGGTCCCGTGTCCGGCGGTCGGGGCGCTATTGTAAAGTACGATCCGTGATTTGCAAACGGGATCGCATCCGCCCGAGTCCCGTCACCCGCGACCCGTCGCCCGCGACCCGTCGCCCGCGACCCGTCGCCCGCGACCCGTCGCCCGCGACCCGTC
>CAZYRM010000316.1:0-5789 GCA_964649705.1 uncultured Planctomycetia bacterium
GCGGGGGTACGGGACGTTGGACGCATCGACCGAGGAGAGGTGGTTCGACGGGAACGGGAACCTGGAGAAGGTGATCGACGGGGAGAACCACATCGAGACCGTGAACGGGTACGACGGCTTCGACCGGGTGAAGCTCTTCACGGACGCCGGGGGGACCTACACGGCCACGGAGTACTACCCGTGCTGCGTGCTGGTGAAGTTCGTGAGGCGGTACGCCGCGGGCGGGGCGCTCCTGTCGCAGACGCAGAACTTCTTCGACGAGATCAAGCGGAGGTACAAGGAGGAGCGGCTCCACCTCAAGTCGGACGGGGCCGCCGCGGGAGACGGCTTCTCGACGACGTCGGTGCTGTTCGACAAGAACTCCAGGGTGAAGTCGACGACGGACGACAACGGGCGGACGACGACGACGGTCTTCGACGAGGCGGACCGGGTGAAGAAGCGGACCGACGCGCTGGGGGCGACGGTCGGAAACGAGGTCGAGAACCAGCTCGACGGGAACGGGAACGTGGAGGTGGTGACGTCGCGGGAGTACAACCAGCGGACGGGTCAGATGGAGACGTTCGTCGTGAGGCAGGAGTACGACGAGCTGAACCGGCGGACGTTGACGCGGCAGGACCCGGACGGGTTGAACTTGAGGACCACGTACCGCTTCGACTCGCTGGGCAACAACGTCGTGACGGTGGACGGCGAGGACCGGGTGACGCGGCGGACCTTCGACGGGCTGTCGCGGCAGACGGGGACGGTGTTCGACGAGGGTGGGCTGGGGAACCTGGTGCAGCAGGGGTGGGACCGGAACTCCAGGCTGAAGACTCAGACGGACGCGAACCTGAACGTGACGAGCTACGAGTACACGAAGAGGAGCCAGGTCAGGCTGATCACGTACGCGGACGGAACGACGAAGTCGATGACGTACGACCGGAACGACAACGTGAAGACGGTGGACGACGCGAACGGGAACCACGTCGTGAACACCTACAGCGACGTGGACCTCCTGGAGCGCCGGGACATCACGCGTGGGCCGGGAGTTGTCGGGACGACTCAGGAGGTCTACACTTATAACGGGCGCTACGAAATGACGAGCGCCGAGAACAAGGACGGGCCGAACCGGATCTCGCTCGTGGCGATG
Source organism: uncultured Planctomycetia bacterium (assembly GCA_964649705.1). Lineage (GTDB taxonomy): Bacteria > Planctomycetota > MHYJ01 > WSZJ01 > CAZYRM01 > CAZYRM01. The sequence goes on from CAZYRM010000316.1 coordinate 1,127, forward strand.
TTCTACGACAGCCTCTCGAACGTGGACAAGACCGAGGAGACCTACTTCGGCCTTTCGATGAAGACGCTCACAGCGAACATCGACGGCGCGGGGAACCGGACCTCGGTGACGTACCCGAGCGGTCGGGAGATCACGTACGTGCCCGACGAGCTGAACCGCATCAAGCAGGTGAAGGAGGGAGCCACCTCGATCGCGGAGTACTCCTGGGCGGGGCGGCGCGTCGCGAAGCGCGAGTATCAGAACGGGATCCGCCTGGAAGTGACATACGACGCGGCGAAGCGGGCGACGGAGTGGCGGAACCTGGACGCGATGGGGGCGGACGTGGCGAGCTTTGGGTACGCCTACGACAAGGCTCACCACCGCAAGTACGAGAAGCGGATCCCCGAGGGTGTTGGAGACGCCTACAGCTACGATGGCATCTACCAGCTCGACCGTGTGAAGTACCGCGTCCCCGCCTCGGAGCTGGACTCGGCGGACTCCTTTGCGGACTATCTGACCTTCGATCGCGAGCAGAGCTGGGAATACGACGGCGTCGGGAACCGAAAGACCATGCTCGACTCCGTCGTCGGCGTGGGAGCGGAGACCACCCACTACAATTCCCCGGGCGGGACCTACACGCCTGATCCCGTGAACCGCATCACCCTCCTCCAGACGAACTTCGAACCCTCCGTCTCGCACGTCCACGACGCCAACGGCAACCTGGCGATCGACGGGACCAACACGAACTCCTACAACTACAAGAACGAGCTCATCGAGACACGCGCGATCGCCGGGGGTGCCCTCGTCCAGACGCAGAACTACAATGCCTTCGGTCAGCGCGTGTACCTTGAGGCAAGCCCGCCCAGGTACTTCCACGGACTCGCCATGTTCGGGCGCCCCGCGGAAGAGTGGGACGGCTTCGAAGCGGTCGTGGCCTCCAACATCTGGGTCGGCGCGGAACTCGCGCAGGTCGTGCGCGCGGCGACGCCATACTTCATCTCCACGAGGGCCGACAACTCGACGGTCTGCATCACCGACTCGACGGGCGCCCAGGTGGAGACATTCCAGTACGAGGCCTTCGGGGCGATGACGGCGATTTCGTCTTCTCGGGGCTTGCCGGGAGTGGACCCGCTCCCCATCGTCATCGGCGAGAGCTCGGTTACCGCGCACTCCTTCCTGGCCGCGGAGTTTGACCCAGGGCCGAAGACTTACCTCTTCGGCCAGCATTACGATGCCGCGACGACGGGGAGGTTTCAGACGAGGAAGCGCGGGAATGCCCTTGGGAATCAGCATAGCTTCGCTGGGAATCGGCCACTTTTCGCCCCGGGCGAGCATCCCGCGTATGGCGAAGGCGGGCAACCCGGCCTGCCGCCGCCAGGCGAGGGCGGCATGAATGCCGAGACGGCACCTGCCCCGGAGGACGGGTTCGGCGACATGCTCAATCCGGAGGACTACTGTCGGGTTGAAATCAAAATCTCAAACCTGCACATCTCGGCGTCGCGAGCCGGCAAGATAATAGGTGTCACATACGATGTGACGGTCACTGTCGTGGGACCCATTCTCGATGTTTGCCTGCCTGCTGATGTGCAGATTCGGCAACAAATGAAATTCAGGAACGGCGCCAATCTCCCCGGGGAGGTCCGGACTACTCAAATTCCCACTGGGGGCCGAGACGGCGAGTCAGACGTCACAATCTTCGAGACCATAACGGATCCTGAGAGGGGGGTGCAGAGCAACTCACTCACAACAACCCAGTATGAACCGACTAGCACGTACCCCATGAACGAGTCCGGTCCGGAGGAGACCGCGACTGGCGAACATTGGGTGAACCTGCCAGAGGACGAGGCGCTGCCGTTCCTGATAGTCATTGTCGCTGACGCGAAGGCGCCCGCAATTCCTGCCGAAGGTTATGGTCAAGCCTTTGGGGAGGCAGGTGAGAGGTGGGAGAGAGGTACGGACGGAGAGTGGAGACAGACAGGGAGCTTTCGGAAGTAGCCATTCGTGACTGGTCGACACCACAGAACTGCCAAGTGTGAGAGTGCGCTTTCGTCCATGCGACTGCGCGTGCTTGTTTCCGTATTGCTGCTCTCTGCAGTGTACGGCATGACCAACGCGACGGCCGAGGAGGATCCGGCTCAGCGATCGGCCTTGATCGAGACACTACCCGTCGCCTCGATCTCACTAGAACCAATCGATGAGGATGGCGCCGTCCATACTCCAAGGGGAGCCGCGACCATCACGGGGCTGTCCCTGTGCCCGCGTAGGGAAGTCGTGGCGGCGACAGTGTGGGACGGAAGTGTTGTAGTGGTAGGCGTCCAAGACATGTCCTTCACAGCGCCGTACACTCTGCGCCCGAGTGGGTCAGGGTCATGTCTCGCCTCTGCGTTCAGCTACGATGGTACCACGTTGCTTGCCTCCCGAGGCGACACCGTGAGCGCGATCGATCTCAAATCCCGTTCAGAGCATTGGAGCGTAAGAACGAACGCTCGTCCCGTGTCAGCCATGGTGCTGTCGCCAGATGGCATCAGACTCGCCACAGGCGGCTGGTCTGGCCCCGTGCAGTTCATCGATGTGTCAACCGGACGCCTTCATTCCAGCGACTTGCGACCAGGTGTTGAAGTCTACTCGATGTCATTTGATGGGGGTGGCCACTTTCTCATGCTGGGGTGCGCGGATGGCCGAGTCCTGGTTTGCTCTGTCCGCGAGGGAAAAGTAGTTAAGACATTGAACTGGGATACGATTCAAGTGGCTGGGCTCGTGTCTAACGCGGACGGTGACGTATTGCTGGCAGGCTCCCGCAACCTGTCCTTTGTGGACACGCGGAGCGGCGCGGCTGTTCTGTCGGTCGGACGGGGACGTCTCGGCGTTTCCGCAATGACCACACTCCCGACTCGCGCATTCACATTCGTAGGTTATCGCGACGGGCTTCTGGAGATGGTCGAGTCGGCAAGTGGCGGGGTTGTGTTCTCTGTGAACGTCGGCGATGAAGTACGGGGGCTGGCCGTCTCTCCAGACATGCGATGGGTGCTCGTGGCAACTGGTGGGAAGCTATCTCTCTGGAGCATCCAGGAGTGCCTACGGAATGCCGAGACTGTGCTCGAGATTCGCGATCCCGGTACGTATGACGATGCATGGGAATCTCTTGGCTCTTGCGATGCAACGAGGGCGTTCTCCATTAGGAGGTGGCTCCTTGCCACGCACAAGAGTACGTGTGACTATTTGACTGATCGCGTAAAGCGAGCTTGCTCAAGTGATGAACGACTGAGGGAATTGCGGGCCCAGGTCCTAGGCTCGGACGCTGAAGCGGCACAGCGCGCTCTGATGGAATTGGATAGGTGCGGATCAAGGGGGCGAAGTGTCCTTGCGTCACTGCTCGAGGAGAGGATTGCTGCGTCCACGCGCGATGCAGTTGTTCAACTTCTGGAGGTCCAGGACGCATACGGTCTCGCCGGGCGCCCCAGCCTGCTCCGGGGTGTGCGACTCATCGAAGTCCTGGAAAGCATTGGATCGGAGGGAGCCGAGTCGATTCTCGTAGAGCTATCGAGAGGACCGACTGATTCATCGGAGAGTCGCATGGCCACCGCTGCACTCAAGCGATTGGGGGATCTGGCGCCTGGGGATGCTGGGCCTGCAAACGAGTCGAAGGGACTACAGGACACAGACAATGACAAGTAGCGTCGCCCGTTTGGTCAGCCTTGAATGCGGGTAAGCGTTCACCATTGGGAAGCCGCTCCACCCTCTCCGGGTGAGGCTCAGGCTGCGTGACGAGTTTGCCGGACATGCGGGACGGGATCCGGTATAGACGGGGCAATGACGGAGACCCCGCTGGATCTTGGTCCGGGCGACCATACGCGGTGCGTTGCCGCGATCGAGGCGTTGAACGCGCGCGTGTCGGACTTGGAGCGGAAGCTCGTCGCCGCGCTTGCGGAGATCTCGGATCTGAAGGCGCGCCTCGGGCAGAACTCGCGGAACTCGTCGGCGAAGGCCCGAAGGGCGCCCACACACGTGAGTGCGCCGTGGGGGCGGGCGAGGCGGGGTTGGGAGGTGGGGCGGGGGGCCTGAGGGGGGGCGAGAGGCGTGTCGAGAGGTCGGGATCACGCCGAGAGGCTGCCTGCAGTGGCCTCAAGCGGCGAATCCGGGGTGATCGAGGCAAAGTGTCCTCGGTCGGGGTTCGCGTGGGGCGTCAGGATCGACCGGTCAGGTGTGCCACTCCTTCCAGGCCGCGCTTGCGAGCGGCCTTGGCGACTTGTAGTGGATGCGGATGTCGAGGACGGCGCCAATGTCGGGCGCGCGTTTTGGCTGGAACTCGACGAAGGGCCGCACGCGGCGGAGCACCTCCCGCCGCTTCCTCTCCGCGGCCTCGTTGCCGACCCAGGCGCCGACGGGGACCGTCTCCGCCCACTTGCGGGGGTCGATGATCCCGCGCCTGCGGGAGAGGGCGTCACGGGCGGCGTCGAGCAACTCGCCGGTGCGGACGCCTTCCATCCACACCTCGTCGATCAGCTCCTTGATCGCCTTCGCCCCGAGGGCCGGATCGACCTCTTCACCGACTTCTACGACCCCCTCGCGCCGCGCAAGGTCGACTTCGGCTACGACGCGAACGGAGACCTGCGGACGGCGACCTCGCCAGCGGTGACCGGGACGCCCAACGGGAACGACTTCCCGCTGGGGAAGACGACGCAGT
>CAZYRM010000317.1:0-5740 GCA_964649705.1 uncultured Planctomycetia bacterium
GCCACCGCCACCGATCCTGAGGAAAACCGGCGTTGCAGGAACCGCGCCCGCACGGGCGGATGTCACTTCGGCGCGTGCGCGTAGACAACCTTCCCCGTCTCGGGGTCGACGACCTCGATCGACCGTTCCGGGCCATCCTCAGTCAGGAGGACGAGACCACAGGGCAGCCGCTCGAAGCGGACATCCGCCAGGCTGATCCCCGAATCCGGAAGTCCGCGCGCGTCCGATGTCCACCGCTGCGCGCGCTTCGCGATGTCGAAGGCCTGGAGCTCCGCCGTGCCCTGGACCTGGTCGCAGTGCGCCTCGTACAGGGTGTTCCCCTCCGCGAGCAGGATGGAGGTCTCATCCGCCATCCCGGGGACCGCGATCACCATTCCGGTCGCCAGTTCCACGACGTAGAGGCCGTGGAAGGTCGCCATCCACGCCCGTGAGCCGTCCGGTTCGATCCACATGTCAACCGACGGGGCCTCGAGATCCCACCGGACCTTCCCCGTGGCCGCCTCCAGCGCGAAGGTGTGGCAGGTCTCGTTTTCCACGAACACCAGGCCCGTCGCCGCCCCGCCGTCGCTGAACCCCTGGATGCTCTGGCCGTCGCCCGGCATGTCGCGAAGCCAGAGCATCCGACCGGTCGACGGATCGAGCTTCACGATCGCGTCGTTCGCGTCGATCCCCGGAACGGTCACGTACACGCCGTCCGGGCCGAGCCCCAGGAGTTCGGCCTTCGTGCGCCAGAGGTCCTTCCCGGTGGGGGCTTCCACCGCGAGCAGGCCGTCGTCGTCCCAGACATAGAGCGCGCGGGCATCGTGGGGCACATCCCAGGGTCCTCCCATGGAGTGCCCCTCCACCAGCGCCCGTCGCCACTCCACCTCCCCCGTGTCGAGGGAGATCCGCACGAGGCCATCGCCCTGGTGGCCGAGCCAGTATTTCCCGTCGAGGATGGCCCCGCGTTCGAGGGCCTTGGTCGTCCAGCGGACCTCTCCCGTGCGCAGGTCCACGCACTCCAGCCCGTTCTCGGCCGAGTTGACATACGCGCTGGCGTCGCGGCCGCGGGGCCCCATCGCGAGCACGCACTTGTACGGCCGTCGCCAGGCGTATTCGCCGGTCGCCACGTCCATGGCCCCGGCCCCCTCGCTCCAGTCGCCCCCGTCGCCCCCCAGGAGCACCAGTCGTTCCCATGCGCGGACCCAGTCCAGGACCTCCTTCGAGCGCGCGGCGACCTCGGCGTCCTTCGAGCGGCTCGACTCCTCGAGGAGGCGCTCCACCTCGCCGCTCTCGTCCTCGTCGCCCAACGTGCGCAGCTCGGCGCTCGCCGCGTCGCGCGCGGCGGTGTCGTCCGCGGCGAGGGCGGCGATGAGCTCGCGGACGCGGGCCTCGTCCGCGGCGAGAACGGTACCGCCAAGGAGGAATAGGAGCGTCAGGACGTGTCGCATCAGTCTCCCAGGTTCCCCGCAGCGGGGCGGGTCGCCCCGACGGTGCCGTTGTACGCCGCCCAGGGCACGCGGGCCCATCGGACGGTGGCAAAGGCGCCCGCGGAGTCCTCCGCGACCCACGTGAAGCCGCCGGAGGAGGGGTACGGGCCAAGCCCGACGAGGACCTCGTCAAGGCCGTCCCCCTCGATGTCGCCGCACGCGGGCCGCGTCTCCCCGACGGCGCCGTTGTACGCCGCCCAGGGGACCCGGATCCACGTCAGCGGCGCGTGCCCCGCCAACGCGTCGTCCCGCACGCTCACCCAACCCCCGCTCGCGGGGTACCTCCCGGTGCCGAGCAGCACCTCGTCGAGGCCGTCCCCGTCGACGTCGCCGCACGCGGGCCAGAGCTGACCGTCGGCGGCGTTGTACTGGGCCCAGCCCATCCGCTGCCATCCGACGAAGGCGTTCGACGACGCCATGTCCTCGAACACGCCCCAGAATCCGCCTGCCCCGGCATACGTCCCCGTCGCGACGACGATCTCCTCTCGCCGATCCCCGTCCAGGTCTCCGCACGCCACCCGCGTCTCGCCGTTCGCGGCGTTGTAGGCTGACCACGGGAGGCGGAGCAGCCTCACGAACTCGTATCCGTGCCTCCCGTCATCGAAGACGAATGCGCACCCGCCCGACGCCGGGTAGCTCCCCAGCCCCGCGACGATCTCGTCGGCGCCGTCGTCGTCCAGGTCCCCGCACGCGGGCCAGACAGCGCCGTTCGCCCGGTCATAGGCTCGCCACGGGAGGAGGATCCACCGGATCAGCGCGTGGCCGGCGGCGCGGTCGTCGAAGACCGCCATCCAGCCTCCGTCCGGAGTGTACTTGCCGTAGCCCACCACGATCTCGTCGAAGCCGTCCCCATCCACGTCTCCGCACGCCGGGTGGGTCTCTCCGTTCGCGGAGTTGTAGGGCGCGTGGTCGAGCCTCACCCACGCGTCGGGGGCGTTCGCGCCGAGGCCGTCCCGCAGCACCTCGCTCCACCCGCCGCTCGACGGGTAGCTGTCGAGGCCCACGACGACCTCGTTCGCGACCTCGGCCGCAGAGGGGACGAGGTGCGACACGAAGCCGTCCCAGCCGCCCGCATTCCCCAACTGGCGGGGCGACACCGTGGGGAAGTCGAGCGAGGAGGTCTCTCCGAGGACCCAGGTGTCTCCCGACTGGCCGGCCGCGACCCTCTCGGCATAGTCGTTCCCCGTTCCGCCGAGGTAGGTCGAGGAGAGGACCCGCGTCATCGCGCCGTCGAACCGCGTCGCGAAGGCGTCCCACCCGCCGCCGAGGGTCGCTTGCGGCGCATACCTCGTGGGAAAGGCCCTGGAATTGGTCGTCCCGACGAGATGGAGGATCCCGAAGCGGTCGGCCTGGAGGTCCGTGGGCCACTCGGTTCCTGCCCCTCCGAAGAACGTGGAGGACAGGAGGTTCGCCCCCGTCGGGTCGATCCGGGAGACGAACACGTCGTCCTCGCCCGCGATCGTCCCCTGGATCGCGTTCACGACCGGGAAGTCGGCGGAGCCGGTCTCGCCGCAGAATACGATGTTCCCGTCGACGTCGAGATCGAGGGCGTAGCCGAAGTCGCCTCCGGTCCCTCCGAGGTACGTGGAGAAGACGTAGTCGCTGCCGGCGGCGTTCAGGCGGAACAGCACGGCGTCCCATCCTCCCGCGTTCGCGGCCTGCCGCGGGTTCCGCGTCGGAAAGTCGGCCGAATTGGTGTACCCGCTGGCGAAGACCCCTCCCGCGGAGTCCGGGCGGATGCATGTCCACCAGGAGTACTCGTCGCCGGACCCGCCCACGTAGGTCGAGTAGACCAGCGTGCTGACGGCGGGGTTCACCTTCGCCACGAACAGGTCCCACGAGCCGCCGTTCGCCGGCTGCATGGGGCTCGCGGTCGGGAAGTCGGTCGAGTTCGTGTTCCCGTTCAGGTACCAGCTCCCGGCCGCGTCGAGCTCCATCCAGTCGGTCCAGTCGTCGGCGGTGCCTCCCAGGTAGGAGGAAGCGAGGAGCGTCGAGCCGTCGGCCGAGAGCTTCACGAGGATGGCGTCCCAGCTTCCTCCCCCGTAGGTCGCCTGGATCGGGTTGACGGTGGGGAAGTCGGCGGAGTTCGTCCAGCCGCTCATGCAGAGGTTCCCCGCGGCGTCGAGCTGCACGCCGAGCATCGCGTCGTCGGTGCCCGTGCCGCCGATGTAGGTGCCGAAGAGGAGGACCGAGCCCGTCGGGTCGAGCTTGTAGACGTAGCCGTCCGCCGCCGTGACGGGGGTCGGGCGGTACGAGGCGGGCGTGGTCGGGAAGTCGGCCGAGCCGGTCTCTCCCGAGACGTAGAGGTTCCCCGCGGCATCGGTCGTGAATCCGTAGGTCCAGTCGCTTTCGTTCCCGCCGTGGTAGGAGGAGTAGGCGAGCACGGGGTCGATGACGAGCGGGAGGGAGGGGTCGTAGTCGCCGAGGTCGAAGGAGACCTTCCAGGCCTCGCCCAGGCGCTCGATCCGGTAGGCCGCCTTGACGGGGACGCTTACCCCGTCCTCGCGCTGGAAGACCACGGGCCGCTCCTCGCGCAGGATCTCGTCGCCCAGGCGCACGTCGATCGCACCGTCGCCGCGGAGGGTCAGGCCGTCGGTGCCTTCATAGATCAGGTGGATGCTGGCCGGGTTGGCGCCCGGGGCGACGACGAACTCGTACTTCACTCGGCCGTGATCGCCGCGATAGACGAGGTCGACCCCGGGGAGGAGGCCCTCGTAGGCGACCTCTCCCCAGCCCGGCACATCGGTGGTCCAACCGGCGGGGTCGTTCCCGAGGAAGTAGTTGAACCGCGCCGCCTGCGGGGCGCGTCCGGTGGGGGTCGTGGGATGGTCGGAGGCGAACCTCACGCGCACCGAACGGCCGCCCGCGGTCGCCACGACGAGGGCCTCGTCGGTCAGGAAGAAGGAGTGCCCCTCGGCGCGGGCGATGTAGCGGACGTCGTCGTCGGCCTGACCTCGGTTCTCAACGAACGACAGGGGGAGGCGGGCGAGAGGGCCTTCCCCGGCCCCCGCGCCGCGCCCAGCGGAGGGACGGGGCTCGGGTCCGGCCGTCGCAAGGGACGCTGCGACAAGGAGAAGAACGACGAGTCGGATCCGAGGCATGGCACCCCCCGGTCAAGGAACTACACAAGGCGCTCCCGGAGGGGTTGCAATTGGGGTGCCCTCTCGCGTGTCCTGTGCGCACACAACATGTTGTTCATGAGGCAGTTATGTCCATCGCGCCGGGATGGAATTGGTCTCTGATGTGCGAGGATTGCCTCTCCTCGGGACAGTCCCGCGCCGCCCTACGTATCCCATTACGTCGATGTTGGTTGCGGCGACGGAACGGGGACGTCGGATGTGTATCGATCGGCGTCGCTTGCAGGGCTACTTGAGGCGGGAGGAGATCGAGGAGAGGGCCCGATCGATCTCCGACTCGGCCTTCTTCGCCTCGTCGGAGAGCTGCCAGCCCTTCGAGGCCTTGCCGTAGGCGTCCGCCGAGGCCGTGACCCCCTCGAGGGCCTTCGTCAGGTCCTCGCGCGCCTTCTTGAAGCGCTCCTCGTCGCCGGAGAGCCCGTGGCGGATCGCGTAGACGCCGAGCGCCGAGGCGTTCCGCGCCGTGATCGCCGACATCTCCTGGCGATAGGCCGTCACCGCCTCCTTGTAGCGTGTCGCGTTCGAGGGGCCCTTCTTCTCCGCGGCCAGCGCCTTCGCCATCGCGTCGCGCGCGTCGCTCGCGGCCGTCACGTCGGCGAGCACGTCCGCGGCCGCGCAGTCGGCCATGCGCGCCGAGCCCTTCGCCGCCCCCAGGCACCCGTACGCCTGCTCGCGGAGCGAGAGGAACACGCCGATCGCGCTCTCGCGCCGCTCCTCGTCCGTCCCGCCCTCCACGCCGGCCGGCAGCGTTCCCCTCGTCAGGAACTCGACCTCCGCCTCCATCCACGTCGAGATCGCCTTGCAGGCCAGGATGCGGTGGTTCATCTCCGTGACGAACGGGTTCCCGTACAGGTCTCCGCCCTTCCGCGACGCCTCGTCCACCTTCGCCAGGTCCTGACGGACCGGGTCCAGCCACGACGCGTCCGGGAGACCCCCAGCCTGGTGCGCCTGCGTGACGTGGCGGTCGACCTCGTCGATCCGCTTCGCCAGCCTCGCGATCGCCTCGAACGACACCGCCTCGGCCTCGGCCGATTGCTTCACGGGGTCCGCCTCGCCGCCGATCGCGATCGTCGCGCGCGCGGTCGAGGGGGACCTCCACTTGTCCTCGCCGAGCTCCTTGGCGAGCGCCTCCTGGAC
>CAZYRM010000318.1:0-5729 GCA_964649705.1 uncultured Planctomycetia bacterium
CGCACATCGACTGCCCGGGGCACGCCGACTACATCAAGAACATGATCACCGGCGCCGCGCAGATGGACGGCGCGATCCTCGTCGTCTCCGCGGCCGACGGTCCGATGCCGCAGACGAAGGAGCACGTCCTCCTGGCGCGTCAGGTGCAGGTTCCGGCGATGGTCGTGTTCCTGAACAAGGTCGACCTCCTCGATGACCCGGAGCTGCTCGACCTGGTCGAGCTGGAGATCCGCGACCTCCTGAAGAAGTACGCGTTCCCGGACGACACGCCGATCGTCCGCGGCAGCGCGCTCAAGGCGAAGGAGTGCGGCTGCGCGAAGGACGAATGCCCGAACTGCGGCCCGATCTTCAAGCTGGTGGCGGCGGTCGACGCGCACATCCCGCTGCCGAAGCGGCTCGTCGACATGCCGTTCCTGATGCAGCTCGAGGACGTGTTCTCGATCAAGGGCCGCGGCACGGTCGGGACGGGGCGCATCGAGCGCGGCGTGGTGACGGTGGGAGACCCCGTTGAGATCGTCGGCTTCTCCAAAGAGGTGATGCTGTCGACGGTCACGGGCGTCGAGATGTTCAACAAGGAGCTCGACCGCGGCGAGGCGGGCGACAACTGCGGCGTGCTGCTGCGCGGGATCGAGAAGGAGCAACTCGAGCGCGGCATGGTCATCGCCAAGCCGAAGACGATCACGCCTCACACGAAGTTCGAGGGCGAGGTGTACATCCTCTCCAAGGACGAGGGCGGCAGGAAGACCCCGTTCTTCAAGGGGTACCGCCCGCAGTTCTATTTCCGCACGACCGATGTGACGGGCGCCGTGGCCGAGCTGCCGCAGGGCGTCGAGATGGTCATGCCGGGCGACAACGTGAAGATTACGGCCGAGCTGATCTCCCCGGTCGCGATGGAGGAGCAGCTCCGTTTCGCCATCCGCGAGGGCGGCCGTACGGTCGGCGCCGGCGTCGTCACGAAGATCCTCGCGTAAGGGAGAAGAACCATGCGCGAGCCGCTTTTCATGGAGTGCACGGAGTGCGGGGAGCGGTACTACCGCACGACCAAGAACGCGAAGGCGACGGTCAAGATCGAGCTGAAGAAGTTCTGCAGCAACTGCCGTAAACACACGCCGCACAAGGAAAAGAAGAAATAGCGGTAGGGCAGTAGCTCCAATTGGTAGAGCGCCGGTCTCCAAAACCGGATGTTGGGGGTTCGACTCCCTCCTGCCCTGCCAGCCCTGGTCCCCGGGCCGCGGGCGGGGACCGAGGGGAGCGGACGACCCGTGGAACGCCGCAGCGCCAAGAGGGCTGCGGCCCCCTTTTCGACGGACGCAGGGTGTGAGCGAAAGGGCCTCCATGGCCGTGCAGGTGAAGCTCTACAAGCCGGGGCAGGGGATGCTCGTCCGCTGGATCGCCTTCGGGCTGGTCTCGCTGATGGTGCTCTTCGGCTGCCACTCCCTGTACTCGTTCGTAGGGACGAGGTCGGACTGGTGGATGATCGTCGTCTTCACGCTTCCGGTCCTCGATCTCGCGGTCACGTACGGGTTCCTGATCAGCACGGCGGTCGCGGCGGTCCTGTGCTTCGTCGGGTACATGTTCGTCGTGAACCACCCGAAGAGCGCCGAGTTCCTGATCGAGACCGAGGGGGAGCTGAAGAAGGTCAACTGGCCGCCGCGGCACGAGTTCCTCGGCTCTTCGTTCATCGTGATCCTGTCGGTGATGATCATCAGCCTGTACCTGATGCTCGTCGATTTCGTCCTGGGCAGGACGGTTCAGGAGATGATCCTGAAATGACCGAAACGACCTCCGATTCCGCGCCTCCTCCCGGACCGCCTCCCGCGGTCGCGCCGACCCCGACGGCCGGCGTGCTGCACTGGTACGTCCTGCGCGTCCAGAGCGGACGCGAGGAGAAGGTGAAGGAGAACCTAGAGAAGCGCATCCGCGCCAAGGGGATCGAGGCCCAGATCCCGCGCGTCTTCGTTCCGACGGAGCGCGTGAGCGAGATGAAGTCCGGGAAGAAGAAGGTGACGGAGCGGAAGAAGTACCCCGGCTACATCATGATTGAGCTGGAGCTGAACGAGGACACTTGGTTCCTCGTCCGCGAGACGCCCGGCATCGGCGACTTCCTCGGCGCGAAGATGCCGAAGCCGATGGAGGAGCACGAGGTTTCGAAGATGCTCCAGGAGAGCACCACGGCCGAGGAGAAACCGGCCCTGAAGATCGACTTCAAGAAGGGGGACAGCGTCCGGATCAAGGAGGGCCCTTTCGAGAACTTCGAGGGGGTCGTCGAGGAAATCGTCCCCGCGAAGGGGCTCGTCAAGGTGGTCGTGACGATCTTCGGTCGTCCCACCGAGGTCGAGCTGGAATACTGGCAGATGGAACACCTGTAGGGGCGACCCGCTGGGTCGCCCCTCACGGCGAATGGGGATCCCGTTATGGCCAAAGAGATCATGGCGAAGGTCAAGCTGCAGTGTCCCGGCGGGCAGGCGACCCCTGCGCCGCCGGTCGGCCCTGCGCTCGGCCAGCACGGCGTCAACATCGGCGAGTTCGTCAAGCGCTTCAACGACCAGACGAAGGCGACGCCGGGGCTCATCTACCCGGTGATCATCACGATCTACAAGGACCGGACCTTCTCGTTCGAGGTGAAGTCGCCGCCGGCGTCCGTGCTGCTGAAGAAGGCGGCCGGCGTCGCGAAGGGCTCCGCCGTGCCGAACAAGGAGAAGGTCGGCAAGGTGACGAAGGCGCAGGTGCGCGAGATCGCCCAGGTGAAGATCAAGGACCTGAACACCAGGAATGTCGAAGCCGCGATGCGCATGATCGAGGGCACCGCCCGCTCCATGGGCATCACGGTCGAGGGTTAGTTTTCCATGTAGGGGCGGGCCGGCGGCCCGCCCCTCGTCGCGATTCCAGGATCACACTGATGCAGAAGAGATGCAAGCGGTACAAGAAGGACGCCAAGCTCGTCGAGCACGCGAAGAAGTACGCCCTTGACGAGGCCGTCTCGATCCTGAAGAAGTTCACCGCGACGAAGTTCGACCAGACGGTCAACTGCGCGATGAAGCTCGGGGTCGACGTGAAGAAGTCCGATCAGCTCCTCCGCGGGTCGGTCGCCCTCCCGAAGGGGATCGGCAAGACGCGGAAGGTGATCGTCTTCGCCGAGGGCGCGGACGCCGACGCGGCGAAGGCCGCCGGCGCGGACGAGGTCGGCGCCGAGGACCTCGCCGCGAAGATCACCGGCGGGTGGCTCGACTTCGACGTCGCCCTCGCGCTCCCCTACATGATGAAGAAGATCTCCAAGCTCGGAAAGGTGCTCGGCCCGCAGGGGAAGATGCCCTCGCCGAAGTCGGGCACAGTGACCGAGAACATCGCGCAGGGCGTGCGGGAGTTCAAGGCGGGCAAGATCGAGTTCCGCACGGACGCCGGCGGAAACGTGCACGCGCCGGTCGGGAAGCTGTCCTTCTCCGCCGGGGACCTGAAAGCGAACATCGAGGCGTTCATCGACCACATCCGGGCCGTGAAGCCGCCCTCCGCGAAGGGGATCTTCCTCCAGAGGGTCGTGGTCTCCGCTACGATGACGCCCGGCATCCATCTCGAGGTCGTGTAGCCATGTCGAAGAAGCTGCGGCTCAAGATCGCGGACGAGTTCGCGAAGAAGTACGACGGCGTCGACACCTTCGTCGTCGTGGAGTACCGGGGCCTGAAGTCCCAGCAGGCGGCCGACCTCCGGTCGCACCTCCGCGAGGGGAAGGTCGGGATGACGGTCCTGAAGAACCGCGTCGCGAAGCGGTCCTTCGAGAAGCTCGGCATGGCGCCGCTCGAGAAGTTCCTGAAGGGCCCGACGGCGATCGTGTGGTCCAAGGAGGACCCCGCCTCCGTCGCGAAGCGCCTCCTCCAGTGGAACGACAAGAACAAGGCCCTCGTGATCAAGGGCGGGGTCGTCTCGAAGCAGGCGCTCGATCTCGCGGGCGTGAAGGCCCTCTCCCTGCTCCCGACGCGGGAGCAGATGCTCGGCATGACGATCGGGACGATCGTGGGCCCGCTGACCGGCGTGGCCGGCTGCCTGAACGGCGTCCTGTCCGGCTTCGCGGGGGTCCTGCAGGCCCTGGCGGACAAGAAGGGGAAGGAAGGACAGGCCTAGATTCCGGCGAAATTAAGTGGATCCGGGATCCGCGGCCCTGTACGCTGCTACCCCGCTTTCCAGTGTTCCCTTTCCGAACGAATCTTCCTGGCAGGGAGTGTCTCTGAATCCGGATCCGGCGTGGCGCAACGTCGGTGCCATGCCGCGACGAAGCGTGTTTTTTCCGACGAGGGGCCCCGAGCGCTGTCGGGGCAGTCTGTCTTTAAGAGATGGAGCTCGAGCCATGCCCGTCGCTGAAGTGCTGACCCACGTCCAGGGTCTGAACGAGGATGAGAGGACCGAACTGCTGCTCGACGTGATCGGCGGCTCGAACGTCCTCTGGCTTGCGAAGTTCAAGAAGGCGTTCGAGGACAAGTTCGGCGTCACGGCGGCCGCGCCGATGATGGCGATGGCCTCCGGCCCGGCGGCCCCCGCCGAGGTCAAGGAAGAGAAGTCGACGTTCGACGTCATCCTCAAGGAGGCCGGCGCGAACAAGATCGCGGTCATCAAGGAAGTCCGCGCGATCACGAACCTGGGCCTGAAGGAGGCCAAGCAGCTCGTCGACGAGGCGCCGAAGCCGGTGAAGACGGGCGTGCCGAAGGACGAGGCCGACAAGCTCCTGAAGCAGCTCGAGGCCGCCGGCGCGAAGTGCGAAGTCAAGTAGCGCACCGCGCGTGACCCTCCGCGCCATGCATGCGCAGCATGGCGCGGGCCTGGTTCGCCGTCGAGTCCCCCCCCGGGAGGCCGAATGGACATCGTCAATTTCGGAAGGGTCAAGGACGCCCTGCCCGTCCCGAACCTGGTCGAGATCCAGACCAAGAGCTACGAGAGGTTCCTCCAGAAGGAATCCAACTCCGAGAAGCGCGAGAACATCGGACTCGAGTCGATCATCCGGGAAGTCTTCCCGATCAAGAACTACGACGGCTCGGTCACTCTCGAGTACCTCGGCTACAAGCTCGGTCAGCCCCGGTACTCCCCCGAGGAGTGCCGGCGCCTCCGCCTCACCTACGGCGCCCCGCTCAAGGTCAAGCTGCGCCTCAACCGCGCCGAGCCCGTCGAGGAAGAGGTCTACCTCGGCGACGTACCGCTCATGATCGGCGGCGGCGAGTTCATCATCAACTCCGCGGAACGCGTGATCGTCAGCCAGCTCCACCGCTCGCCCGGCATCGACTTCATGGAGGAGCGCTCGGGCGACCGCAAGCTCCACTCCTGCTGGATCGTCCCCGAGCGCGGGAGCTGGATCGAGCTCTCCGTCAGCAAGAAGGAAGTGATCTCGATCCGCATCGACCAGAGCGGCAAGATCCCGGCGACGACGTTCATCCGGGCGATGGCGCCGGAGTACTCCACGCACGCCGACATCCTGCGCATCTTCTACGAGACCGCGGTCGTCAAGGTGACGAAGAACACGACGCCCGAGGCCCTCTCCGGCAAGTTCGTCGTCATGGACGTCGTCGACCCGGACTCGAACAAGGTCCTGGTCGAGGCGGGCCACCAGATCCCCGAGGCCGTGGGCAAGTACCTTGCCGGCGGCGCCCACGTGAAGGAGCTGGAGGTCATCACGAGGATGGAGGACCCCCTCATCCTCAACACCCTCCTCGAGGACACGACGAAGACGCACGAGGAGGCGCTGATCA
>CAZYRM010000319.1:0-5722 GCA_964649705.1 uncultured Planctomycetia bacterium
GCAGCGGCCGCCGCGTTGTCCATCCCCATCGGAGCATCGACGGCGACCTCCGTGTGCTCCGTAACTCTGTGGTGAATACACGGCACGGACATCGTTCGCCTTTGGGTTGTGGGCAACGCCCGCGCTAGGATCTGGGACTTGGGATCTGGATCTAGAGCGCGGACAGCCATCCAACCCACAAGCTAGCGCTTGACGCGACACGAGCCTGGGGACCCCGGAATCGCCCCGCGCCCGGGCGCTCGGTTTTCTTGCCACGCCCCCCTCCTGCTGCTACCCTTCTCGCCCCTCGGTGGTCTGCCCCAGACCGTCCACGCCGGGGGTTGCCCATTGTCCCCAGAGCCTGTGGAAGGAAGTCTCGCCGTGGAATCGGACCGTCTCCGCCTTGTTCCTGCAACCCTGGCGGCCCTCGTCGCGCTCCTCCTCCCCCCCCTGTCAAGCGCGGACGAGCCGGACTGGCGCTCGCTCGACGAGCTGGCGAAGGGGCACGTCCGCCGTGCCGCGCCGCCCGACAACGAGACGACCGACGCGCCCGCGGACTCCCCCGTCCCCTCGCACGAGAGCACGCTCGGGGGGTCCCGCGGGGAGGCCGAGGCCCGCCGGGTCAATCCCTTCCGCGCCCCCGCCCCGCCGAAGCCGTGGAACGTCTCGCTCATCCTCGAGGGGCAGTTCGACACGAACGCCGTCGCCCCGACGGAGATCATCGCCCCGGGCGCCATCGACCTGGTCGGGACCTGGCTCATGACCACGGTGCTCTCGGGCGGATACGAGTTCCGTCCGAACGACGACCTCGAAATCCACCTCGACGCGCTCTGGTACGCGGAGTACCACGACCGCTACGCGAAGTTCGACCTCGACTCCGTGAAGTTCTCGCCCTGGGCCCAGTGGTGGCTGAC
Source organism: uncultured Planctomycetia bacterium (assembly GCA_964649705.1). Taxonomy (GTDB): domain Bacteria; phylum Planctomycetota; class MHYJ01; order WSZJ01; family CAZYRM01; genus CAZYRM01. Next base: position 894 of record CAZYRM010000319.1, read on the forward strand.
GCCGATGCTCTCCGTCGGCGTGAAGGGGGCGGGGACGTGGCAGACCCTCGGGGGCGAGCCGCTACTCTCGGTCCTGGAGGGAGGGCCCTTCGCGACGTACGCCGAGGGGGACTGGACGCAGACGACGCTCGCGTACGCCTACAAGAACAAGGAGTACGACTTCGAGACGCTCCCGAACCCGCTCGACCCGGACAGCTCCCGCCACACGGTGTCGATCTCGCAGGACGTCCTCCTGCCGGAGACGAGCTGGATCGCCTCGCTCTCCTACGCGCTCTCGGCGGTCGACGCGGACGGAAGCGACTACGACTGCGACCTCCACCTCGTGACGCTCTCGATCGGGGGGCCGCTCGCGCTCGGCGTGAAGACCTCGTTCGAGACCTCTCTCCTCGTCGCGCCCTTCCACCACGACAACCTGCTGTCGTTCCCGCCCTTCACGGAGGACCGCGAGGACAAAGTCATGCGGTTCACGGTGAGGCTGGAGCGGGCCATCATGGAGCACCTGTCCGTGTACGGATACGCCATGCACATGGACAATGACTCCACCCTGCGGGCGTACACGTACGACCGCGAGATGTACGGATTCGGCCTGGTCCTCTACTGGTAGTCATGCGACATCTCCTCGCCGTACTCCTTTCCGCTTTCCTGCTCGCGGGCTGCTCGGACAAGAAGGGCGGGGATGGCCCGATCAAGGTCGGCGTGCTGCACTCCCTCACCGGCACCATGGAGGTGAGCGGCAAGTCGGTCCGGGACGCGACGGTCCTGGCGATCGACGAGCTGAACGAGAAGGGCGGGGTGCTGGGGAGGCGTCTGGAGGCGGTCGTCGTCGACGGCAAGTCCGACGACGCGGTCTTCACCCGGGAAGCCGAGCGGCTCATCACGGAGGAGCGGGTCTCGGTCGTCTTCGGCTGCTGGCGGTCCTCCGAGCGGAAGTCGGTCCTACCGATCTTCGAGGCGCGCAACCACCTCCTGATCTACCCGGTGCAGTTCGAGGCGCTGGAGGAGACGCGGAACATCGTCTACCTGGGCGCGACGCCGAACCAGCAAATCGTCCCGGCGGTGAAGTGGTGCATGGACAACGTCGGGAAGCGCTTCTTCCTGGTCGGCTCGGATTACGTCTTCCCGCGGACGGCGAACGCGATCATCCGGGACATGGTGAACGCGCTGAAGGGGGAGATCGCCGGCGAGGAGTACGTCAAGAACGACGGATCGAACGCGAAGGAGGTCGTCGCGAAGGTCATCGCCGGCAAGCCCGCCGTCATCCTGAACACGATCAACGGATCCTCGAACAAGGCCTTCTTTCGGGAGCTGCGCGCGGCGGGAGTGACGCCGAAGTCGATCCCGACGATGTCGTTCAGCGTCGCCGAGGAGGAGCTCAGGGCCCTCGACGTCGCCGACATGGAGGGGGACTACGCCGCGTGGAACTACTTCCAGAGCATCGACACCCCGGAGAATCGGGCGTTCATCGCGCGCTTCCAGGCGAAGCATGGCAAGGACCGCGCGATCGGCGACCCGATGGAGGCGGCCTACTTCGGGGTGCACCTCTGGGCCCAGGCCGCGACGGACGCCGGGACGGACGCGCCGAACGAGGTCGTGCGGCAATTTCCGGCCCAATCGATGAAGGCGCCGGAGGGGATCGTCGCGATCGACCCGTTCAACCTGGAGACGTGGAAGACGGTGCGTGTGGGCCGGATCCGGAAGGACGGCCAGTTCGACATCGTCTGGTCCTCCTCCAAGGCCGCGCGGCCGGTGACGTATCCGGTACTGCGGACGAGACAGCAGTGGATCGAGTTCCTCAACCAACTCCAGAAGGGCTGGGGCGGCCGCTGGGCCAACCCGAACGGATAGGCGCATGCCGAGACGGATCTCGACGAGACTGACAATCTACTTCCTCGCGCTGACGCTCATCCCGCTCGCGATCTTCGCCTGGTGGTCGTTTGAGGACGGCCAGGAGCACCTGCGCACGCTGCTCTCCGACGAGCTCTATGCGACGGCCGCGAGCAAGGCGCGCGAGATCGAGCAGCACTTCCACGAGCGGAAGCGCGACATCGCGACGCTCTCGGGCACGATGACGGTCGCCGAGTCGCTCCGCGTGCTGGTGGACGTCGTGCATCGGAAGGGGATCGACTCTCCCGAGTACGCGGCGGAGGACGCCAGGGTCCGTCCGTACCTCACCGCCGTCCGGGACTCCTCGGAGGTGGAGGACCTCCTGCTCATCGCGCCGGACGGGGTCGTTGTGTGGAACGTGATCGGCGGGAAGATCCTCGGGACGAGCCTCAGGACCGGCCCGTTCTCCCGCTCGCCCCTGCAGGGGGTGTGGGACCGGGCGTCCACGCTGCTCGACACCGAGATCTCCGACTTCGAGGTCGACGTCGGCCTGCGGGAGCCGGTCGCGTTCGTCGGATCGCCCGTCTTCCACAAGGGCGAGGTGATCGGGGTGGCGGCGATGCGCCTGTCGAACGCCGAGGTGAACCGCCTGGCCCAGGACTACATCGGCCTGGGCAAGACGGGAGAGACGCTCGTCGGGACCCAGATCGGGAACGACGCGGTCTTCATCACCTCCACGCGCCACGACGCGAAGGCGGCCTACACCCGCAAGGCCGCCCTCGGGTCCGCGCAGGATGTCCCGCTCCAGTTGGCGGTCCAGGGGAAGCGGGGGCGCGGGACGGCCGTCGACTACCGCGGCAAGGAGGTCCTCGCGGCGTGGCGGTACCTCCCATCCGTCCGGTGGGGGCTCGTCGTGAAGATGGACGAGCGAGAGGTCTTCGCGCCGATCGAACGGATGCGGCTCCTGACGCTCGAGACGGCGGCGAGCGCCTCCATCCTCGTGACGATCATCGCCTTCCTGGTGGCGAGGTCGTTCTCCCGCCCGCTCATCCGTCTCGCCTCGCACGCCGAGCGCCTCATCCAGACCGACTTCAAGACGACCGAGGCGCCGCTCCAGGGGAAGCAGTTGCGGGACGCGAGCGTCGAGGTGGCCCTCCTGGCGGACAGCTTCGTCAGGATGCAGCGGAGGCTGATCGAGTACCTGGAGTCGCTCAAGTCGACGACGGCGGCCAAGGAGCGGATCGAGAGCGACGTACGGATCGCGCGGGACATCCAGCTCGCGCTCCTGCCGAAGGTCTTCTCGCCATTCCCCGGGCAGCCCCGCGTGCACCTCCACGCCCTCATGGAGCCCGCGAAGGAGGTCGGGGGGGACCTGTACGACTACGAGTTCCTGGACGACGAGCGGCTGCTCATCGCGGTCGGCGACGTCTCGGACAAGGGCGTGGGCGCGGCGCTGTTCGGGGCGATGACGAAGACGCTCCTGAGGACCGGCGCGGCGATGTACCGCGAGCCCGAGAACATCGCGGGGATCATGAACCGTGAGCTCGCGCGCGGGAACGAGACGTGCCAGTTCGTGACGATGTGGATCGGGATCGCGAACGTGAAGACGGGCGTCGTCGAGTACGCGGACGCGGGCCACAACCCGCCGCTCCTCCTGCGCGCGGGCGGGAAGCCCGAGTACCTGAAGAAGATCCCGAAGGGAGGCCTCCCGCTCGCCGTCATGGAGGACTGCGTGTACAAGCGCGGCACGCTCACGCTCGCGCCGGGGGACCTCCTGGTGGTCTACACCGACGGCGTGACGGAGGCGCGAAACCCCGCGGGGGGGCTGTACGGAGACGCTCGGCTCGTCGAGACGATGCTGAACGGCGGCGCGATGACGACGAGGGAGACGATCCAGACGGTCCTCGCGGACGTGCGGACCTACGCGGGCACCGCGCCGCAGTCGGACGACATCACGGTCCTAGCGCTCCGGTTCTCGGACGCGACGCAGGGGCCCGTCACGATGATGCGGCCCGGGCTCAAGCTGCCGTAGCGGCGCCGCTCAGCGGTCCTTCGGCCCCGGAAGGCCGGACTTCCACTCCACCGAGCGGGCGCCGAGGGACTTGTACGCGGCCAGGGCGACGTCGCGCAGCTCGTCCTCGACGAGGGCCCGATCGAACATCCCTCCCGCGCCGAGCTGGCCGATCTCCTCGGGGAGCTCGACGCGCACCTGGGCCGCCGTCTCCTCCCACATCGAGAGGAACCACTTCTCCCACGTCCCGAAGACCGCGGCCATCGACTGCTGCTCGGCGGGGGCCGGGTGGAGGAAGAGCTTCAGGTCCCTCGCACCCTGCGCGTCTCGCAGCTCGGCGAAGCGCTTCCAGACGACGCCCTCCGGGAACGCCTTCGCCTTGAGCGGCCCGAGCGACTGGGCCTGTCTCGCGGCGCGGGACGCCTCCCCGGCGGTGGCGAGCAGCCTCCGCAGCTCCTCCAGCGCGGCGAGGTCCTCCTTCACGAGGCGCGACCTCGCCTGCTTCGCCGCGTCGGCCGAGCCGACCATGGTGTCGAGGCCGACCACGCCAAGCCCCTTCGGGAGGGGAGGGGCGGTCGGGTCCTGGTCCTCGGGGCGCACCTGGACGCGAACCTCGTAGCGCCCGGGGAGGACCTCGCGGCCGTCGGTGGCGATCTCGAGGCGGAACGTCCCGCCCTCGGGCGTGCCTCGGGTCCACAGCGGGGGGACGTCGGGGAGCCCGACGGAGGCGGCCAGGATCGCTCCCGCGGGCAGGCCGGCGACGTTTCCCTCGGCGACGAAGCGGCCGTGTTCGGCGTCGTAGGAGGCCGACTTCACCTGGAGGAAGCGGTTCTCGCGGGGGACCTGGGCCAGGAGGGCGGACACAAGGAGGAGGGGGAGGGCGGCGGACATGGGAGGATCGTACCCCGGTCGGGAGTGGGCGGCAAGCGGCTCGCGTCACGTCAAACGCTGTCCTGTGGGTCGGGTGTGTGCCCGCGTCCGAGATCCAAGATCC
>CAZYRM010000320.1:0-5710 GCA_964649705.1 uncultured Planctomycetia bacterium
TCGTCGCGGAGAGGATCGCGCAGATGCGGACGAGGCACGTCTCGACGTGCGCGAGACGGCGGTCGAGGCGGAGGAGGACCCACGCCGCGACGAGGGCGGGGAACCCGAAGTCCTTCGCAAGGCGCAGGAGGAACTCGTCCATCGCTACCCTCCGTGAGTGTTCGATGACGCGGCGCGCTTCCCGATCAACATCCGCTCCAGGACGGTCTTCGTCCCGCCCGCGCCGAGGCCTCCGAGGAGGACCCAGAGGGCCAACTCGATCGGGGTCGCCCTCCCCTCGGCCACCTTGCGTTCGAGGTCTTCGACGCGGCCCTTCCACTCCGCCTGGAGCTGCGTACGCGCCTCGTCGATTCTCTCCTGGAACGCCGCGGCCGCGGCGTCGATGGCGGAGGTGGAGGCCTCCGTGGCAAGGGTCTTCGCCTCGCCCTTCCCCGTCTCATCCCACCAGGCGTGCAGCTCGCCGAGGGCGTCGCGCCCCTCGTCAAAGGCCCCCCGGCTCGCGCTCTCGCCGGCCGAGTAGCACCCCGTCCCGGCCAGCGCCCACACGGGCACCAGCGCGAAGAGCATCCACGCCCGCGCTCTCATGCTCCACGCGCGCGACCGTGACGACGTCGAAGCCGAGGAAGTCGAGCCCAACGGAAACCTCTTCACGGTTGTGCCCTCCAGACCAGCACCCGCTTCCGAGTCCGACAACGACCAGGACCAGGGCGCAGGACCCGCGTGGAAACCGCCCTACTCGCCGAGCGCGAACCACAGGTACTCCCTCCCCGAGTCGTTCGCCCCCTCGATCGCGTCGGGGGCGGAGTCGTTCACGAGGAAGTTCGGCCCCGAGAAACTGATCCCCAGGGCCGCCGTGCTCGCGTCCGTCGCGTGCTCGTTGGCCGGAGCGCTCGCGACCTTGAGGAACCACGGCCCGCCGCTCGTCCGCTCCGCGATGAACGCGGCGAGAATCCTCCCCGCGAGCCCCGTGGGGATGACCCGTGAGACGGCCGCGTTCCCCACGTACTTCCCTTCCGCAAGCTGCAGCGCCATGGAAGCCTCCTACCCCCGCCTACGGCACGGTGAACTCCACACTCGCCGTGAACCTCGCCCCCAGGGCAGGAGCGACCGCCGGCGCGGTCACGCGGAAGGCGATCTTGTCCCCCGCCGCAACCGGCACCGAGCCGCCCGGGCCGAGGGAGATTGCCACGAGCGGCGGGGCCAGGTGCGAGATCACTGGCGCCCCGTTCTTCAGCACCTCGAAGAGCGTCGGGACAGGGAACGCGTTCGCGATGACCTCGACGCAGAAGTTCTTCACCGTGCCGGCCTCGCCCATGCAGAGCTCGACACGGTCGAGGTTCGCGGTGCTCGACGCCAGGTTCGCGGTCCCCTGGTAGACGCGGACCTGCGAGCCGCTGATCGCGCCGTCGATGACGGACAGAGTGCTCACGACCCCACCTCCGGGCGGAGGAGGAGGCGGCAGAGGGGGCGCAATACCATCCGCCTTCCTCCCCCGCGCGTGCTTCGTCAGAGACCACTACGAAAGGCGCGGGGGCAGTTACGCGAACACGGCGTAGTCGATCTCCGCGTCCTCGTCCGGGTCGTCGTTCTTCACCTCGAACGACACGACGGTGCCGGGCAGGACGTAGAGGCCGTGCCCGCTCGCGGCGGTCGGGCCGACCTTGAGCGGGACCTCGATGGTCCCGACCCCGTCGCCCAGCCGGACCTTCACGTTCCGGTCGAACCGGAGCGCGACGATCTTCGCGGAGATGGGGACGGGCATCGCCTCGTACGGGCCGGCGATGGCGAGCTTCTTCGACAGCTCGTGACGGGCGGTGAACGTCCGCCCGCTCGAGCTGTCGGTGACCTTCACCTGCGGCTGCGCGACGCTGTCGAGCGTGACCGCGTAGCCGATGTCCAGGACGACCTTGTTCGTGGTGACGTCGGGCATGGATGACCCTCACTCCTTGGAGACCAGGAAGACGGAACGGACACGACGGGGGGCGGGCGGCATCGCCGCTTCTCGTAGGCCGCCCCCAGTGAACGGGGGCCCCCTACGAGGGCACGCTCGTCGAACCCGCCTCGATCGTGAGGAGCGGGAGCACCTGCGCGAACACGCGCGAGATCAGCTCGTCGTACGCCGCGGGCATGACCGCGGGAGCCGGCGTCAGGGCGGCCAGGAAGCCCGCCTTGAGCGCCGTCGACTGGACGAGGAAGGCGTCCTTGTTCCCGGTCCTCTTCTCGGTCGCCTTCATCATCTTCTGCCCCTCCCGGCGGAGGAGCATCGCGTAGAGCGGACCGAGCCCGAACTTCCCGAGGAGGTCGCTGACGATCGCGTCGATGAGGTGCCCGCCCTCGATGTAGAGGCGGTTCCTCTGGACGTTGAGCTGACGCTGCTCCTCCGGGAACTCCGGGAACTTCTCGGCCCAGTGGCGCGCGCCCTTCGCGTGCGCGCGGATGATCGAACCGGATTCCATGGTGGACCCCTATCGGTAGGGTCACACCCCCTCGTAACCACCTATCAGTAGTATCGGAATCTCCTTGACCTGTCAATAGGCAGTATCGGATAATCCGATGAACGGTCCCAAGCGAAGGAGGCCCCCATGGCGGACGTGCCCGCGGCCGAGAAGAACCTCAGGCGGAAGGTCCGGGCCTGGCGCGAGGCCCTCCGCGACCTGGTCCTCTACTTCCTCCCGCCCGAGTACGGCGGCGCCGACATGACCGACCTCGGGATCATGTGTGGGAACACGATGGAGAGCCTCGCGAAGGCGAAGGAGATCGCGCGCCGGTCGGGCTTCTCCCCCGAGGTCCCCGCCTTCGACGTTGACGGGGACGGGGCGACGACGAGCTGGGACGTGGAGGCCTGGCTCGACGACCCCTCGCGCTCCCCCGTCCCCGAGCTCTCCTGCCGGGGCGAGGGGGGCTGCTCCTTCGACTACGGCGTGACGAACGGCGACCGCATCATGCAGGAGGAGTACCTGCGCGGGGAGCTACAGCGCCTCCGCGCGATGGAGGCGGATCTGCTCCACGAGATGCTCGCGGGGGAGTTCGACAAGGTCGGCACGCTCGACCGCGACCTCCGTCCGATGCGCGAGAACCTCGCCCTTGCCCGCACTGAGGAGTTCCTCGGCCGCGCCGGGCGGCGGGACGGGTGGCCGGCCGCCGCAGCCCTCGCCGCGATCGGCGTCGCGCGTGGCGCCGCAGGGGTCCTCCTCGTCGGGTACGCCTGGCAGGTCCTCCGCGGGGGCTGGACGCCCAAAGGCGTCGTCGCCATCGACGCCGGCGTCCAGGCCGCGGAGGCGCAGCGCACCCTCTCCCTCCAGCGCTGGCCCCTCTGGAACGACCTCCGCCGCTTCGGGGACCGTTGGAAGAAGGACGCGAACTGTCCCGACGAGGCCCCCGTCATCGACGACGGGCCCTCGGGCCTGGTCGAGCGCGTGCATCGCTGGGGGCGCGCGCTCGCCGACCCGTTCACGAGGTGGTTCTTCGGAGGCGCCCTCCTCGCCCCCATGGTCCACGATGCCGCGGTCCTGACCTGGTGGAGGCGCGCGGTCTCCGATGCGGACAGCGGGAAGGCGAAGCCCGGCCGCCCCGTGGCCGTCCGCCTCACGCGCATCGCCCCGGTCCCGGGCTTCTCCGACGATGAGGGGGAACCCACCCTCAAGGCCCCCGCAGGGGAGGCGACGCCCAAGCAAGCTGGCCTCGCCAGTCCCCTCGCCAAGGGAGGCGTTGCCTCCCCGCGGGCCCTGTCCGCCCCCGCCGCGTCTGCCCCCTCGGCGGCGGGGGCACCGCGGGCGGCAGCGCCGCCCATGCTGGAGGCGGCGGCGCCGGCGCCCCCCGCCCGTGGCGTGGAGATCGGCCCGCCCGGGCGCCGGACCTACCTCCACCCCGAGTTCGAGATCCGCGAGCGGGTCCCCGAGCCGATCGACCCCGCCAAGGTCGAGGCGGCCCTCCGCGGCGAGGAGGGCCTCATGTCCCAGCGGGAGTTCGAGGCCTTCCAGGCCCTCAGGAAGCTGGCCCAGGAGAAGGCCACGGGCATGCCCGCCGGCCTCACGCAGTACGAACAGGCCGCCCTCGCGGAGTACGAGAAGGCCCTCGCGAAGGGCCCCTATTAGAAGTAGAAGGAACATGGGCGAGACCGCCCGGGTGCGTCGCGTCATCGACGCCGACACGATCGAGCTGGACCAGCCCGACCCGACGGGGACCTACCCCTTCGAGCGCGTCCGCCTGGTCCGGATCTCCGCGCCCGAGATCGGCGCGCGAAAGCGCCTGGTCAGCGCCGCCGCCTACGCGGGGATGCGGTACCTGCGGGCCCTCATCGTCCGACGCGAGGTCGAGATCGAGGGCGAGGCGCGCGACAAGTTCCACCGCCGCCTCGCGCGCGTGAGGGTCCTCCTCGCCACGCCCGAGGGCTTCCCCGAGCCCCACGACGTGGAGACCCTCCTCGTCGCGGCGGGGCACGCGCGGTGGTGGACCGACGTCGTCCGCGAAAGGCGCGAGGCCCGCGAGGCCGCTCACGCAGGGAGGTGACCATGCCGACGAACCTCAAGGACGCGAACCCCTTCCTCCCCCACACCGAGGAGGAGCTGCGCGTCTCCCAGGCCGACCCCGAGGTCCGCGACCTGGTCCAGGAGCACCCCCTGCGCCGCTGGCTGCAGTGGATGCTCTCGCTCTGGGGCGAGCGCCTCCCCGTCGGGGACTGGAACAACGGCGCGGAGGTGAAGCAGGAGGTCCTCGCCTGGTGCTGGTGGTGGACGCGCCTCTCCCTCGCGGAGGTCTACCCCGCGACGCGCCTCGCCTTCGGGGACCTCGCGCCGAAGGTCCTCCCGTCGGTCTACGGGATCGCCCGCGAGCACATGCGGGAGTGGCTTCGCCACCTGGAGACCCTCTCCGCGCCGACGCTCTACCAAGCGGTCCTCCTCGCGCGCGAGCTCGCCGACCCGTGGGCTTCGGCGTTCCGCGACGCCCAGTACGCGTGGGGCCTCCGCTACCAGATGACCCGCGCTGTGCTCCGCCCCGGGTTCAACTTCCCGCGCCCGCCGAACCCGCATCCGACGAGCGAGACCTCGTACTGGAACGAGCTGCTCGAGGGCGCCGGAGAGTTCGCCGGGATGTCCTGGCGGACGCTCGAGGTCGCCGCCCAGTACTGGGCGAACCGCGTCTACGACGCGCCCCACGAGAACCTGGAGCCCCGCGAGACGCTCTTCGACTACCAGTTCGTCGAGTCCTGGGGCGTCGAGGGGGAAAAGCGGCTCGCCGGCCGCGTCGCCGACGTACGGAACCTCCTCGTCACCATCCCGAACGACTTCTTCGTGGCCGTCGGAGGAAATCCTCCCTTCCCCCACTCCCCCACCTACACGGCGGAGATGTTCCTGCCGGGCGTGCGGGATTGGATGGGGCACGTCGGCGAGTACTCGATCCGCAGCGGCGCCTGGCTCCGCCAGGAGGGGGTCCTCGGTCCGCGCCACCTCCTCGCCCCCGACACGGCCGACGCCGAGGAGGTCTGGCTCCAGGGGCTCGTCCTCTCTGGCGGGATGTACACGGCGAGCGCCTCGCTCCCGCGCCTCTTCACGACCGCGAAGACCACGGCGATCATCCGCGCTCCCGAGCTGACCTCCGCCGCGGCCGTCCTCGGGGCGCTCTACGGCGTCGAGGGAGGCGCGCTCCCCACGGGCGTCAGGTACATCGCGCGCACCGACGCCGCGGGGCGGACGTGGATCCAGGCCGTCCG
>CAZYRM010000321.1:0-4340 GCA_964649705.1 uncultured Planctomycetia bacterium
ACGACCGACCCGCTCTCCTGGACGATCCAGGGGAAGCGCTGGGTCAACCACGAGTGGCTCTCCCAGGTCCTTTTCGCCCTCGCCGAGCGCGCCGGCGGCCTGACCGGCGTGCGGCTCCTGACGAGCCTCGTCATCACCCTCTCCTTCCTGATCCTCTACGTCCTCGCGGCGAGGCGATCGAAGGACCCGTGGGTCGCCGGCGCCGTCGTCGGCCTCGGGTTCGTCCTCTATCTCTTCCGCGTCCAGGAGCGCCCGCACATCTGGACGCCGTTCCTCTTCTTCTGCGTCTACGGAGTCCTCCTGCGGGAGGACCTCTCGGCGTGCCGCAAGGCCGCCGTCGCGGTCGTCGTCGCGGCGCTGTGGGCCAACCTCCACGCCGGCGCGCTCGTCACGCCTCTGCTGCTCGGCGCCTTCGCCGTCGGGTCGCTGGGCGTGAGCAGGCGCGACGCCGCGACGTACGCCGTCGCCGCGGCGCTCTCCGCCGTCGCGGTTTGCGCCACGCCGAACGGGTGGGCGATCTGGGAGTTCGCCCTCACCGCGCAGGGACAGACTCACCTCGTCCCCGAGTGGAGGTCGCCGTGGTCGTTCGACGCGACCGAATACGCGAGGGAGAAGGCGATCTTCGTCGTGATCACGCTGGTCTGGCTGCTGTCGGTCGCAAGGCGGCCCCGCGACATCGATCCGCGGGAGACGCTCGCGGCCCTCCTCGGGGTCGTCCTGGCCGCGAGCGCCATCCGGTTCCTGTTCTTCCTCGCGCTGCCCACGCTCCAGGCGGCGCGGTTCGTGCTTCCGCGACGGGCCGCGATGGTCGTCCTCGCCGCGTGCCTCGCGATCGTCGCATTCGATCAGGGCGAGCGGCGCTCGAAGTACCGCGAGGCAGGGATCGGACGGTTCGACGACCTCTTCTATCCGCACTACCCGGTGAAGGCCGTGGACTACCTCTCGGAGCTGCAGCTCTCCGGCCGCGGCGCCGTCCACCCCGGCTTCGCGGGGTACCTGAGCTGGCGCCTGTGGCCGCGCTACCTGACGTTCGTCGACGGGCGCACCCCGGACTTCGGGAACCGCCTGTGCGAGGACGCGATCCGCCTCACCGCGCCTCCCGGCCCCGACGCCGACATGGAGGCGCTCCTCCGCGCCCGCGAGCGGCTCCTCGACGAGTACGGGATCGACTGGGTGCTGGCGCCGCGACCCTACTTCGGCGAAGATGACCGTGTCTACGCGGGGCGCTGGGTCCCCGCCTACGTGGACGCCGTCGCCGTCGTCTACGTCCGGAACGACGGTCCCCACGCGAAGGAAAACGGCGACGCGGTGATCGAGCACGCCCGGAAGCGCAAGGGCCGATGAAGCCGAACCTCCACGTCCATCCCTCCATGCGCTTCTCCTGCACCATGTGCGGGAAGTGCTGCAAGAACTGGAGCATCACCTTCTCCGAGACGGAGAAGCTCGCCCTCGAGCAGACGAACTGGGTCGAGATCTTCCCCGACCTCGTCGGGCGGACGCTGTGGGAGCCCGTCAAGGGGCCCCGCGGGCGGGAGTGGAGGTTCAAGCTCCAGGAGAACGACGCCTGCCCGTTCCTGGGGGCGCAGAACGAGTGCCGCATCCACGGGCGCTTCGGGCCGCACGCGAAGCCGCTCACGTGCCAGATGTTCCCCTTCAGCTTCGCGAACACGCCGGAGGGCGTCTTCGCCGGGCTCCGCTTCAACTGCCCCGGGGTCCTCAAGACGGGCGGGACGCCGGTCGCGGACGACCCGAAGGAGCTCATCCACCTGTGGAAGGAGCTCCTGAAGCAGAGCGCGCCGCCGAACTACGAGTCGCGCGTCCGCGTCGGGGGCGGGCGCCTGGAGTGGCCCGACGTGCTCGCGATCGAGGGGGCCTTCCAGCGCGTCCTCGGCGACGCGTCGCTGCCGTTCGCGAAGCGCGTGCTCGTCCTGCTGCGCGTCGTGGAGACGCTTGAGGGGGCGAAGATGGAGGCGCTCACGGGGGCGCGGCTCACGCAGCTCCTCGAGATGGTCGTGCCCGACTTCGTGAAGGACGAGGCCGAACGGCCGATGGAGCGGCCCCGAGTCAAGCTCGCGGAGTGGTCCCTCTTTCACCAGTACCTCGGCATCCTCTACTTGAGGGAGTACATCTCGTACTTCCACAAGCCCCGCGTCGAGCGTCTGAAGATCCGGTTCCGCGCGTACGGGAACGGGTTCCGGTTCCTCATCCAGCGCGGCGTCATGCCGATGACGGGCCTGGCGAATCCGGTCTCGTTGCGCGACGTGTGGAGCCAGCCGGGGCTCCCCGAGGACGCGGAGTGTACGGAGCTGCTCGAGCGGTTCTTCGTGTGGAAGCTGTTCGCGAAGGCGACGTTCTCGCGGCTGTTCTTCAACCTGCCGTACGCGCACGGCGTGTGCTTCCTGGCGATGTCGTACGGCGCGATCGTGTGGTTCGCGAAGGCCTCGGCGCTGTCGCGCGGCGCCGCGAAGGTGGAGATCGAGGACCTGCGGAAGGCGATCGAGTACGTCGACGTGACGCTCTCGGGCGCGAGGAAGCTGAGCTTCTATCACCTCCTCGTCATGCGGAGCCTCTCCAGGCCGGGGGTTGCGTCCAAGATCGTGAAGTGGTTCGCGGCGAGCGGCCACTAAGCGCGAATTCCACGCCGTTTCTCCCGCAAGGAACTCAACTCCCGTTGCCGATAGTACAAGCAGGGTGGACCTTCGGGCGTCGAGACGAAATAGAGGGTCCGGGGTGAGGAGGGTGTCGCCTTCCTCGGGCCGTCACCTCAACGCAGTACCCGCCGCGCCGGGGTCCTCCAGGAACGAAGCCACGATGCAGGCGCCGCAGGCTGCGTCGTGCGCGGGTGGGCAGGAGGGAGGGGGAGATGCACAGCGCCATGCGAAGGGCGATCGTCGCAATCTTGTGCCCCCCGAACGGGTCCGTGGCCGCCGCGGAGCCGACCGCCTGAGACCTGCGAAATGGGGGTGTCTAGAGTTGCGCAGCACTTCCCTTGCGCCCGAGGTCGAGGCCGCCGTGAGGGCCGCCGAGCTGTATCCTCTGAGGTTCACCGAGATCCTCAAGGAGAAGGTTTGGGGCGGTTCCCGCATGCGGACCTTCCTCGGGAAGGACCTGCCCAAGGGCGTTCGGATCGGCGAGTCGTGGGAGGTCTCCTGCCGCGAGAATGACGTCAGTCAGGTGCGGGAGGGACCGCTGGCCGGCCTCACGCTCCGCGACGTCATCCGCTCGCGGCCCCGCGAGGTCCTCGGAGACCGCGTCGTTCCCAAGTACGACACGCGGTTCCCGATCCTCCTGAAGGTCATCGACGCGCAGGACATCCTCTCCCTCCAGGTCCACCCCCCCGACGACTACGCCCAGCGCAGCGAGCCTGAGGGGTACGGGAAGGTCGAGGCCTGGCACATCCTGCACGCCGAGCCGAGGAGCAAGGTCGTCCGCGGGCTCCTGCCGGGCACGACGCAGACCGAGTTCATCAGCCTCCTCTCCTCCAACCGCGTGAACGACTGCCTCAACTGGGTCGAGGTGAAGGCGGGCGACACCGTCTTCCTCCCGCCCGGCACGCTGCACGCGCTCGGGAAGGGGATCCTCGCCTGCGAGGTGCAGCAGAACAGCGACGTGACCTACCGCGTGCACGACTGGGGCCGCCTCGACCTCGACGGCCGCCCGCGCGCCACGCACCTGGGCCGCGCGATGCAGGTGATCGACTTCCACTCCATGGGCCGCACGAAGTGCCGCCCGATCGTCCTCGATCTCTACGGCTACCGCCGGGAGATCCTCGTCAAGTGCGAGAAGTTCTGCATCGAGCTGCTGGACTGGACGGGGAGGATCACGGAGACCGAGAACCGGTCGCACTTCCACGTCCTGTTCGTCGTCTCGGGGAGCGGGGAGATGTACCACGGGCCCGAGATGAAGCAGCGGGCCCACTTCCAGAAGGGGCACAGCTTCCTGATGCCGGCGTACCTCGGGGACTACCAGCTCGTCGCCTCCGGCGGCGCGCGCGTCCTCAAGGCCTATCCGCAGTACTAGAGAGGGAAGAGACCCATGCTGCGTCTTGTCGCCTTCCTCTGCGCCACCGCGTCCCTGCTGGCCGACGGGACCGACCCGAGCGTCCTCGAGACGTCCGAGGTCGCCTTCGTGATCGAGGCCCCCACGGCCGCGAAGGTCACCGTCGTCGGCGACTTCAACGGCTGGGACGCCGCCCGCACGCCGCTGACGAAGGACGCGACGGGGACGTGGAAGGTCCGCACCGACTTGAGGCGCGGAAAGGTGTACGACTACGCGTTCGTGATCGACGGGCACTGGATCGTCGACCCGAAGAACCCGCTCCGCTCCGCGGGCGGGAAGCT
>CAZYRM010000321.1:4440-5690 GCA_964649705.1 uncultured Planctomycetia bacterium
ACGGGCACTGGATCGTCGACCCGAAGAACCCGCTCCGCTCCGCGGGCGGGAAGCTGTCGGTGATCGAGGTCCCCGGCGGCGGCGAGGACACCGTCTCGGGCGGAGGCCTGGAGCCGATCCGCGCGATGCTCAAGCGCATGGGCGAGAAGCTCTCCTACTACGGCGACGAGATCGGCTCGCTCCGCCGCGAGATGGCCGCGAACAACGACACCATCGCGAAGAAGGAGGCGCAGATCGACCTCTTCCGCAGGGACCTCGACGACGCCCGCAACGAGAAGGTCACGCTGACGAAGGAGCTGACCGAGGCCCGCATCCGGTTGGACGAGGTGTCCCAGCGCTACACGACGCTCAAGGCCGAGAAGGACTCCCACGTCGACGACTCGGCGCAGGCGGTCAAGAAGGCGTCGGACATGCAGAAGCAGTACACGGAGATGCAGGGCAAGATGAACGGACTGCTCCAGGAGAAGAGAATCGCCGAGGAGCGCGCGCAGAAGGCGGAGCAGCAGGCGAAGGAGGCCGACGCCCGGTTCCGCGCCCTCGACCAGAGCTACATGAAGAGGAGCGAGCGCGAGGAAGGGGAGAAGGAGGACGAGCCGATCCCGTTCATCCACCTGGACGACCCGACGAAGGAGGGGCCCGCGTTCGGCCCGCCGCAGGCGCCGGGCGCCGGGGCGTCGAAGATGCCGGAGCCGCCGCTCGACCCCGAGCTGTCCTCGAAGCCTCCCGACGGGCGCGTCCTCGTCGTGGGGACCTCGACGAAGTACCTCATGATCAGCCTCGGCGCGAAGCACGGGGTAAAGGTGGGAGACGAGTTCTTCGTGCGCCGCGGCCCGCAGACGATCGCGAAGCTGCGCGTCGAGAAGGTCCAGGACGACTTCAGCTCGGCGGAGGTGCAGGGCGAGGTGAAGATGACGGACATCGCGGTCGACGATCCGATCGTCCCCGGGACCGAGAAGTAGGGGCGACGCGGCGCGTCGCCCTTCGCCATTCCGTCACTCCACGCCGAGGGGCGACTCTCGTGCGCGCCTACTCGGTCCCGCCCGTCTCGACCCGTCCGCGTCCGCCCTTCTTGGCCTTGTAGAGGCCGTCGTCCGCCTTCCGGATGAAGTCCGCGGGCGTCATCCCCTCCGCCAGCTCCGCGACGCCGATCGAGAGTCCCACCTTGAAGTCGGGGTCGGAGAGCTCGAACTTGTGGTCGCGGACGAGGTCGCCGAGCCTCTGCGCCACGATGCTCGCCCCCGCGAGGCCCG
>CAZYRM010000322.1:0-5620 GCA_964649705.1 uncultured Planctomycetia bacterium
GTCGTACCCGATGTTGATCAGGTAGAAGCCGACGACGAGCAGGTGGTTGACCGAGTCGGCCAGCGGCCCGTTCCCGTGGAAGGCATCCACGAGGAAGATCCTCCCGTTCTTGTGGAGGGTCCGGGCGACCCAGACCGTGAGCATCACGCTCGCGGCCAGGTACGACAGGTGGGTCCAGATCAGGTAGCTCTCCATGGCGTCCTCCTTTCACACACGCCTTGATCTACAGGGCATCGCGCCCCCGGTTGCGCGGCTTCCCGAAGGGCGCGTACTCGTCCCTGCCGTCCGCCGCGCGCACCTTGATCGACGAAAGGGCCTTGCGCAGCGGCTCCCCAGGCGCCTAAGATGCCCTACGAATTGTCTCAGTCGGAGGTGGCCCATGTCTGGTCGTTTCGTCCTCTCCCTCCTCCTGTCCTCGCTTGTGTGGGCGCAGAATGGAGATGAGGCAAAGAAAGTCCCGGTCGTGGTGGGGGCCGACGCGCTGATTCTCGACGTGAAAGGGAATGGAATCGACCTCTCCGGGGAGGTCCGCGACAGGTCCGGCAACGGGGTCCGGTGGACGAAGGCTCGCACGGACGACGCGTTCCTCATGATCGACTGCGATGCGGCGAAGGCGGCCGGATGCCCGATCGAGGTTGGCGCGTCGGAGCAGGTCGAAGAGGCCGCCGGACTCCAGGTCCTGAAGGGCTCGTTCCGCCGGGTCGGCCAGCCCCAGGACCCGCCGGTGCTCCACGTCTTCGCGGTGCTGGCCCAGCTCGACGGCAACGGCGACGGGCAGCTCAACGGGGAGGACCCCGAATGGGCCTGCCTCCGCGCGGGGGTGGACGCGAACGCCGACGGGTTGATTGAGCCCTCGGAGTGCCGCACGCTGGCCGAGTCGGGCGTGGCGGCGATTGTCCTCTGGTCGGGCGACGCCGAGAAGGACGCCACGAAGGACGAGCACGGGAACGACTACCTCCCCGGCTCCTACCCGTCCACTGACGACTCCGCCCACGATTTCTGGGCGGTCACGCTGGGCAAGCTCTCCGCCGGGCGCTGATCGAGGAGTGGGTCTCGTTCACCTCCGACGGGCGGCTGAGCGATCCTGTTGGAACCGCCAAGAGCGCCAAGACACGCCAAGGCCCGGCGTCGTCCGGCGTCCTTGCCGGTTCCTCCTCGGTCGGAGTTGACATGCCTGCGCCCCGACCGTAATCTGGTCTATATGACCAACAAGCGGATTGCGCTGGCGGAGGCGAAGAAGCGGCTCTCCGAGCTGGTGGGGAGGGTCGCCTACGGCAGGGAGCAGTTCATCATCACCCGTCGTGGTCGGGCCGCAGCGGTGCTTGGGCCGGCGGCGTCCTCCGTCGGTCAGAAAGACCTGGCTGACGTGAAGGGGTGGCTTCCCGACGACGATCCTCTCTTCGGATACATCGAGGAGAGCCGTCGGCGATCCCGCGCGCGGGGCCCCCGTGCGCGTCGCGTGAGCTGACATGTACCTTCTCGACACGAACGCGCTCAGCGAGCCGCTGAAGAAGCGACCGTCCACCGCCTTCCTGGGTAGGATTGAGGCCGCGCGAGGGAAGAGGAAGGCTGCCTCCGTCGTCTCCCTCATGGAACTGCGCCACGGGTGCGCGCGGCATCCTGCGGGGGACAGGCTCTGGCGGAAGATCGAGGTGGAGGTCCTGTCCTACGTGGAACTGCTGCCCGTGGACGACTCGATCGCCCTTCGCGCGGGGGACCTGATGGCGGAGGCCCATCGTCGGGGTCGCCCCCGCTCCACGGAGGACCTACTCATCGCCGCGACGGCGCTGGGTTACGGCCTGGTCCTCGTAACGCGCAACACCTCGGACTTCACGGGAATCCCGGGCCTGCGCATCGAGGACTGGATGGAGCCCACTGGGACGTAGCAGCAGGTCACCAGTGAGGCAGACGCCTGGCCACCCATCCGCGTATCGACTTTCCGCCAATTCACGCCGGTGAGTCGGGCCCGCACACGCGTGACCGAAGGGCGTGCGGGGCCGGAGATTCGGGTGGAATTCGCGCGGGACGGTCCATACACTCGGACCAGTCGATTGATGGAGGATTCACCATGTCGATCGAGAACGACATCCAGATCCAGCCCGGCTCCCCTCAACCCGACCTCTCCGTGGCCAGCGGGCCGCTGCGCATCATCGTCCAGCCCTACATCATCAAGCGCGGCGAGGAGTCCTTCGGCCTCATCCGCCTCTGGCTCGACGGCGAGCTGACCGAGCGCACCCTCGATGTCCTCTCCCGGATCTCCGTCGACCTCCGCCGCCGCGGCGCGCGGCGCTTCCTCGTCGACGCCTGCCGCCTCACCGACATCGACGCGGGCGGAGTCCGCTGGCTCCTCGACCAGCTCGACACGCTGCGCCTCTGGGACGGCGACCTCCGCATGACCAATGTCGGCGGCAAGGTCCGCCTTCTCCTGGACCTGATGGACGTCCGCCGCATCCTCGCGCCCGAGGGGGACGCCGAGGTGGCCCTCCGTCAGCTCGCCCTCGCGCCGGAGCCCGTCGAGGCGTAGACTTCCGGCATGATCGACGCCGACCGCCTCGTCGAGCTGGAGCTCCTCGCGCGAAAGCGCCTCCCGAAGGAGGCGATCGAGTCGGCCAAGGCCGACCGCGCGAAGCACCCCTCGCTCGTCGCGGCGATCGTCTCGAAGGGGCTCCTGCCCCGGACCGACGCCCTCTCGCTCCTCAAGGACCTCAAGTCCGAGTGGCCGTCGCTGATCGACATCGAGCGCCTGCTGCCGCTCGAGGCGCCGCCCGGCTCCGAGGACGAGGAGTGGATCGGCGGCGACGATCCGATCGACCCGTCGCTCATTCCCAAACCGCCGGGCGCCTGATACAATCCCGCGCCCTTCGGAGCTGGATGGATGCCGGATCGTCCCCCCGACGGATTCTGGGGCAAGCTCAAGCACGCCTTCGCCATCGACCCGCAGGCGGAGCAGGTCACCGCCGAGGAGGAGGCCCTCCTCGCGAAGGTCGCCGGCGGCGTCGTCAGGCGCAGGCTCGAGGTCCCCGCGGAGATGTTCCTCGAGAGCGTCAGGCCCCTCTCGTTCCTAGGGAGCCAGGCGCTCGTCTTCCTCCAGCCGATCCTCGCGATCGTCCTCAACCCGACCGAGATCGACAAGTTCTCCAGGCTCCTCGAGAAGCGCGCCGCCCTGCCGAGGCTCGTCGCGCTGATCGAGGAGCAGGCTGCCAAGCGGTAACGGAGCCCCCATGGCCGACAAGGACCTGAACGTCATCATCGCGACCGACTGCGGGAGCACCACGACCAAGGCGATCCTCATCGAGAAGAAGGGGGACGTCTACCGACAGACCTTCCGCGGCGAGGCCCCCACGACCGTCGAGGCCCCCTTCGAGGACGTCACGAAGGGGGTGCTGAACTCCATCAACGAGGTGGAGGAGCTGTCGGGGAGGAAGATCCTCGACGGGGAGAAGATCATCACGCCGGCGGACGGGAAGACGGGCGTCGACATCTACGTCTCGACCTCGAGCGCGGGCGGCGGGCTGCAGATGATGGTCGCGGGCGTCGTGAAGCAGATGACCGGCGAGAGCGCCCAGCGCTGCGCCCTCGGGGGCGGCGCGATCGTCATGGACGTCCTCGCGACGAACGACGGCAGGCTTCCGTACGAGAAGATCGAGCGGATCCGTCACCTCCGCCCCGATATGATCCTCCTCTCGGGAGGGACCGACGGCGGGACGAAGGACCACGTCATCGAGATGGCGGAGTTCCTCTCCGCGGCCGACCCGAAGCCGAGGCTCGGGATCGGGTACAAGGTCCCGGTCATTTACGCGGGGAACAAGGACGCGGCGGAGAAGGTCCGCGAGATCCTGGGCGAGAAGATGGCTCTCGTCGTCACCGACAACCTCCGCCCGACGCTGGAGCGCGAGAACCTTAGGCCCGCGCGGCAGGTGCTCCACGACCTGTTCCTCGAGCACGTCATGGCGCAGGCGCCGGGGTACAAGAAGCTGATGAGCTGGACGGGCGCGCCGATCATGCCGACGCCGATGGCCGTCGGCGACATCATGCAGATGATCGCGAAGCGCCAGTCGATCAACGTCCTCGGCGTCGATATCGGCGGGGCGACGACGGACGTCTTCAGCGTCTTCAAGGTCGAGGAGGAGCGGGTCTTCAACCGCACGGTCAGCGCGAACCTCGGGATGTCGTACTCGATCTCGAACGTCCTCGCGGAGCGCGGCCTCGATCGGATCCTGCGCTGGGTCCCGTTCGACATCCAGGAGCAGGACCTCAGGAACCGCATCAAGAACAAGATGATCCGCCCGACGACGATCCCGCAGACGATGGACGAGCTGATGATCGAGCAGGCGATCTGCCGCGAGGCGCTGATCGGCGCGCTCGACCAGCACAAGCTCCTCGCCGTGGGGCTGAAGGGCGTGCAGCAGGAGCGCTCGATCAGCGACGCCTTCGAGCAGACGGCGAGCGGGAAGAGCCTCGTGGACATGCTCGCGCTCGACCTCATCGTGGGGAGCGGCGGGATCCTCTCCCACGCCCCGCGGCGCGTGCAGTCGTTCGTGATGATGATCGACGCCTACCAGCCGCTCGGCCTGACTCGGCTCGCGGTCGACTCCATCTTCATGATGCCTCACCTCGGCGTGCTCGCGACGGTCAACGAGAAGGCGGCGATCGACGTCTTCACGCGGGACTGCATGATCTACCTCGGCTGGTGCGTCGCGCCGATCGGCGTGGCGAAGCCGGGGGAGAGGTGCGTCGACGTGAAGATCCAGATGCCCGACGGGAAGGTGATCGACGAGAGCGTCCCGTTCGGGGAGCTGCGCGTCTACCCGCTCGCGCAGGACGCGGAGGCGGTCGTCACGGCGAACCCGACCCGCTCGTTCGACATGGGCCAGGGGAAGGGAAAGGCCGTCACGCGGAAGCTCATGGGCGGCGTCGTCGGGATCGTGGTCGACACGCGCGGGAGGCCGCTCGACCTGCCGAAGGACCGGACGGAGCGGGTCCGGGTGTTCGAGAAGTGGACCAGGGCGGTCGGGATGTATCCGGAGCGATAGATGGGTCACGCATACACGCCGGGCCTCCGCGTCACGGACGAGGCGGTCATCCACAAGAAGCGGATCCTGCCGATCCAGGGGGATGTCCTGGTCAAGGTCGGCGACCGCGTCCAGTCGAAGACCGTGATCGCGCGGACGGAGCTGCCGGGGAAGGTCCACACGGTGAACGTCGTGAACCTCCTCTCGATCGACGCGAACGAGGTCCGGCAGTTCATGATGAAGAAGGAGGGGGACGCGGTCCGGAAGGACGAGCCGATCGCGGAGAACAGGCCCCTCATCAAGTGGTTCAAGACGATGGTGAACTCGCCGATCGACGGGAAGGTCGAGAACGTCAGCGAGGTGACGGGGCAGGTGCTCCTGAGGGAGCCTCCCAGGCCGCTGGAGATGCTGGCGTACATCGACGGGACGGTCTCGGAGGTCCACGCGCGCGAGGGGTGCGTCGTGGAGACGCGGTGCGCGTTCGTGCAGGGGATCTTCGGGATCGGCGGAGAGGTGAACGGGCCGATCGAGATCGTCGCGAAGGGGCCGGACGAGGAGCTGACGGCGGACAAGATCCGCCCCGAGCACAAGGGGAAGATCCTCGTGGG
>CAZYRM010000323.1:0-5562 GCA_964649705.1 uncultured Planctomycetia bacterium
GGGCAAGGACGAGGCCGTCGCGCAGGGGATCCTGGGGTCGCTCGCCGAGGTCGTCAAGGACGCCGTCGGGCAGGGGAAGGGCATCGAGCTGGGGGAGCAGGGCACCCTCGCCATCAAGGACGAGGAGGCCGCCGTCCTCTCCGCCTCCGAGCTCTCCGCGGCGCTCGCCGCGAAGGCGGGCCTGTCCGAGGAGGAGGCCCAGAAGGCGCTCGCCGGCGTCAGCGAGGTCTTCCACAACCACCTTCCCACAGGCTCGCGCGTGATCCTGGGCGGGATCGGCGAGTTCGAGGCCCGCCGCGAGAAGGCGAAGATCAGCAAGGACCCGAAGCGCGGGCACAAGATGATCGCCCCGCCGAAGAAGGTGTTCGCCTTCCAGCCCGACGAGTCGCTCCGTGCCGCCGCTGGCGAGAAGAAGCTCGGTTTCACGCTCGGCGAGAGGCTGAGGAAGGCCCTGGAGGGCTCCAAGGTCTCGACGATCCTCCTCGCCGTCCCCGAGGACGACTTCTTCACGCGCACGATCGTCTTCTACTTCAACCGCGCGGGGTGGAATGCCCAGGTCTCCACGAGCGTCGTCGACGCGGTCCAGAAGCTGGATCCCGAGGGGACGCACCTCGTCATCCTCGACACCACGCTGAAGAACTACCAGCGCCTGTGCGAGGCCGTGAAGTGCTCGCGAGAGACGAGCCTGATCCCGCTGATCTGCCTCTATCCGAAGGGGACGGCGGTCGACCACCCGACGGAGTTCATGATCTGCGGCGACGAGCCGATCACGCAGCCGTTCGAGGTGAAGAAGCTCCTCAGCATCGCGGACAGTGAGCTGGTCCGCTCGAACGAGGAGGAGGCGATTTTCGAGCAGCAGGTGTCGTTCCAGTTCCCCACGGAGGACCTCTCGCTCGACAAGGCGAACGAGATGGGGCACCGGCTCTTCGAGAAGAGCGGCCTCAGGGAAGAGGACCAGGTGGCGCTTTCCGCGGCGCTCCGCGAGGCGATGGGAAACGCGGCGCAGCACGGGAACAAGTACCGTCGCGACCGGAAGATCGAGGTGCTCTACCTGCTCGACCGAGAGAAGATCACGGTCATGGTGAAGGACCAGGGGCAGGGGTTCGACCACGAGCGGTACGTGAGACGCGGCCAGGCGGGCGACGCGCTCAACGCCGCGCGCGAGCGGCACCGCGAGGGGAAGCTCGGCGGCCTCGGCATCATGCTGATGCTCAAGTGCGTCGACAACCTCGAGTACAACGACGTGGGGAACGCCCTCACGCTCACGAAGATGATCCACAAGAAGGAGCCCGCGGACGACAAGCAGTCCGCGTAGCGCCCTCCACTCCCTCCCACCGATTGGCCAGGACGATTTCTCCCCGAGATCGATTTCGTAGCCATACCACATATAGACACTTCCACGATCCACACCGCTACGAATAGCGGTGTCTCCGGTTCGGCTGTCGCATTCCCGGGCGGACCGGCAATTCTTGCCGGATTTTGACCCTTGACCAAAGTGGGCCCGTGAGTATCCTTGTGGGTAGATATCCCACGAAATGGAACACGATGGAACCCGGTGCCATTCATGGGGTTTCGACACAAGTCAAATCTTCATGAAGACTTGTGGTCAATCGACCTGCCGCACTCATGGGCAGCGGTGGAGAGAAGGGGAATGCGGGGCCGGTTGGGGAAACGACGGCCCTCTGACCGATAGATCCGGGGCTGGCAAGGATGTTCGTCGGGCAATTCGTCCATACGTTGGACGAAAAAAATAGGCTGGTGATCCCCGCTCGGTTCCGACCGAAGCTGGAAGGGAAGGAGCGGGGGGTCTACCTGACCGTGCGGAGCACGGCCGACGGCAAGTGCCTGACGATCCACTCGCCGGACGGGTGGGAAGCGGAAGCGAAGCGCGTCGCGGACCTCGCCCGGGAACGGGAGGACGCGGAGCGCTACATGTGGAAGTTCGGCTGGGACGCGGATTGCGTCCAGCTCGACGGCCAGTGGCGCCTGGTGGTGCCTCAGAGGTTGATTGAAGCTGCGGGGCTGGGGCGGGAGGTGATGGTGGCGGGGGCGTTGACCACGATCCAGGTCTGGGACCTGGCTCGGTGGAAGGAGGTCGACGCGCGGCTCAGGTCGGAGCTCCCCGCGCTCTCGAAGTCGCTGTACAAGCCGCCGGAGCCGCGCCCGTGAGGGCGCACGACGGGGCAGGGATCGGGGAAGCGAGGTCCTTAGGAACCATCGGAGGGTGTGAGATGACCGATCGGCTTCGGGGAAGCCTGGGGAAGAGGGACCAGTACGACGTCGTGAAGGAGGCGCTCGATGGCGCGCACGACGGAAAGTCGAAGGGCGTGACGCGCGAGGCCACGCAGGCCGCAGGGGACCTGCTCGCGAGGCTGCAGCGCGTGAAGAAGCTGGGCGGCGAGTTCGCGAAGGTCGAGCTCTCTCCGGAGTTCGCGGGCTTCGTGAAGCTCGTCGGCCGCCCGAAGCTGATGCTGCCGTTCTTCAGGGACGCGGCGGCGCTCTAGCCGGGCTGGAGCGATCGGAATCGGGCCCGGCCCGCCACGCGGGCGCCCGGGCGCACGGGGGACAACGGGGCAGTTCTGGATGGGACGGATCGGGTCCGTCCCGCGTCGGGGACGCGGGGCGGAGGTTCGGAGGGTCCGTCAATCCGGGAGCCAGAGCTGTCCGTGTTCCGCCTCGTGCTTGCCGTCATCGCGACGACCGTGTTCGGCCTCCTCGCGGTCGCCGAGCAGCTTACGACCATCCGCGCGGGCTACCAGATCGACAAGGAGCGGCGCGCGCTCGACGGGCTCCGCGAAGAACGGCGCCAGCTCGAGCTGGTCGTGGGGAGGCTCTCGACGCCGGAGGCCATCCAGTCCCGCGCGGCGGCCTTCCGCTTCGACCTCGCGATCCCCGACCGCCCGCGCGTGGTGCGCGTCCGGCCGCGGACGCTGGCCGAGCACGATTACGCCCGTTTCGATCCGTCGACGTCCCGGACGGCCGCTCGCAATCGCTGACGAAGTGGCGCGAGGTCCCGCAAGGCGGGCCGTCGCGCCGTGGAGTGACGCCCGCGAGGGCGTCGGACGGAGGGGAAGATGATCGACCCCGTCGCTGCGCAGAAGCGCGCCGACTGGCTGTTCGGCCTCCTCGTCGTCCTCTTCGCCGCCCTCGGCTGGCGCCTCTGGAGCCTCCAGGTCGACGGGCACGTCGAGTACGCCTCCGCCCAGCGCCACCAGACCTGGGCCCGCGAGGAGCTCCCCGCGCGCCCGGGCGGCATCTTCTCCCGGGACCTCGAATCCCTGGCGCTGTCGAAGCCCGTCGAATCGGTCTGCCTCGTCCCCCCGGCCGTCCAGGACGCGCGGAAGACCGCCTCGACGCTCGCCCAGATCCTCGGCGTCTCCGCGGCCAAACTCGTGGAGGACCTGGCCGAGCGCCGCGTGGTCGCCACCGGCCTCACCGAGGGCCGCCGCAAGGCCGCCCTCGCGCTCCGCCGCCCCGAGGTCACGGTCGACGGCGATCGCCTCCTCGTCGCCACCCGCCTCCTCCAGGACCGCGACAACCTCGCCCGTCGGCTCGCTCCGGCCGCCGGAAAGCCGTGGGGGGAGGTCCTCCAGCTCCTCGCCCCACAGCGCGGGTTCCTCTGGGTGAAGCGCTGGGTCTCCCCCGCGGAGGCCGAGGCCGTCCGCAAGGCGGCCCTCCCCGGCGTCGAGTTCCGCGACGAGTACCGACGCTTCTATCCCGGCGACTCGACGGGCGCGCCCCAGGTCGTTGGATGGCGCGGCCGCGACAACGTCGGCCTGGGCGGCATCGAGTTCGCCTTCGACAAGCACCTCGCCGGGTCGGCGGGCGAGCGCTGGACCCTCCGGGACGCGCGCCAGCAGCGGATCCCCTCGCTCGGGGAGCGGGAGACTCCCGCCCGCGCGGGGAACGACGTCGTCACGACGCTCGACACGACGCTCCAGCTCCTCGCGGAGCAGCAGCTCGACGAGGTCGTCCGACAGTGGTCGCCCAAGGCCGCCACGTGCATCGTCATGGACCCCCGCACCGGCGAGGTCCTCGCGCTCGCCTGCCGCCCGACATTCAACCCGAACTACGCGGGGAACTTCCCCGCCGACTCGCAGCGAAACCGCGCGATCACCGACCCGTCCGAGCCGGGCTCGACGTTCAAGGGGATCGTCTTCGCCGGGGCGCTCCAGGAGAAGCTCTTCTCGCTCACGGACTCGCTCGACTGCGAGGGGGGCTCCTACACCCTTCCGTGGGGCCGCACCGTGCACGACCACCACTCCTACGGTCTCCTGTCGGTCCTGGAGATCCTGACGAAGTCCTCGAACATCGGGATGGCGAAGATCGGGATGCGGTTGGGCGAGACGAGGCTCCACCGGTACGTCACGGCCTTCGGGTTCGGATCGCCGACGGGGCTCGGGCTCCCCGGCGAGTCGGGCGGGATCCTCAGGCCGCTCATGGGGTGGACGCCCGACTCGACGCCGTCGATCGCCTTCGGCCACGAGGTCTCGGTGACGCCGATGCAGCTCGCGACGGCCTACTGCGCGGTCGCGAACGGCGGGTGGCTCTTGAAGCCCCAGATCGTCCTGCGGGTGACCGACGAGAAGGGGAACGTCGTCGACTCGTCGGAGACGACGGTGCTGCGCCGCGTGATCTCGGAGAAGACGGCCTTCGCGACACAGCAGGCCCTCTCGCAGGTGGTGGACAAGGGAACCGGGTCGAAGGCGAAGGTGAAGGGGTACAGCGTGGCGGGGAAGACCGGGACGGCGCAGAAGCTCCTCTCCGACGGGCGCTACTCGCACGAGAAGTACGTGAGCAGCTTCCTCGCGTTCGCCCCGGCGCACGACGCGCGGGTCCTGGTGCTCGTCTCGGTCGACGAGCCGCGGGGGGAGGGGATCCTGTACGGCGGGACGGTGGCGGCGCCGCACGTGGGGCAGCTCCTGGCGAAGGCGATGAGGCACCTCGAAGTGGAGCCCGATCGCCCCGAGGAGATCGCGGCCCCGGAGGAGCTCGGAACGGCGACGGACCACGACGCCGCGGATTAGACGTAACTTACGTTTTGTAAACCTTGACCTGGGGCCGCGGCGGAATAGGATGTCGCCTGCGGACGCGCCGGGTCCCGAGCGGAGGGGGCATGAGGCTGAGCCACCTGAGAGACGTCCTCCCCGAGGCCGACTTCATCGACTTCGAGGACGTCCCGATCACCGGGGTCGCCAACGACTCGAGGCGCGTCAAACCCGGCCACCTGTTCGTCGCCGTTCCCGGGTACAAGGAGGACGGCCTGCGATTCGTCGTCGACGCCCTCGGACGCGGCTGCGTCGCCGTCCTCACCGACCGCCGAGCGCACGGGCTCCCCAGGGTCCCCCAGGTCGTCGTCCCCGACGTCCGACGCGCCCTCGCCCACGTCGCCAGCCACTTCTACCGGAACCCGAGCAGCGCCCTCACCGTCGTCGGCGTCACCGGGACCAAGGGAAAGACCACCACGACGTACCTCGTCCGCTCCATGTTCGAGGCCGCCGGCGGCAAGGTCGGCCTCCTCGGCACCATCTCCTACGTGATCGGCGAGCGCGAGATCCCCGC
>CAZYRM010000324.1:0-5557 GCA_964649705.1 uncultured Planctomycetia bacterium
CGAGGACCTCGTAGGCGCCGACGATCACGTCCGAGAAGCCGTCCCCGTTGACGTCCCCCGCGGAGGCCACGGACCACCCGAAGTCGACGAATCCCGTGTTCGACGGCTCAACCGTCCAATCCGCCGTCGAGGCAAGCCCGGTGGGGGAGCCGCGGTACACGTCGGCGCGCCCCTCGGTGGCGAAACCGCCGTCCCAGAAGACCGTCCCGACGATCACGTCCGAGAAGCCGTCACCGTCGACGTCCCCGGCGCAGGCGAGCCCATAGCCGAACTCGGCGAGGTCCTGGTCGGTCGGGTCGGCCGTCCAGGTGACGGTCGTTGAGAGGCCCGTGGACCCCCCGAGGTAGAGGTAGGTCTGTCCCTCGCCGGCCTGCGCCCCGTCCCACTGGAAGGCGGAGACGACGACGTCGGAGTACCCGTCCCCGTTGACGTCCCCGGCGCATGCGACAGGCGTCCCGAACTGGGCCCCGATCTGATCGGTCGGGTCCTCGTTCCACGAGGGCGTGGTGGAGAGGCCCGCGCCGCTCCCGAGGTAGACGTACGCGCGCCCCTCGTCGAGCTGGGTCCCGTCCCAGGACCACGCGCCCACGATCACGTCGGAGAACCCGTCGCCGTTGACGTCGCCCGCCGAGGAGACGCACGACCCGAACCACGCTCCGTCCTGGTTGGTCGGGTCCTGGTTCCACGCCGGGGCGGCCGCGAGCCCGCCCGCGCCGCCGCGGAAGAGATACGCGCGCCCCTCCTCGATGTTCGCTCCGTCCCAGCCGAGGGCGCCCACGATGACGTCGCTGAACCCGTCCGCGTCCACGTCCCCCGCCGAGGCCACGGAGTACCCGAAGAGCGGCCCATCCTGGTTCGCGGGGTCGGCCGTCCAATTCGCGGCCGCCGCGAGCCCGGCCGCGGAGCCGTGATAGACGTAGGTGCGCCCCTCGTCCGTCGTCCCCGCGTCGTCCCACGTGTCGGCCCCGACGATGACGTCGGAGAAGCCGTCGCCGTTCACGTCCCCCGCCGAAGCGACGGAATACCCGAATTGGGCGTTGACCTGGTTGGTCGGGTCGGCGGTCCAGTCCGGGCTGCCTCCCGCGGAGGGCCCCGAGGCGCTCCCGTGGTACACGTAGGCGCGCCCCTCGTTCGCAGCCCCCCCGTCCCACTCCCACGCGCCGATGATCACGTCGCTGAAGCCGTCCCCGTTGACGTCCCCCGCGCAGGCCACGGACCACCCGAACTCCCCGCCGAGCTGGTTGGTCGGGTCCGCCGTCCAGTCGGGGGTCGCCGAGAGCCCCGACGCGGAGCCGTAGTAGATGTAGGCGCGCCCCTCGTCCACCTGGGCCCCGTCCCACGCCCACGCGCCGACGATCACGTCGGAGAAGCCGTCGCCGTTCACGTCGCCGGCGGACGCCACGGAGACGCCGAAGTTCGCGCCAGCCTGGTTCGTCGGCTCCACGGTCCACACCGGCGCCGCGAGGAGCGGGTCGATCGTGATCGGCCAGGTCGCGCCCTCGTCGCGGACCGCGAGGGTGATCGTGTTCCCCTCCGCCTCCATCGTGGCGGCGAGGGCCTGTCCGCGGGCATCCCAGACCTTCAGGCCCCGGTACTCCAGAACCTCCTGGCCGGCGGCGTCGTAGAAGACGACCCTGGCCGCGCCGGGGCTGCGGGAGGGCGAGCCGATCGAGATCCCCTCGGGGAGGGCCAGCGGAATGCGCACGAGTAGGTCGCCGGGACCGGGGTCCTGGAGCACCTCCACGGTGTGCTCGACTCCGTCCTCGCGCCAGTCAAACGCCTCTCGGACGAGTCCGCGGTCCACGCGCGCGCCCGTCTCGGTGCGGAGGACCTCAGCGGCAGGGGCGGGGAGCCCCTCGACCTCGCACCAATTCCAGCCGATGCGAAGGGAGGAGGCGCGGGGGACGACCTCCATGCGCTCCGGCTCGAGGACCTGCGTACCCGAGCTTCCCCGGAGGACGACTCGGCCGTCGGCGCCTTCGACCCCGTCCGGCGGTTCGACCTCGCGGCGGATTGTCGCGAGCCACTCGGGCGTGGCCTCGGGGGGGAGTGTGCCGCGGACCGGGGGCGGGGCGGAGACCCGGGGAGGAGGGGAGGCGGCACGGTCGCGGGACACGGTCCTATCCTGGACTCCGCCGGCACAAATGACCCACAGGAGGGCGGCCGCGAGCAGCCACCTCCCGAAGGGGCGCAGCGAGTCTCTCCCACTGGATCGAGGAGAAGGCATCCGACCGTCCGAGCCTCACTCCATCCGGCCGCGTTCAAGAGCGCCCACCCATGTGAGTCGCGGGGGAGATGCTGGCAGACGGGAGAACATCTGTCAATACCTGGATCCGGATCACGCAGTTTCCAGGCCACGATTGGGATGAAAGTGGTCCGTTCCTCGCGGCCATATAATAGTGGAAGGACCGCGAGGTTTGCGCGCGGCCTGGGCCGGCCGTAGAATGCCCCCCGCGAGGCTCGATTCACAGGGCTGCACCTGACGGAGTGACGGTTGATGAGCTCGGCGGACTTCACGCCGGATGGCATCCCCACGAAGCGCTGCCCGTACTGCGCGGAGCTGATCCTCGAGGACGCGAAGAAGTGCAAGTACTGCGGCGAGTTCCTCGACCCCTCCCTCCGCGGGAAGTACTCCGGCGGGCCGGCGCATTGGGAGGGGGAGTACCTGAAGGTCCCGTTCGCGGGGCAGATCCCCTCGTCCCACTGCGTCATCTGCTGCCAGGCCGTCCCCACGACGATGTTGACGAGGAAGTTCCACTACGCGACGCTTCTGACGGTCATGCGGGAGACGCAGAAGGTCGACCTGCCCCTCTGCGCAGGGTGCCGCTCAGGGTGGAGGATGTCCTCCTTCGTCTTCACCCTCTATGCGATCTTCGGCTTCGTCGGATGCCCGGCCCTCTTCGGGTGGCTGGGGACCCTTCCCGGCCGGGGACGGACGGACCTCGTCGGCTGGGGGATCTTCGCCGGGCTCATCGCATGGGTGTGGGGCATGGCGGCGATCCACTGGCTCTGGGTCCGCAGGCGCCAGGCCATCTGCAAGCGGATCGACGAGTGGGGCGCCGTCCTCCGGCTGCCCAACGCGGAACAGCTCCAGACGGCCTGGCAGGAACACAGGGCCTCGTGAGATGGACTCCCGCCCCCACGAGACGGACGGCATTCCGAACAAGCGGTGCCCGTTCTGCGCCGAGCTGATCCCCGACACCGAGAAGAAGTGCAGGTACTGCAAGGAGTACCTCGACCCGTCGCTTCGGGGGATGTACGCGGGCGGCGTGGCGTACTGGGACGGGGACTACCTGCGCGTTCCGCTGGGCGGGTTCATCAGGGACACGCACTGCATCGTCTGCGCGCGGTCGCGAATCGGGAAGCCCGTACGGAAGACGTTCCGGCACATCCCGCGCTGGTTCTACCTCCTCCTGATCCTCCTGCCCTGCGTCTACACCATCGTCGTCATCGTCGTCGTCTGGGCCGTTGCGCACGAGCGGCAGGAGGTCGACGTCCCGCTGTGCGATCGCTGCGACGATCGGTGGAGTCGAATGGCCACGGTGTTCCGGCTCTTCGGCGTGCTTGCGCTGTTCGCCCTCCCGACGGTGTTCGGGTTCATCGGCAACGAGGTCCATCCGCAGGGCGGAGGCTTCTACGGGGCGGCCGCGGGTCTGCTCGTCTGGGGCTGGGGGCTCTTCGGCCTCTACGCCCTGGGCTTGCGCAGGTGCGCCCCCACGACCAGGAAGATCGACAAGTCCAGCCTGCTCCTCCGCCTCCCGAACGCGAGCCTGATCCAGACGGCCTGGGAGGAGGAGAAGTAGGGCATGGATCAGGCGTGGGTTACACGCCCGGCATCATCCAGGTCAGGAGCGCATCTCGCCAACAAGTCCCAAGACTCAATGACCAACTCTCACGCAAGGTCCAAGGTGAAAGGCTGAAGGACTGCCGAGTTCGAGACTTGCGACTTGGCGCTTCCTTGAGCGGTGGTCATTGAGTCCTGAGCCTTGTGAAGCGGGGCGCATCACTTGTCTCGGTCGCGTGTCGCGGAGGAGACTCGTTGGATGATCCACCAATGGACACGAATGCTCACGAATCGTGACGATGTGGGAGCGACTTCGCGACCGCGTGAGCTTGGGGGCGGGGGCTTTCAACGCGAAGACGCAAAGGCACCACTGCACGGACCCATGTGAGCGTTGAGAACCCGCGGCCGCGTCGCCCGAGGAGAAGGCGCCGCGCGGAGCGCGGCGGAGCGGTGGGCCGAAGCAGGGGCGGGACAGAGGGCGCTGGATCCCTGGAACGGCCCATGGGTGTCGAGGGCCTCGTTCCCGCGAACACGCCGGTTCCGCCACCCCTCTGTCCCGCCCTGCTTCGCCCCACCGCTCGGCCGCCGCCCCGCGGGGCGGCGGCCCCTTCTCCTCGGGCGCGCGGCCGCTGCGTTGAACGGACGCATCGGTGCGTTCGAGATCGCCTTCGCGTCTTGGCGACTTGGCGGTGAAAGCCCCCGCTCAAGACCCTCGAAGGTCCCGACTTCCTCTCCGCGGTCTCAAGATTCGTGCTCATTCGTGTCCATTCGTGGATCGTCGGCGCGCGCCCACGGCGCCCCCGCGTCCTGCCGCCATGTGGACTCGGTATGCTCGCCGGAAGCCCGGCTTGTGCGGACGAGTCCGCATGGGCGAGGACCGCTGCCGCGCGGATGCACTCATGAATTCCTGCACGGGGTCCATCCACCAAGCCGCCGGAAGTCCGGCAGGGGACTTTGAATCCGGACCCGTCCGCGGTACAGTTCCCGCATACGCCATGCGCCTGCTCCCCATCCTCCTCGTCGTGCTCGCCTCCTGCGCGCCTCCCCGCGAGGCCCCGCCGTCCGACTCGGGCCGCTGGCGGGTCTCCGCGCACAGCGTCGACCCCTCCGACTACCCCCGCGTGAGGCTCCTCCTCGGGATCGAGAGCGCCGACGGCAAGGGCGCCCCGCAGTTCGCGCCCGAGGACTGCCGCGTCCTCGAGGGAGGCTCGCCGCGTCGCGCCGAGAAGTTTGCCAGCCTCCGCACCGAGCCCGTCACCACGGTCCTCGTCTTCGACCGCAGCGGGAGCATGGAGGGGGAGAAGCTCGAAAAAGCGAAGGCCGCGGCGATCGAGTACGTCCGTCGCATGTCGCCCGAGGACTTCCTCGAGGTCATCGCCATCGACGACGTCGTCGACACAGTCGCCTCGTTCTCCGACAACCGCGCCTACCTCGGGGACGCCATCGCCCGCATGGAGGCCGGAGGGCGGACCCACTTCTACGACGGCGTCCGCATGGCCGCCGAGGAGGCCTCCCGCGTCACCGGCGCGCGCGCCATCCTCGCCATGACCGATGGTAGGGACAACGAGAGCGCCTGCACGCTCGATGGCGCCATCCGGGCCGCGCGGAAGAGCGGCGTGCGCGTCTTCACGGTCGGCCTCGGGGAGGACCTCCGCATCGAGGAGCTGACCCGCCTGGCCGCCGAGACCGGCGGGACCTTCCACCACGCCCCGCGCGCGGACGACCTCGCCGCCATCCACTCCGCCATCAGCGAGCAGCTCCACCACGAGTACG
>CAZYRM010000325.1:0-5522 GCA_964649705.1 uncultured Planctomycetia bacterium
CGAGCGCCCCGCGTCCAACCTCGTCTTCCTCGTCGATGTCTCCGGGTCGATGGAGCCCTCCAACAAGCTCCCGCTCGTGCAGGCCGGCCTCCGCCTCCTCGTCAAGGAGATGACCCCGCGAGACCGCATCGCCATCGTCACCTACGCCGGCGTGTCGGGCGTCGCCCTGCCATCGACGCCGGGCAACGAGAAGCAGCGGATCCTCGAGGTCCTCGAGGGACTCCGCGCCGGCGGCTCCACGAACGGCGCGTCCGGCGTCGAGACGGCCTACGAGCTCGCCACCCAGCACTTCATCCAGGGAGGCACCAACCGCGTCGTCCTCGCCACCGACGGCGACTGGAATGTCGGCGTCACCTCCCACGGCGACCTCGTCCGCCTCATCGAGGAGAAGGCCAAGACCGGCGTCTTCCTGACCGTCCTCGGGTTCGGCATGGGAAACCTCAAGGACAACACGCTCGAGGGCCTCGCCGACAAGGGGAACGGGAACTACGCCTACGTCGACTCCCTCTCCGAGGCTCAGAAGGTCCTCGTCGAGGAGATGGGCGCGACCCTCCAGACGATCGCCAAGGACGTGAAGATCCAGATCGAGTTCAACCCGGCGCGGATCGCCGGGTACCGCCTGATCGGCTACGAGAACCGCATGCTCGCCAAGCAGGACTTCGCCGACGACAAGAAGGACGCGGGCGAGATCGGCGCCGGGCACTCCGTCACGGCCCTGTACGAGCTCATCCCGGCGGGGCAGGATGTGCCGGGGCAGGCGCCGCCCGTGCCGCCCCTGAGGTACCAGACGCAGGGGGCAGGGACCGCCGCGTCGAACAGCACCGAGGCGTGCATCGTGAAGTTGAGGTACAAGGCGCCGGACGGCGAGGCGAGCGCTTTGATCGAGGTCCCCTTCGAGGACAAGAGCGGGGCCTTCGATGCGGCGAGCGAGGACTTCCGCTTCGCGACGGCCGTGGCGGGATACGGGATGCTCCTGAGGAAGTCGCAGTACGCGAAGGGGTTCACCTGGGATGCGCTCGCGGAGATCGCAGGCGGAAGCGTCGGAAAGGACCCTGGCTCGTACCGCGCTGAGTTCATCGAACTGGTGCGCAGGGCGAAGGAGCTGTCGCGATGACGTCGATATCTGATATCTGACATCTGAGGTCTGATATCAGATAGGATCCGCTGAACGGGGTGTTCCTCGGGTCATATCTGATATCAGACCTCAGATGTCAGATATCAGATATCGTCGCCCTTCCGTCACCCAGGCTCCCCTCCAGCCGCCCTCCTCTCTTCCCTCAAACCACATCCCCCGTCCCGGTTCATCGGACCGGTGCCCACGTCTTCAAATGGGGTGGTAGACTCATGTACACTCGTGGCCAGGGAGGCAGGTCGTGGCCGACTCGCCCGGGCAGAAAAACGGGCCCACTCCGAAGAAGGCCCAGGAGGCCAGGCGCCTCCTGGACCTCGGCCGCGATCCGTCCCCCGAGCCGCAGGTCACGCAGCTCACACCGGGGCTCACCCCCGCCGAGGTCAACCTCCTCCGTGAACCGGCGCGCCGGTTCGAGCGCTACGTCGTCGTCGGCGAGCTCGGGCGCGGCGGAATGGGTGTCGTCTACCGTGCCTGGGATACCCGCCTCCGCCGCGTCGTTGCCCTCAAGATGGCCGCGCAGACCAAGGAGAGCGGGACTACGCGGACCATGGGGGAGGGCGCCCCCGCCACGAACGGGCTCGTGCGCGTCGACTCCGCCCTCATGGACCGCCTCCAGCGCGAGGCCCAGGCCGCCTCGCGCCTCGCCCACCCGAACCTGATCCGCGTCCTGGATGCCGGCGTCTTCGACGGCGTCTTCTACTTCACCATGGACCTCGTCTCCGGGGTCTGCGTCGCCGACATGCAGCTTCCCCTTCCTGAGAAGAACGCCCTGAGGCTCATGGCGCGGATTGCCCGCGGAGTCGCCCACGCGCACCAGCAAGGGGTCCTGCACCGCGACGTCAAGCCGAGCAACATCATCATCTCCGAGCGCGGGGAGCCGATCCTGATCGACTTCGGGCTCGCGAAGGACCTCGCCGCGCCCGCCGCGACGGTCACGGGAGACGTCTTCGGCACCCCCTGCTACATGGCCCCCGAGCAGGCGACCGGGGACCCGCGCAAGATCGGGGCGAAGGCCGACATCTACGGCCTCGGGGCGACGCTCTATCACCTGGTCGCCGGGAAGCCTCCGTACGGAGACCTGGAGCCCGGACAGATCCTCCTGGCGGTGCTCTCCCACCCGCCGTATCCGGCCTCGACGCTCAACCCGATGATCTCGCCCAAGGTCGAGCACGTCGTCGCGACGGCGATGGCCCGCGCCCAGGAGGACCGGTACCCTGACGCGGACGCCTTCGCGGACGACCTGGAGGCCTGCCTCGCGGGGAACTCCGACATCGAATCAGCGGGAAGGACGGTGGTGCTGGCGGAGAAGGACGGGCGCCCGTCACCGGCGACGTCGCCGTTCGCGTCGCACGCCTGGCTCCCGTGGGCGTGGGTCCTCGGGGTCGCCGCGGCGCTCCTGGTCGGGGTGGGGTTCGCCGTGTGGAGGTCCGACCTGAGACCCAAGGACCCACCCCATACAACGGGCGCCGTTCCAACCGCGCCGCCCAGGCGGGACACGCCGCCGGCCGACCCGGGCCCAAAGCCGACCCCGCCGAGGCCCTCGGTGCCGCCCATGGGCCCGCCGCGGGTCGCGCCGCCCGGCGGGCTGGAGTTCGACGCCTCCTGGAAGGTCCGCACGATCGCTCCACCACCGGTCGCGAACGTGACGCCTCCTCCCGTCGTCCCGCCGGTCGACCCGCCCGTCGATCCGCCTGCGGACCCCGATGCGGACGTCCCCGCGGAGGCGCGAGAGAGCCTGCGCGCCGCCCAGCAGGCCCTCGATCGCGCCCTTGCCATGCCGCTCACGGAGCGGGCCGCGGAGGTCCGCGAGATTCTCGGTGGAGCGGCCGCGCTCGCCGAGCAGGCCACGGCCCTGGCCCCCGACTGGCCCAGGCCGAGACGCCTGCACGGCGACGCCCTCCTCGCGCTCGGACTCTACCCGGACGCCGTGAAGGCCTACGGCGAATACGCGCAGATCGCCGGCGGGCGTCCCGCTGAGGCGCTCCTCGCGGAGTTCCTGGAGTGGTTCCGAGGGGCTCGCCCGTGGGCGGAGGAGGTCACGCCCACGGCGACGAAGGCGGGGATGGAGCTGGCCACGCGGCTCGCCGAGGCCGCCTCGGCGGAGGACCTGGAGGTCTCAGCGTTCATGCCGTGGCGCCCCGCGGGCCCTCTGGGGGCGGCGGCGGGGCTGGAAGGGGCACGAGCCGACCTCGCCGCGATGGCCGCGATGGCCGTCCAGGACTGGGCCCGCGGACGCGAGGAGGCACGGGCCGCGGCAGGCAAGGGAGGGATCGCCTCGTACGTCGCGGAAATGATGGGGTGGGTCGTCGTCGACTGGCAGCGGCCCGACTCACTCCTCGTGGAGATGGCCGAGCGGCGCGTCCGCTACGCGGAGCCATGGCTCCTCGCCTCCTGGGGGAACGCGTGGGGAGGCGACTTCGAGGGGGCGGAGAGGGCGGCCGTTCGGGCGCTGGAGGCGCGGGAGATCGGTACGCCTGAGGTCGCACACCAGCTCGGGCTGATCGCGTTGCGGAAGGGGGACCTCGATCGGGCGAAAAACGAGTGGGCGGCGACGCAGGGGGCGGACCCGAGGCGGAGGGTGTACCTCCTCGACCTCGGCGCCGTGTGCCTCCTGCGGGGCGAGCTCGTGGAGGCCGAGGCGCGCCTCAAGGATGCGCTCGCCAAGGGGACGCACCCGGACGCGGCCACCGACCGGATGAGGAGCTTCGCGGAGTACGGGGTCGCGTGCTCGGACGTGCGACGGATCGTGGAGGTCGAGCCGCGCCCCAAGAAGAAGGACCGCGACAAGCTCTTCGCCGACGCCCTCTGCCGCGTGCGCTGGTGCCTCGCCGCCGCGGACAAGATGCCTCGGTCGAAGGACAAGACTGCGACGGCCGCGCCGCGAACGTACTACGAGTGGTACGAGAACAACGTCCGCCATTGGATCCGCGTCGACCCGTGGGCTGAGGGCCTTCGCGCCGACGCGGGTACGTGGAAGCAGGTCGAGGCGCTGTTGAAGTAGTGCAGCTCGTCCGCGACGAACCGGGGCGCGTCGTCCACCTCGAGCACGTCGGCGGGAGGCTGACGCGCCGCCACGGGAGGATCCTGCTCATCCTCGCGATCCTCTGGGCCGTCCCCCTGGTCGTGGTCTGGGTGATCGCGAGCCGCGAGCTCCACGCGACCGCGCTGGGCACAGCGTGCTTCCTGGCCGGCTGGTGCGCCTTTGCCGCGCTCATGACCGTCGCGCTGACGAAGGCCGCGCGCCGCCCGCAGCGTCTCTTCGTCGACCGAGCCTCGGGGAACTGGACCCTGGCGGAGAGGGGCCTCTGGGCGCTTCGGGAGGAGTCGGTCGAGATCCCGGCCTCGACGATCGAGCGGTTCATCGTGCGGACGGTCGAGAGCGTGTGGAGCGTGGTGCCCGGCGCGGTCCCCCTGGAGGTCGAGCTCATCCCCTCGGGGCGCAAGATCCTCCTCGAGCTGGAGTGGGTCGACCGGTTCGAGGAGGTCCTCGACCTGGCACTCCGCATCGGGCTTGCCTCCGGCCTGACCCGCTACCGCGTCACGCGAAGCTCGCTGACGGAGTTCGAGGCGGAGATGTCCAGCGACGCGGCCCGGTCGACGGAGCCGATCCCGCGGATCGTGGCGCCGGCCGACTACGAGGGGGACGACTCCGCGGCGGAGGGGAGGGTCGATCGGCCCGGTGCGGGCCCCTTCGCGGCCGGGGCCTGGCCCGGCCCCTATCGCCTCGAGTGCTGGGAGCCGGGGCGCCTGGTCGTCTTCCACTTTCCATCAAACTACGGGCTCCTGGGGTGCCTTGCGCTCATGCTGTCCTTGTTCCTGATCGCGGGACTGCTCCCGCTTTGGGAGGGCATCTCGAAGCGCGACCTCTCGGCGCTCGGGTTCGCAGCGTTCTGGTACGGACTGCTCATCGCCATGCTGTGGTCCGCCTCACGGGGTTCACGGGGATCGTGGACATGGATCGACTGGAGGGAGGGGCAGATCCGGACCCGCACCTTCCTCGGGAACCGCTCCGCGCCGATCGACGCCGTGCGGCGGATCGACGTCGTCGGCCTGCGTCGTCAGCACAGCGAGGGGGAGGACGGACCGAACTACACGAAATACAAGTGCCAGGTGCTCGCCATCTGGCGTGACGGCCAGGGGTCGACCCGATCGATCCGCGTGGTCGAGACCTCGGACGCCCGAGAGGACCCTGACACGCCCTACCGCACGGCTTGGCCGCTCGCCGAGGCCCTTGCGGAGGCCCTCCACGTGCCCGCTCGGTTCAAGAACTACCGTTAGTCATACAACGCGACTCGACTCCGGAATCGGTGGCGGTGGCGTGCTCGTAATCGGGCTCGAAATCGTCCTCGTGCTCGTTCTCGGTCTCGTTCTCGGCTCGCGCGCGCACGAG
>CAZYRM010000326.1:0-5520 GCA_964649705.1 uncultured Planctomycetia bacterium
CCCCCATCACCCAGAAGGTCTTCATCCCGAGTTCCTTCGCCGGCAGGATGTCGCGGTCGAGGTTGTCGCCGACCATCGCCGCATGCCCGGGCGCCGCGCCGATCTTCTCGAGGCCGAGACGGAAGAACCCCAGGTCGGGCTTCTTCAGGTTCTCCCGCGTCGAGTCGACGATCGCCTTGAAGAACCGCGCGATCCCCGCGCTCTCGCAGACCGACGCGAGGTTCCCGTAGAAATTCGAGAGGATGCCCAGGCGGTACTTGCGCGAGAGGGCCTCCAGCGTCGGGACGTTCCGCAGGAAGGCGGCCTCGGCGTCCAGGCAGAACTGGTCGCAGAGCCAGTCGCGGTCGGCCGCGGAGGGGATCCCGAGCATCTGGAGCTGGTACTCGAAGTGGTAGGCCATGAGCTCCCGCATGTTGGGATGGCGGACGCGGTCGGCCTGGACGCACGCCTCGTCGGCCGCGTAGAAGGCCTGCTTGATCTCGGGCCGGGGCACGTTAAGGCCGCGCCGATCGTAGAGGGCAAAGGTGCGGTCGAGCCAGTGCCCTCCGTCGGAGTCGAGCGTGCCCCCGAAATCGAACAGGATCCCTTCGAGCGACATGGCATGCCGGAAGAAAGCGGAGGGATGATATCGGGAACCCAGGCCGGAAACAAATGAATCCCGGCCGCGGAACCGGGCTTGCCGTCCGTTCTATCAAGCGCCTATAATCGCCCGTACATCTCTCGGGACCCGAGAGGATGCGAGGGGGTTCATGCCCGGACCGGAGACGAAAGCCGAGCCCACCTTCGGACAAGTCGCCGTGCGCCACGGCTTTGCCGCCGCGGCGCAGGTGAACGAGTGCATCCTCGTCCAGAACGAGGAGAGGAAGGCCGGCAAGGACCCCCGCCACGTCGGCCAGATCATGATCGAGCGAGGGTACCTCACCCAGGAAAAGGTCCAGGAGGTGCTCCGCCTCATGTCGCAGGAGCGCTCCGTCCCCGCCCTCCAGATCACCGGGTACCAGATCCTCTCGAAGCTGGGCCAGGGAGGCATGGGCGCCGTCTACAAGGCGAAGCAGGTCAGCATGGACCGCCTCGTCGCCCTCAAGCTCCTCCCCGCGCGCCTCGCGCAGAACAAGAGCTACATCGACCGCTTCTACCAGGAGGCCCGCGCGGCGGGGCGCCTGAACCACGAGAACATCGTCCGGGCGTACGACGTCGGCGAGTCGAGCGGCCTCCATTTCTTCAGCATGGAGTTCATCGAGGGCGAGAACGTCCAGTCGCTCCTCCGGAAGCAGAAGCAGCTCGACGAGAAGCTGGTCCTCGACATCGCGCTGCAGATCGCACGCGCCCTCGATCACGCGCACAAGCACACCCTCGTCCACCGCGACATCAAGCCCGAGAACATCATGATCACGGTCGACGGCGTGGCGAAGCTGTGCGACCTCGGGCTCGCGAAGGACACGAGCGGGGACTCGTCGCTCACGCAGGTCGGCACGTGCGTCGGGACGCCGCACTACATCGCCCCGGAGCAGGCGCGGGGGGAGCAGGACATCGACATCCGCGCCGACATCTACTCCCTCGGCGCGAGCATGTTCCACATGCTGATCGGGGAGCCGGTCTTCAACGGCCCCTCCCCCGCGGTGGTGATGACGAAGCACCTGACGGAGCCCGTCCCGCCGCCGAACTCGCTCCGCGCGGAGGTCACGCAGCCGACGAGCAGCATCATCCTCAAGTGCATGGCGAAGGAGCGGGAGGCGAGGTACCAGTCGCCCCTCGAGATGATCGCCGACATCGAGGCCGCGATCGGCGGGGGCGAGGTGACGGGGCCGACGCTGATCAAGGCGCCGCCGAAGACCGGGGGCACGAGGCGCATGAAGGACACGCGCCACGAGCGCGCCGTCGTCGCGCCGATCCTCCGGTCGCAGCCGCCTCCCCCCTCGGGCAGCCCGATGGG
Organism: uncultured Planctomycetia bacterium; assembly: GCA_964649705.1. Taxonomy (GTDB): domain Bacteria; phylum Planctomycetota; class MHYJ01; order WSZJ01; family CAZYRM01; genus CAZYRM01. The sequence continues at coordinate 1,934 of CAZYRM010000326.1, forward strand.
GATGATCGCCGGCATCGCCGCGGTCGCCGTCATCGGCGTCGTCGTCCTCATCCTGGCCGGGAAAAACAAGGAAGGGCCGCCGCCCGCGCCGAACCCGCCTCCGAAGGTGGGCGTGGAGCCGGGGCCGGTCAACCCCGTCCCGCCCGTCGTCGCCGGCCCGACCCAGGCCGAGGAGGACAAGGCGAAGCAGGGCCTGGAGGTCGTCGAGGAGACGCGCACGCGGATCGGGAAGGACCCGAAGCATTTCGTCGAGGTCGTCCAGTTGTACGAGGAGTTCATCGAGAACAAGGACTTCAAGTTCACGAAGTGGGCCCTCGAGGCGAGGAAGAGGCTCGACGGATACAAGAAGGAGATCGAGGCCGAGGCCTCGAAGCTGCTGGAGCCGATCGAGAAGAAGGCCGAGGGGCTCGCCGCGGAGGAGAAGTTCCTCGACGCGGCGAACGCCTTCGCGGAGTTCCCGGTCGAGGTCGCCTTCACGGAGGCCGGCGGCCGCGCCGCCCAGGCGCGCGACGGGTACCTCAGGCGGGCCCACGACAAGGTCGACGGCGACCTCAGGAGGGCCGAGCAGCTCGGGTCGGACCGGAAGTACGACGAGGCGAAGGCCCTGCTGGAGGCCGCGAAGCCGCTGTGCGACGCGGCTCAGCTCGTCCAGGTGAACGAGCTCCTCGGGAAGATCGAGCAGGCGCGCACGGCGTACGAAAGCGAGAGGCTCGCGCGGGCCACGGAGATCTACGACGACCTGAGGAAGCGGGCCCACAAGGCGCTCCGGGACCGGAAGTTCGACGACGCGCGCGCGGAGCTGGAGAAGGGGAAGAAGGACCCGGCGCTCTCGGCGCGCGCGGAGGAGATCGGGCACGACCTGGAGGAGGTGGGCCTCCTCGAGGCGGTCTACGACGACGCCCTCAAGGGGGCGAAGAAGCTCGCGGGAGCGAAGCAGCCGATCACGCTCGCGCAGTTCGGCCAGTCGGTCACGCCGTCGATGGAGGGGGACGAGGTCGTGTTCCGGGTGGGCGGCGCGACGATGCCGCTCTCCTTCAGCATGCTCAAGCGCTCCGACGTCGTGGCGCTGGCGGGGAAGGTGCTCGACGGGGCCCAGGGCGAGACGCACTTCAAGTACGGCCTGGTCTACTTCTTCGGCATCGACCCCGAGAACCCCCCGAAGGAGAAGGACGAGACGCTGGCGAAGGCGAGGACGGAGCTGGACACGGCGCGGAAGAAGGACCCGCGCGCGGAGCGGTACTACCGCTGGCTGGACGACCTCGCCAATGCCTCCCAGATCGGCGCCGCGAAGAAGCTGTACGACGAGGCGAAGCAGTCGTACGCGGCGCAGCGGTGGACGGAGGCCCAGAACCGGCTGGTGCTGCTGCTGAAGACGTACGGCGAGCTGTCCTTCGTCCGCGACCGCAAGGGCGAGATCGACGGAATGCTGGCGGCCATTTCAGCGAAGCTGGACGCGGACAAGAAGGCGTTTGACGGGATCTTCGCGGTGCCGCCGAAGTCGATCACGAAAGAGGGGAAGATCGACATCACGTACGACTTCTCGGACCCGGCGCAGGGGAAGGACTGGGAGGCGTTCGCGATGCAGGTCGGCCCGCAGCCGCCCGGGGGCGACTGGGCGATCGTCAAGGGCGAGGCGATGGGGCGGGGGCACAAGTACTACTACTGGAGGCCGCGGCTCGTCGGCGACTTCAGCGTCGAGTTCCTCCTGACGTCGGACGAGAACAGGAACCTGGGGGTCCAGTTCTGCGACGACCGCGCGGGGAAGTTCTACCGCGCGACGCTGGGGTACGAGCTCCAGGACCGGTGGCTCACGCCGGTCCTCATGCCGAAGTCGACGTCGCTGGTGAGGATCGACATCGGGGTGGTCCTCGAGGTCATGGCCGCGGGGGACCGGCAGAAGGGGCAGCAGCGACTGAGGGACGAGGGGCACGTCACGCTGGATGGCGGGAGCGACCCGAAGCTCGCGTCGGGGAAGAAGTACCGCGTCCAGGTGAACCGCATTCAGGACAGCATGGAGTTCTGGGTGAACGGGGCCTCGGTGGCGAAGGCGAAGGACGGGGCGTACAAGGAGGGGCACATCGCGCTCTGGTGCGACTCGGACCCCGCGAACCCCAAGGACGTCTGCGGCAGTTGGGACAACGTGCACATCGTGGGCCACCTCGACCCCGAGTGGCTCAGGCAGGCGACGGGCAAATAGCCGACCATGGACAGGTGCGACCGGACGACGCGAGCCACGGATCACCCCACCGGCGAGTGCCAATCGGACGTGGTAGCGATGAAGTCGGGAAGGCGCCGATGGGGCTGCGGGAGCGCAGCCAGGGCCGCATTCACTGGAGTCATGGGCGGGATGGCGGGAAGGCCCAGAGCGGGCTGCGGGAGTGCAGCCAGGGCCGCATGCACTGGAGTCATAGGCGGGATGGCGGGAAGGCCCCGAAGGGGCCGCGAGAATGTAGCCAGGGCCGTAGGCCCTGGAATCGGGGTTGGGAAGGCGTCGAAGCCCCGAAGGGGCGCCAGAAGCGTGCCTCTGCCGCCGCTTCACAAGCTGCCTGAGGCGCCGTGATTCGCTTCTTCTGCGATTGCTGCGGCAAGAAGTTCGGCATCGCCGAGCACCTCGCCGGTCGCCAAGGCCTGTGTCCCGACTGCGGGACGATGTACACGGTCCCCGCGGAGTCCCAGTCTGCGCCGTTCGCGGGGGGATCGTCGCCGAGGGCCGCGGCGCCCGCCCTGCGGGAAGTCGAGGCGCCGGACACGCAGGCGATCGAGGCGCCTCAGGAGGCGGACGAGAACTCGTCGGCAAGGAGGGTGGAGGAGTCGCCGGAGTGGGGAGCCGCGGAGGAGCCAGCGGAGAGCCCGCCGGAGCGTCCCGCGCCGCCTCCCGCGCGCCCGGCGCCGATGAAGCGCCCCGGAACGCACGTCATCCGAGACCTTCCCACGAGCGCTCCGAGGAGCGCGGAGACGACCGTCCTTCCCGGCGTGCCCACGACCCCGCCGAGGCGCGGCCCGTCGTCGGTCTCCCCGGCGGCCCAGCCCGAGGAATCGGCCGCAGACGGGAAGGCGGCGCCGCCGTCGGCCAGGCCGCCGCAAAGGAGGCCCTCGAGCGCGCTCCGTCGCGCGGTGGGACCGGCGGACTCGGGTGCCAGGGCCCCCGCGACCGCGCGCGCGACGGAGCCCGCGAAGCGCGGCGGCTCGGGGCGGGCCGTGGTGGCGGTGCTCGTCGTCTGCCTGATCGGGGCATTTGGCTACATCTGGAAGATCGGCGGGTTTGGGCCTGGGAAGGACGCCGAGCCGTCACGCGCCGGCGATCATGCGAGTGAGAGTCCGAAGACCGCGGCTGCGGGCACGGGGGAGACCGCCGAGCCGTCGCCGCCCACGCCTCCGCCCACCGAGCCGCCCAAGGAGGACCCGACTCCGCCCGCCCCTCCGCCGACGGAGCCTCCCAAGGAGGATCCCGCTCCGCCCACACCTCCTCCGACCGAGCCTCCAAAGTAGGACCCGACCCCGCCGACTCCTCCTCCGACCGAACCTCCCAAGGAGGACCCGACCCCGCCCGCGCCCCCGCCGACCGAGCCTCCGAAGGAGGACCCGAC
>CAZYRM010000327.1:0-5519 GCA_964649705.1 uncultured Planctomycetia bacterium
GCTTCGCGCTCGGGAACTCGCCGAGGTCCTTCCCGTCGCGGTCCTTCAGGTACTCGAGCTCCAGCGAGGTCCCCGACGGATCGGTCACCTGTCCGACCTGCATCCAGCCGTCGTCCTTGCCCGTGCGGTTGAGGTCGAGGCGGAACGGAACCAGATCGAGGGGCTCCGCGCCGTCGTTCGTGAAGGTGACCTTCGCGACACCCTGGAAGATCTTCGCTTCGGCGTCGAGCGTGACCTCGATCTCGTACGAGGTCTCCGCGGCGGAGAGCGTGGCCAGGAGCAGGATGGCGATCGAAGTGCGCGTCATTGCGGAGTCTCCCCTTCCCGTCTGCGAATCTCGTCGTACCGTCTCTTCTCGGCCTCCGCCTCGGCGGGGCGTCCGGTGAGGCGATACACCTCCGAGAGCCCTCCCCGGGCCTCTGCGTACCCGGGCACAAGGCGGACCGCCTCCTTGTAGGCGAGCTCGGCCTCCAGAAGCCTCCCCGCGCGCCCCTCGCAGGCGCCGAGCTGGGTCCAGGCGTGGCCGTCCCAGGGCCGCTCGGTCGCGGCGGCTCGGGCGTGCGCGGCCCCGCGGCGGTGGTCGCCCGCGGCCGAGTAGAGCTGCGCAAGCAGGAAGCGCGCGGACGGGTCGGTCGGCGCGGAGAGGCGGAGGAGGTGCTCCACGCGAGCGGCGTCCTGCGTGTCGCCCGCCTCCCGTCGGCGGAGGTCGTTCTGAAGGAGCCCGGTGGCGAAGAGCGCGAGCGCGACGAGCCCGGCGAGGCCGGGCATCGCGCACAAGAGCAGGCCCGAGCGGGTCGGCCGGTAGACGCGGGTCTCCCCCTTGGGGACGGTCCGGAGCGATCCGAGTGTCGCGACGAGGACCCACCCGACGAGCGCCAGGGCGGGCACGGCGCCCAGGGGGTTCACGAGGCCGGAGATGAGGATCGCCACGAGCGACGAGACGATCCCGACGGCGAGGAGGTAGGGCCTGAGGCTCGTGCCCCTCGCGAGGGCGTGGCGCGCGGAGGCCGCCACGGCGAGGAGCAGGAGACCGCCCGCGACGACTCCAGGGATGCCGTTCTCGGCGGCCAGGCGCAGCGGCTCGCAGTGGGGGTCCTCGACGGCGCTCGCGTTCCCGGAGAGGTGCGCCTCCGACTCCTCGCGGTACTCGACGTAGGCGGCGCCGAACCCTCCGGTCCCGTGGCCTGTCCAGGGCTCGTCCGTCACCATGCGCAGGGAGCCCGCCCACAGGCTCGGCCTGACCTCGCGGGAGGCGCCCGTCGAGAAGGACTCGCGAAAGCGCCTCCCGACGTCGGTGGTGGCGCCGAGACCGAGCGTGATGAGGAGGAAGCCGGCGGCCGCGGCTGCGGCGAACCGTCGGATCGGCCTCACCTCGCCGGGGAGACGGCCGAGGAGGAAGAACCCCCCGAACACTGAAAGCCCGACGGCCCCGCCGAGCCAGGCGCCGCGGGACTTCGAGAGGACGCCCTCGGCCAGGAGGAGGCCGGCGCAGACGAGCATGGCGATGCGGATCGGCTGGTCGCCGGGCGCGAGGGCCAGCGCGAGGGCGAGGGGGACGAGGGCGCAGGCGAGGCCCCCGGCGAAGTTCGGGTTTCCGAGCGTCGAGACGGCCTGCCCCCCCGCGACGCCGCGTACGGGGTCCACGCCCATCGTCTGCAGGACGCCGAGGGCCGCGACGACTCCGACGACGAGGACGAGGAAGGCGAGGCCGTGGTGCTCCATCGCCTCGGCAATCGGACGGTCAACGAGGATGACGACCGCGACGGCGACGCAGCCGGAGAGGAGGGCGAGGTCGGCGAGGGCGTCGTCGAGGGACGCGGAAAAGGCCGCGCCCGCGGCCCTGACGCAGGCGAAGAGGACGATGGCCGCAAGGAGCGGCGTGGCGGCGAACGCCCAGCGACGGAGCGAGAGGTTTCGCAGGAGAACAAGCGTCCAGAGGGCGACGGAGCCCCACAGGAGGAACGCGAGCTTGGGGAGGTCGTCCTGCGTCGCGGCCTGGGAGAAGACGAGCGGGGTCGCGAGGACGGCAGCGAGGAGGCAGAGGATGAGCCCGTCCAGGAGCATCCCTACATTATACGAGGAGGGAAGGCGTGCAGGAATTCCCCCGCGCCTCCCGTCCCCCTGAGTAGAGGCTCCACTCCCGGCGTCCCCCGAGGGGTTTTGGGACGCGCGGGAGGACATGGGGTCCGGAGAGGAGTGACAGGGATGCTCACACGCCAGAAGATTGCCGGCGGGGTCGCCGCGGGGTTGATGGGGGTCGGGTTCCTGCTGATGATGAAGGCGGTCCTCCACCAGGGGCCGCTTGCGGACGAGGTCCCTGCGGAGACGTCGGCCGTCCGCCCCGAGGCGGGCGCGATGGAGTGGACCACGCCGCCCGCGGGCGCGCCCGTGCCGCGGCGGGAGCGGATCGAGCTGACCACGGACAGCCGCGAGGACGCGCTTGCGCCGCTGCGGGGAGACCTGATGCCCGCGGAAGAGGAGCCCTCGGCCCCGTCGCCCGCGGAGGAGCCCGAGGAGCCGCCGCCGACCGCCGAGCGCGCGATCGTGTACGAGCAGGCGCCTGCGGAGGTCCCGGTCATCCGTCCCCCGGCCGAGTCGCAGCCGGTGAAGCCGGCGTCGGCGGTGAAGGTCCACAAGGTGGAGCCGAAGACGATGTCGGTCGCCGAGGCGAAGCTCTGCCTGGGGGTGAAGGACCGCACGCCGCAGAAGGCAGGCACGACGTTCGCGGCCTCGGCGGCGAAGGTCTACTGCTGGGTCCGCATCGCGAACGGCGAGAAGCGGAAGGTGCGGATGCTCTGGCGCCTGGGGAAGGCGGAGTCGACGGGCGAGTGGCTCGAGATCGGGAGCCCCTGGTGGCGCACGTGGTCGTACAAAACGCTGCCGAAGGGCTTCAAGGGCGACGCGAGCGTCTCGATCGTCGACGAGTCGGGCGCCGTGCTCAAGAAGCTCGACTTCAAGATCAAGTAGCTCGGAACCGCGCGCGCAGGGCGCCCCGGAGACACGTCCGTAGAGGCGCCCTGGAGCCGCGCCCGCCAGGCCGGAGTCGCGCCCGTAAGGGCGCGGGGGGCTGGCGCCCGTAAGGGCGTCACCCCGCGATGGCCGCCCTCAACCGCTCGTGCTAGACTCCCATCATGCCGTTGAAAGGCCTTCAAGCGCTTCGGGAGTTCGACGCAAGGACTCCCGCCCTCCTCGCCCAGGTGGAGTCCGGCGACGCGGCCAAGGCGGTCGAGCGAATCCTGCGGGAGCACCGCGCGGCGATGGAGGCGTACGCGACGGACCTCGCGGCACTCTTTGCATGGTGGATCGAGGCGGGCAGTCGTGCCCCCCACCGGTTCGCGCCGCAGCAGGTTGAGGATGCGCTGGGAAAGACCCTTCTCGGCGCCTACGTTCCCCCGATCGTCGAGATCCACATCCCCTTCGACGAGCTGATCGAGGGGACCACCGGACTGCAGGTGATACGCGAGGTGCATGCGCCACCGAAGGGAAGTCGTGCTCGTCTCGTCTCGGGCCAGGCCCCAGGAGAGCCGGGAGTCTACGACTGGACGACACCCGAAGGCTCGGCGCTCCTCGCGGCGGCCCTAGCCACGCGTGAGCCGTCCCGTGCGGCGCAGATCCTCTCCGCATTGCCAGTGGACATCCAGGTGCACGCCTTGCTGTCTCTCTCGCGGATAGTGGTTCCCGACTCGGAGGCTGCGCGGGGGCTTCCCGGCCCCGCAATTGAGCTGCTGCTCGGTGAGGCGAGACTGAAGCTCTCCGGGATGGAGCACGCCTCCGCAATCCTGAACTGTCTGCGGACCCCAACGGTGGAGGGCATCCTGCGTGCCGTTTCGGAGCGTGCTCCCGAAGTGGCGAACGAACTTGGGAAGCACCGTTTCGTGTTCGAAACTCTCGTCAGCGCTAACGACCGAGGTCTCCAGAACCTGCTCGGGCAAGTCAATGAGTCTTGCGTCGCGCTGGCACTCAAGTCCGCCTCGGAGGGGCTGCGGCAGAAACTCCTCCGCAACGTCTCTAGGAACGTCCGCGAGCAGATTCAGGACGGGATCCGGTTCATGGGACCGGTTCGTCTGGCCGACGTGGAGAGGGCCCAGGACGAGATCATCACGATCGCGAAGCGCCTGCGGGATCAGGGGGACCTCGTGGTCGCGCTTCCCGGCGAAAGCCCCGTCGTCGAGTGACCGAAACCATCATCATCGGCGCCGGCCCGGCGGGGCTGGCGGTCGCGGCATGCCTGCGTCGACGCGGGGTCTCCCACGTCATCCTCGAGCGCGAGGCGACCATCGGGTCGGCATGGCGGCGGCACTACGACCGCCTCCACCTGCACACTGCGAAGAGCCACTCGGCTCTCCCCTACCTCCCCTTTCCCGGGTCCGTCCCGACCTACCCGTCACGTCAAGAGGTCGTCGAGTACCTAGACCGGTACGCGCAGGCCTTCTCGATCCGCCCGCTCCTCGGTCGAGTCGTTACGCGCATCCGGCGCGACGGGGGCCGGTGGCACGTCGAGGCAGGCTCAGAGCGTCACGAGGCTGCCTGCGTTGTCCTGGCCACCGGCCTGACGCGCGTCCCGTACGTCCCGACATGGCCGGGGATCGAGCACTTCCAAGGCTTGGTCTGCCACAGCTCAAGTTACCGGAACGGCAGCGCCCTCCGCGGCCAGCGCGTCCTCGTCGTGGGGATCGGGAACTCGGGGGCGGAGATCGCGATCGACCTCCACGAGCACGGTGCGCTGGCGATGATCGCGGTGCGGGGCGCGGTCAACGTGGTACCGCGCGACTTCCTCGGCACGCCCTCGCAGGTCACGGCACTGCGGCTGCATCGGCTCCCGGCGCCGCTCCGTGACGCGATTGGCCGCCTGATCGCCCTAATCGCTTTCGGGGACCTCACGAGGCTCGGTCTCCGTGTGGGCGGCGACGGCCCTGCGACTCGGCTGGAGCGGGAGGGACGCGTCCCGGTGATCGACGTAGGCACCATTGCGCTCATCGGCTCGGGTTCGATCCGCGTGGCCCCCGGAGTCGCCCGCTTCGAGCCCGACGGCGTGGTCTTCGTCGACGGCCGCCGCGAGGCATTCGACGCCGTCATCCTCGCGACCGGGTATCGCCCCCGCCTCGACGACTTCCTGGAGGGAGGGACCGGCGTGCTCGACTCTCACGGCTGGCCGCCCGGCATCGAGGCCCCCTCTCTCCCGGGCCTCTACTTCCTCGGCCTCCGCCCCTCGCCGATCGGGATGCTGCACCAGATCTCGCTCGACGCTCGCCGCATCGCGGACCAGGTCGCGACCGTCGTCCGCTAGTGTTCCGTCAAGCCGTATCCTGGCGGTTGGACCCGCACGCGGTATCCCAAATACAACATCCCAGCGCGGGCGTTGCCCACAACGCAAAGGCGAGCGATGTCCGGGCCGTGTTTTCACCACGGACGCGCGGAGACACTGAGGCCGCACGGAGGTCTACGTCGAAGCGCCGATGGGGATGTGCAACGCGGCGGCCGCTGCGCCGAGGAGAAGGGCCGCGCCGCGGCGCGGCGAG
>CAZYRM010000328.1:0-5517 GCA_964649705.1 uncultured Planctomycetia bacterium
GCGAGTGGATCGCCTTCGCCTCCGTCCACAAGAGCCCGACGGCCCGCGCGGAGGGACGAACGATGAGCGGCGACGACATCTGGATCGTCCGCGCCGACGGTACGTCGCTGTCCCAGGTGACCGTCGACGAGGCCCCCGAGTGGAACCCCTGCTGGGGCGCCGACGAGCGGATCTACTTCACGGCCGTCCGTGGCGGAAAACAGAACATCTGGAGCATCTCGCCGCAGGTCCCGGGCGCGGCGGCGAAGTAGGGGCGAGCCGGGGGCTCGCCCTGGGCGGGCCGAGGGCTCGCCGGTCATGGGAGGGGAAACCATGCGCCTCTGCGCGCTCCTGCTGGTCCCGGTCCTCGCCGGGTGCAGCTTCCATTCGTCGAAGTACATGAAGTACCCCCAAAACCCCTACACCCACGTGCGGACGATCGCCGTCGCGCCGTTCCTCTCCGAGGGGAGTGCGAGCGGGGCGGAGGCGTCCCACTCGCATGGCGCCATGGCCCCCGCCACCGATGGGAATGGGCTCGAGGCCGCCGAGATCTTCGCGAACGAGCTGGCCCAGGTCCCGGGGATCCGCGTGATCCGCCCGGGCCACGTGAAGGACGCCGTGCTCAAGGACGCCTCTCAGATCGCCAACGTCCAGGAGGCCCTCGCCGTGGCGAAGAAGCTCGGCGCCGACGCGATCATCGTCGGGGTCGTCACGGACTACGACCCCTACCCGCCCCCGCGCGCGGGGATCGCCATTCAGATGTTCGCCGAGAACCCCTCGGCCGAGAACCCTGGCGGCGACCCGACCTCCGAGGTCCTCTCCGGCCGCCCGCTCGCCGTGGGTCCCGCGGAGCAGCGTTTCCTCGTCATCGCCTTCGAACGCGTCTTCGACGCCCACCAGGCGGCGACACGGGACGAGCTGAGGGACTACGCGGAGTCGTTCACGCCCGAGGACCGCGGCTTCCAGGGCGAGGGGTACTTCCTCGGCGTCTACGAGCGCTACCTCCACTTTTGCGCGAACGTCATGATCCGCGAGATCCTCGCCTCGTCCGAATCGGCGTTCGTCGCCTCGAAATAGGACTTGATGAACATCCTCGACCACACGGCGCAGTTCCTCGAGCGCCTCAGGGTCCAGCGAAACGTCTCCCGGCACACGCTCCGAGCGTACCAGGGCGACCTCGTGCGCTTCGCCGAGTTCGCGACGGGCCAGAGCGTGGAGGACCCCGCGCAGGTGAACCCGCTCCTCCTCCGCCGCTACCTCGGCAAGCTCAGGGAGGCGGGGTACGAGCGGACCACGATCGCGCGGAGGATGGCGGCGGTGCGGAGCTTCTACCGGCAGCTCGTCCGCGACGGCGTGCTCGCCACGAACCCCGCCACGGTCCTACGCAACCCGCGGATCAAGCGGAAGCTCCCCTCATGCCTCACGGAGGCCGAGGTGAGCGCCATCCTCGCCTCGCCAGAGGGGGCCGGCATGGCGGCGCGCCGCGACCGGTCGATCCTCGAGGTCCTCTACAGCACCGGCATGCGCGTGAGCGAGCTCGTCGGCGTGGACCTGTCCGACCTCCGCCTCTCCGAGGGGATCGTCCAGGTGAAGGGGAAGGGCGCGAAGGAGAGGCTCTCGCTCCTCGGCAAGCCCGCCGTCGAGGCCCTCACGGCCTACCTGATGGCCAGGTGCCTCGTCCCCGACGCGTCGCGGGGGGATGCGCCGGTCTTCGTGAACCGCTCGGGCCGCCGGCTGACCGACAGGACGGTTCGGCGGATCCTGGGGAAGTACATCCGCCGGGTGGGCCTCGCAAAGCGCGTCACGCCGCACACGCTGCGCCACAGCTTCGCGACGCACCTCCTCGACCGCGGGGCGGACCTTCGCTCGGTCCAGGAGCTCCTGGGCCACGAGAACATCGCCACGACGCAGATCTACACGCACCTGACGACGCAGCGGATGCGCGAGGTGTACGACCGGACGCACCCGAGGGCGTAGGCGCCCTCCGGGGTCACGCCGTCGGGAACAGCAGCCGGAACGTCGACCCCCGCCCCGGCTCGCTCTCCACGTCGATGCCGCCCCGGTGCCGCTGGACGATCGTGTAGACCGTCGAGAGGCCCAGGCCTGATCCGCGGCCCAGGCCCTTCGTCGTGAAGAACGGCTCGAAGATCCGCGGGAGCGTCCCGGGCGCGATGCCGGCCCCGTTGTCGGAGACCGAGAGCTCCACGTACCGACCCGGCGGCGCGGGGAGGTGCCGCAGGCCGGAGCCGTTCGTGAGTTCGGACGCGAGGCACCGGAGGCGGATGAGGCCCTTCTGGGCGCATGCGTCCCGGGCGTTCGCCACGAGGTTGACGACGACCTGCTCGATCTGCCTCCGGTCCCCCAGCATCTCGCCCGCGCCCGGCTGGAGGTCGAATTCCAGCGCGGAGCCCTCCCCTGCGAGCTGGCGCAGCAGCGGCTCGGCGTTCCGCAGGAGCTCGTTCATCTCGATCGGGGCGAGGCAGGGCAGCCCTCCGCCCCCCACGAGGTGGAGCTGGCGCGCCAGCGCGAAGACGCTCTCGCAGGCGCGCAGGATATGCCCGAGGTCATCCCGCTCCGGCCGGTCCGAGGGCAGTCCCCCCAAGGCCGCCTCGGCGAAGCCCCGGATGGCGAAGACGAAGTTGTTGACGTCGTGGACCAGGCCGCTCGCCAGTCGCGCGACGGCCTCCATCGTCTCCGCGCGCCGTGCCAGCTCCTCCGCGCACTTCCGCGCCGCGACGTTCTGGACGATCCCGACGAACTGGCGCCCGCCGCTCCCCTCCAGCTCCGTCACGCGGAGGGCGATGGGAAAGACCGTTCCGTCCTTGCGGACCGCGGAGGCCTCCCGCTCGGCCCCGAGGACGCTGCACGGTCCGCCGGCAACGAGCGTCCTCACGTACCCCGCATGCTCCTCGCGGTGGGGAGACTGCATGAGGAGCCCGACGTCTCGCCCCAGGACCTCCGCGCGCACGTAGTCGAACAGCTTCTCGGCCGCGCGGTTGAAGAGGACGATGCGGTTGTCCGCGTCGATGACGATGATCCCGTCGGCGGTGGAGTCGAGGACGGCCGTCACGTTCGCGCTGGCCATGCGGTCCAAGCGACACCTCGGCGGGGCTAGTCGGACGGGCCGGGCTCGGAGGCGGGGCGGCAGGGGATCAGGCCCTCGCACAGGGCGTAACGGACCAGGGCGGCGGCGCTGGTCGTGCCGGACTTCCTCATGAGACGGGAACGGACGGCCTCCACCCCCTTCACGCTGATGCGCAGGAGCGTGGCGATCTCCTTGCTGGGGCGGCCCTCGCTGAGGTGGCGGAGGACGGCCCGCTCGCGCGTGGACAGGATCGGGATCTTCTGCTCGTGGGCCGCAAGCTCCGAGACCACGCGCGCCGCGCAGGGCGTGAAGTACGCCTGGCCTCCCGCCGCCGCGCGGACGGCCCGTTCGTAGTCCTCCCTCGATGCGCACTTCCCGAGGTACCCGGCCGCGCCGACCTCGATCGCGCGGGAGACCCACCCGATGGGGACGCTCTGCGCGAAGAAGAGGATGCGGGTGCGCGGGCGGAGGCGCTGGATCGACGCCGCGAGGTCGAAGGGGTCCTGATCCGATATCGCCGCGTCGATGAGGACCACCGACCACGGCCGCTTCCGCGCCTCTGCGAGGGCGTCCTTCCCCCATCGGCAGTGCCGGATCGGAGCGAGGCCGCGCGCGGTGCCGAGGGCGTCCGCCAGGAGCTGCCCCAGGACGACCTGGGGCGTCAGGATGAGAACGGACAGTGTCACGGCGAGACTGGCTGCTCCGGCGGGGCATTGGTAGCTTAAGCCCGGGGGCCGGGGGCGGGCAACCAGTGATTACCCTATCTTTCGGGTGGGGGAGTTCTTGCGCCGCGACCGTGAGGCCTACTCGAGGTGCTTCCGTGCCCGCTTCTGGAAATTGTCGACCATGTTCCCGAGCACGGCCGTGACGTAGAAGGCGTTCGCGCAGAAGATGATGAACCCGAAGATCGGGACGCCGAGGATGACGGCGAGGAACCCCCCGGTCCCGGAGTCGGTGAGCTTCGTGATCTCGTCGCGGCTGCTGAAGAACATCATCCACAGGAGCGGGATCGGGTCGATGGGGACCAGGATGAAGCACCACGGGGCCAGCACCGCGATGAAGACGGCGCTGTTCGCCAGGATCGAGAGCATCACGGCCTTGACCGTGTTCGTCGCGTACAGGCTGACGTAGAGGGCATGGGCGATGTTGCAGGCGAGGATTGCCGGCGTGAAGACGATGACAGCAAGCGCCAGGATCCAGGGGAACACGCCGCCGGCCGCCGCGAGGAGGACGTGGAGCGCGAGCGGCACCAGGAACAGCAGGCACCCCCAGAAGAGGCCGAGGAACTTCCCGTTCACGTAGCTCTGCGGGAACATCGGCGTCGTCAGGAGGACGTCGAGCGCGTGAGACTCCCTCTCCGCGGCGATCGTCCCCGCGCCGAGCACGGTCGAAATCATGACGAGGAAGCCGATCTGCACGAAGACGTAGGTCTCGTGGAACCCCGACGAGGTCGCCACGACCCCGGCGGTCGGCTTCGGGACCGTGGTCAACTCGGTCCAGAAGAAGATGTCCCCCACCAGCAGCAGGAAGGCGTACCCGAGCATCATGATGAAGAGGTAGCGGAACTTCGCGAGCGGCTTCGCGTTGAGCTCGCGCCACGTGAAGGGGTTGAGGTACTTCCTCCCCTCGCTCTGGAAGAAGATCCCCTTCTTCGGGAGGAGCGACTCGATGAACGGGTCCATCTTCTCGAAGAGCGTCCGGATCATCCCGCCGAGGTCCGCCTCCGCGAAGCGCTGGAGGCACGAGACGGCGAAGAAGACGAATACCACGGCCATCACGGCCGCGAAGATGAGCGGGATGGCCGCGATGCGGATGGCCTCCGAGGCGGAGCCGATCATGTTGGGGTCGAGGAGCTTCTCGAGCGTGTCGACCGGACTCAGGAACTTCAGGCTTGTCAAGCGCGGGAAGGCCTTGGGGAAGTAGAGGTAGGCGCCCGTCGCCGCGTAGCTCAGGATGATGGCGCTGCCGCCGTTCCTGAGGAGGACGGAGAAGAGCATCCCGGCCGAGGCGGCGAAGAGCGCGACGGCCGCCATGACGAGGTAGACCTGCACGTACTCCGCCGTCGACGCGCCGCCGAACAGGAGGTAGACGAGGACGAGCGGGAGGCTGGCGAGGAGCGCGGTCGAGAGGTCCACGAGCCGCGGGAGGAGCTTCCCCACGACGATGTCGGAGGACTTCATGCCGGAGAGGAAGAGGATCCCGAGCGTCCCGGCCGCCTTCTCGCTCGTGATGGCGTTCGCGGTGAGGGCGGGCGAGAGGGCCGCCGCGAGGAAGAACTGGAGGTACGAGAGGTAGATGAAGATCTCGCGCCCCGTGGCGCCGGAGGCCTTCTGGCCGCCGGAGGCGAAGACGACGAACCCGGCCCCGTAGAGCGCGAGGACGTAGGCGCTCCTCAGGAGGGCCGCGCGCCGCGTGGGCACGCGCTCCTGGACCTCCTTCAGGACCATCGCGCT
>CAZYRM010000329.1:0-5510 GCA_964649705.1 uncultured Planctomycetia bacterium
GCCTCCGCGGGGCAGCAGGCCACGGGGATGACGCAGATCCACCAGGCGATGAAGAGCGTGCAGGTCGTGACGCAGCAGAACCTCGCCGCCACGAGGCAGACCGAGCGCGCCGCCCAGGACTTGAACGCGCTCGGGAGCCGGCTCAAGGAGGTCCTCGCGGTCGCGGGGAAGTGATGGACAGGGAAGAACTGACGCGGAGGCTGATGTCGACGTTCCTCGGGGAGCTCGAGGAGCACGTCCGCTCCATCAACCACGACCTCCTCGAGCTTGAGAGAGTCGCGGGGGAGGGGCGCGCGGGCCTCCTCAAGACGCTCTTCCGTGCGGCGCACAGCCTGAAGGGCGCGGCACGGTCGGTCGGCGTCCAGCCGATCGAGGCGCTCTGCCATCGACTCGAGGGGGTCCTCTCCTCGGCGGGGGAGACCCTGCCGCCCGCGCTCGTCCAGGGCCTCTTCGCCGCCGCCGACGCGATCGCCCACGCCGGGAGGCAGCTTCGCGAGGGAGCGCCGATCGACGCCCAGGCGCTCGCCGATGTCCAGACGAGGATCGAGTCGCTCTCCGGCGGCACCGCTCCCGCGCCGCGCATCCCGACGACGACCGTCACGCCGCAGCCGACCGAGGCCGCCTGGGTCCGCGTCCCCTCCGGCAAGCTCGACGTCCTCCTGACCCGCGTCGGGGAGCTTCAGGTCGCGCGGGGGCGGTCCGAGGCGCGCCTGGGAGACGTCGAAGCGATCCGTGAGCGCTACGATCGCCTCCGCGCGCGCAAGCTGCGCGACGACGACTCGGAGGAGGCGGCGGCGCTCGCGCGCGACCTGGAGCGGCTCGCCTCGGACCTGCGCCGCGACGGCCGCGCGATGGAGCAGGCCGCGAGGCCGCTCGAGGACGAGGTCCGGCGCGTCCGGATGATCCGCTTCTCCGAGGCCTGCGAGGGGCTCGATCGCGCCGTGCGCGACCTCGCCCACGCGACGGGCAAGGAGGTCGACATCGAAGTCTCAGGCGCCGACGTCGAGCTGGATCGGGCCGTCGTCGGGGCGATCCGCGCGCCGCTCCTTCACCTCGTCCGCAATGCCGTGGACCACGGGGCGGAGACGCCCTCGGAGCGACAGGCGGCGGGAAAGCCCGCGCGCGCCCGGATCTCCGTCTCCGCGTCCCTGCGGGGCCCCGAGGTGGAGGTCGCCGTGGCGGACGACGGACGCGGACTCGACCTGGAGGCGATCCGCGCCCAAGCCGCGCGAAAGGGGCTCACGGTCCCCGCGGGGGACGTCGAGGCGGCGCGCCTGGTCTTCCTTCCGGGCTTCACCACGGCGCGGATGGTCACCGAGGTCTCCGGACGCGGCGTGGGTCTCGACGTCGTGAAGGGCGCCGTGGACGCCCTCCACGGTTCCGTCGACTTTTCCCACGTCCCCGGGCGCGGGTGTCGCTTCGAGCTGGTGGTCCCGCTCACGCTCACCAGCATCCGCGTCGTGCTCGTCGCGGCGGGCGGCCAGACGCTCGCCATCCCTACGACGGCCGTCCGTCGGCTCCTGCGCCTCGGCCCGGGCGACGTCCGCACAGTGGAGGGGCGAGAGGTGATCCTCCTCGACGGCGCGCCCGTCCCGCTCGTCGGGCTGTCGGAGACGCTCGGCCTGCCGGCCACGGAGAGCGCCTCGCCGCGCACGCGGGTCCCCGCCGTGGTGATCGGATCGGCGGACCGACTGGCGGCGATCGCCGTCGACGAGCTCCGATCGGAGCAGGAGGTGGTCGTCAAGGCGCTCAGCCGGCGCCTGACGGGGACGCCGGGGGTCGCGGGGGCGACGGTCCTGTCGGACGGACGCACCGTCCTGATCCTGAATGCCGGGGAGGTCGCCTCGCGGGCGCTTGGCCTGAAGGCCCCCGGCGGGCTCGCGGCGGCCCTCTCCACGCCCGCGGCCGCCGCGCGCAAGCGGCTGCTGGTCGTGGAGGACTCCGTCACCACCCGTGCGCTCCTGAAGGGGATCCTCGAGGGGAGGGGGTTCGAGGTCGCCGAGGCAGCGGACGGCGCGGAGGCCTGGCGGCTGCTCCAGGAGGCTGGGGCCGACCTGGTAGTCTCCGACATCGAGATGCCTCGGATGGACGGCTTCGCGCTGACCGAGGCCATCCGACGTTCCAAGCGGTTCGGCGGGCTTCCGGTGGTCCTCGTCACGGCCCTGACGTCCGCGGCCGACAAGGCGCGCGGCCTTGATGTCGGCGCGGACGCCTACCTCGAGAAGAGCGCCTTCGACCAGACACGGCTGCTTTCGACGATCGCCCAGCTCCTCTAGCAATACAACGTACCATGAACGCCGAGCCCCGAAGGGGCTAGATGCACCAGCCCAGGGCGAAGCCCTGGGGAACACGATGTTGGAGGTAGAGCGGAGCCCCGAAGGGGCGACATACACGGCGCCGCGGCGTGTATGTCGCCCCTTCGGGGCTCCGGTCCTCTTACAACCGCGTTTTCCCAGGGCTGCGCCCTGGGCTGTTCCATGCTGCCCCTTCGGGGCGGTTGGAAGAAGCTTCGTTGTAGAGCTAGGGGAACGACGATGACCCGAATCCTGGTGGCCGAGGACTCGTCGACCGCGCGGGAGCTGCTCGTCGCCATCCTGCGGGCGGAACCGGGCTTCGAGGTCGTCGGCGAGGCGCGGAACGGGGAGGAGGCCGTCGAGATGACCTGCCGCCTCCGCCCCGACGTGGTGACTATGGACGGCCGGATGCCGGTGCTGGACGGGCTCGGGGCGACGAAGCGGATCATGATCCACTGCCCGACGCCGGTCGTCATCGTCACGGCGAGCATGGAGCCGGGCGACGTGGAGGCCTCCATGCGGGCCCTGCGCGCGGGGGCGCTCGCGATCCTGCCGAAGCCCCCGGGCCCCGGGGCGCCGGGCTTTGACGCGGCCCGGCGCGAGCTGGTCGACACCGTGAGCGCGATGTCGCAGGTCCGTGTGGTCCGCCACTGGCCCGAGACGGCGCGACGCGCGCCGCGGGCCGCCCAGGGGGGAGAGGCGGACCGGCGGGGCCGCGTGCTCGCGATCGCCGCTTCGACGGGGGGGCCCGCGGCGCTCCAGACCATCCTCGCGTCGCTGCCGGGGGACTTTCCGGCGCCGATCCTGGTCGTCCAGCACATCGCGCGCGGATTCGTGCCGGGCATCGTCTCCTGGCTCGATGGAGCGACCCCGCTCGGCGTCCAGGTCGCCTCGGAGGGCGAGGCGCTCCGTCCCGGCGTCGTCTACTTCGCCCCTGACGATCGGCACATGGGCGTCGTGGCGGAGGGCTCGATCCGCCTCTCGGAAGAGGCCCCGATCGAGGGGTTCCGCCCGTCGGCGTCCTTCCTGTTCCGGTCCGTGGCGGAGGGGTACGGCCGCGCGGCGGTCTGCGCGATCCTGACGGGGATGGGGCGCGACGGCGTCGAGGGCCTGCGCGCGGTCCGCGAGCGGGGCGGGCGGGTCCTGTCGCAGGCCGAGGAGGGGTGCGTGGTCTACGGCATGCCCCGCGCGGCGCAGGAGGCCGGCCTCGTCGACGAGGTGGTCGGTCTCGCGGGGATCGCGACCAGGGTCGTCCGGATGTTCTGAGGGTCGTTCGATGAAGAGAGTGCTCGTGGTCGAGGACAGCCCGACGCAGGCGGCGGAGCTCCGCCTCGTCCTGGAGTCGGCCGGCTTCGAGGTCGAGTCCGCGCCCGACGGGGAGAAGGGGTTCGAGCTCCTGCAGGCGTCGAAGTTCGACCTCGTGATCTCGGACATCGTCATGCCCGGGATCTCCGGGTACGACCTGTGCCGTCGGATCAAGAGCGACCTGTCGCGGAGAGAAGTCCCCGTGGTCCTCCTGACGACGCTCTCCGACCCGCTCGACATCATCCAGGGCCTGGAGTGCGGGGCGGACAACTTCATCACCAAGCCCTACGAGGGGGACTATCTCCTCTCGCGCGTCGGAACGCTCATGGAGAACAAGCGGCTCCGCAACGAGGGGAAACTGAAGGTCGGCGTCGAGGTCCTCTTCCTCGGGCGGAAGTTCACGGTCACCTCGGACAAGGAGCAGATCCTCGACCTGCTGATCACGACGTTCGAGGACATCGTCCGGACGAACCGCCAGCTCCAGGCGAAGCAGGAGGAGCTGGCCAGGGCGAAGGCGCAGATCGAGGCGTACGCGAGGCGGCTGGAGGGGGAGGTCACCGTCACGGCGGAGAAGTACCGCTACCTCATGGACCACGCGAACGACCTGATCCTCATCGTGGACTCGGGCCGCAGGATCCTGGAGATCAACGGCCGCGTGGAGGAGGTGCTCGGGCGGTCCCGCAAGGAGCTGCTCGGGCGGGACTGCCTCGACCTGATCGCGCCGGAGGAGCGGGAGGAGTCGGTCCGGACGTTCAAGGAGCTCCTGGAGCGCGGCGGGTCGCAGTTCGTGGAGAGGCACATGACCCGCCGCCGCGGGGATCCGATCCCGGTCGAGATCGCCGCGTCGGTGGTCGACTTCACCGGGGAGCAGCGGGCGATCCTGGCCATCGCGCGCGACATCTCGGAGCGCAAGCGGGGCGAGGAGGCGCTGCGGGCGACGGAGGCCCAGCTCCGCCAGGCGCAGAAGCTCGAGGCGATCGGCCGGCTGGCGGGCGGGGTGGCGCACGACTTCAACAACCTCCTGACGGTCATGTCGGGGTACAGCGACCTCCTCCTGCTGCGCCTGCCGCCCGAGGACGCCAACCGGCGGGAGATCGAGGAGGTGAAGAAGGCGGCGATGCGGGCATCCGGGCTCACGCGGCAGCTCCTCGCCTTCAGCCGGAAACAGGTTCTCCAGCCCGTGGCCGTCGACCTCAACGCGGTCGTCATCGACCTCGAGCGGATGCTGCGGCGGCTGATCGGCGAGGACATCCAGTTCGCCACGCAGCTCGGATCGGGGATCGGGCGGGTGCTGGCCGACCCGAGCCAGGTCGAGCAGGTGATCATGAACCTCGTGGTCAACGCCCGCGATGCGATGCCGCAGGGGGGCCGGGTCGTGCTGGGGACCGGCGAGACGCACCTCGGTCCATCGCGAGTCTACGAGGGAGAGCCCGTCCGCCCCGGCCCGTACGTGCGCCTCTCGGTGTCCGACACGGGGTGCGGGATGTCGGAGGAGATCCGGGCGCACATCTTCGAGCCGTTCTTCACCACGAAGGAGGCGGGAAAAGGGACGGGGCTCGGGCTCTCGACGGTGTACGGGATCGTCCGCCAGTCCGGCGGGTGCATCGAGATCGACAGCGCGCCGGGGAAGGGCTCGACGTTCCACATCTACCTGCCGCAGACCGCCGCGGTGCCGACGGCGAACGGGGAGGGAAAGAGAGACGGGGCCGCGAGCGGCGGTGGAGAGACGGTCCTCCTGGCCGAGGACGAGGAGCTGGTACGCGACGTGACGCGGCAGATGCTGGAGATGAGCGGCTACCGCGTCCTGGTGGCGAAGAACGGACAGGAGGCGCTGGAGCTCTGCGAGCGGCACCCGGAGCCGATCCACCTCATGGTCACGGACGTGGTCATGCCGAACCTGAACGGGCCGGA
>CAZYRM010000330.1:0-5499 GCA_964649705.1 uncultured Planctomycetia bacterium
TCTGTGGTGAATACACGGCCCGGACACAGTTCGCCTGTGGGATGCGGGCAACGCCCGCGCTGGGATTTGGGATTTCGTTGGGATCTGGATTTCGAGCGCGGGCATCCATCCTACCGTCAGGGTAGCGCCTGACGCGACACTAGTCGGGGGTGCCACGGGGATGACACGATGCCGGGGCGGGCTTGCGCGGACGCTGCCGGAACCGTATCCTGGCGCCTGTAGGTCGTTTTTTGGGAGTGGTGGGGAATGAACTGCTCGAACTGCGGTTCGCCGATGCGCGAGGAGACGTACGAGGGGGTCCAGCTTGACCTCTGCGGCAGGTGCAAGGGCGCATGGCTCGACGGCGCCGAGCTGCTGGACGTCCTCGATCGACGCGAGAAGACCTTCCCCCCTTCCCTCCGCGATCACGTGATGACGCGGGAGAAGTCCAAGCCCGCCGCCCCGCCATCGGAGGAAGCGAGACGGCTCGCATGCCCCCGCTGCTCGAAGGAGCTCCAGGTCGTGCGGTACGAGTACTCGACCGAGGTCGTCGTGGACCGCTGCCCCGCCGGTTGCGGGCTCTTCCTCGACGGGGGCGAACTGGACCACCTGCAGATTCTCCTCGAGCACACGGAACACGAGGTTCACGAATACTGCGAGAAGACCCCGTTTCAGAAGCCGTCCGTGGAGGTCCAGCGGGACATCGACGCCTTCGCGAAGCGCCTCTCGCTCTGGCGCGTCGCCGCAAGGAAGATCGGGCTGCTCAGAGGGTAGACCTGCGCCTCGGTGCGACCAGGCCCAGACGCCCGTCGGGCGTGAAGTCGCTCCGTCGACCGCCACCGATGGATTCGGCGCAGGTCCGGAAGCCCGTCGCTCGACGCCGAACGGGGACCGTCCCCGACCACGCCGCCGCCAGGCGCGCGCCCGAGGCGCTCGAAGAGCAGCGCGGTGCGCTGCCCCCCGCACTTCGCCAGCAGGTCCTTTGCCATCTGATGCGTCGGTTTGAGCTGGAGCAGGACGCGCAGCTTCTCCGCGGCCCCCGAGGCTGCCAGCGCCTGCGCCGCCTTGAAGAGCTTCCCCACCCGATCGATGGCGAGCTGCTTGAGCGCCGCGTCCACCTCGCGCGCCTTTGCCTTGTCTCCCTTCACGACGTCCAGGAGCTCCGTGTACGACGCGGCCGCAGCCTCCAGGTCTCCGCCCTTCGCCTGCTGCTTCGCCTGCTTTTCGAGCTCTTCGACGCGCAGGATGCGCCTCGACACCTCGTCGCGGAGGCCTTGCAACGCCGCATTCCCCGGCTCTGTCCGCAGCGCCTCGTCCAGGGCGTAGCGAGCCTGCTTGAACTGGCCCGCGTCAAGGAGGCGCTGCGCCGCGACCGTGCGCTGGTCGTTCGCCTGAGCCATCCTCCTCGCCCGCATGTCGGGGAAGGCGCCGTGGGCCCACTCCTTCGCGCGGCAGTCGAATCGGAAGTCGGCGAGCTCGCACTCCGGGATCGCGAGCGCCTCCACGGCCCGTTGGAACGCCGAGCGCTTCGTCAAGTAGTCGTCCAGTCCGATGTTCGGCGAAATCAGGCCCGGAGCAAGCTGCATGGCGTGGACGTACGTCTCCGCGTCGACCGGCACCGCCTGGACTCCCCACTCGATCGGGTAGGAGGTGTCGCCGTGCTGCATCTCGAACGACGTGTCCGGGTGAAGCGCCCTCCCGGCGTTGGTCAGCGTATCCACGAGCCTTCCCGCGATCCGTCCGCTCGCCGCCCACTGCCAATGTCCCCTGACCACGCCCTCCTCGACGAGCAGGTACAGGCCGCACGGGAGCCTCCCCTTCACCGACGAGTTGAGCTCGTGCGGAAGGTTGAGGGCGCCGCTCCACGGGATGACGAGCCGGATCGTCCCGTGGGACGCGGAGGCGATCTCGAAGCCCTGGAGGACATCGATCCGGGACTCGACCTCTCCCGAGAGGTGGCCCAGGAGGTCTTCCTTGATCGTCTCCGCGAGACCGACGGCCTCGCCGAGCCGCTCGATGCGCACGCCCTGCACGGCGAGCCCGTGCGGCGACTTCGCGCAGGCCTTCGAGACGGTCGCCTCCATCCGCAGGTGGACCTGGTCCGGCACGCCCATGTCGTCCTCCCCTGACATCCCGGCGGTCGGGGAAGTGTAGCCGGACCGCGCCGGGGATTCAAAGCGCCGCGGAGGGGCTACGGAGATTCCGCCGCGCTGAGCATGCCTCGCACGACGAGAATCAGCGCAGGGACGCTGCGTCCCGCGGGCGCCCGCCGCGACTTCCGACGTCTCTTCGAGGCGGAAGGGGGGCGGGGACCATGATGCCGTTTCCCCGGGATCCAATCGCCGGCTGCAAATTTTGAGTAGGTCCGGGCGCTCAATACTGTACATTATTGGCCGTAGTGGAATCTCGGCATCCGCGGATTCGGGCGATCCGACTTCGTGTTGAATGTCGGGAGGTTCTTGTGTTTCCCCGAGGTGGGGCGCTAGAGAAGAGGAAGCAGGAATGTCGTTCCAGCCCAAGACGCTGACGTGCGTCGAATGTCAGGGTCAGTTCGAGTTCACGGTGGAGGAACAGGAGTTCCACGCCAAGAAGGGGTACGCGAACGAGCCGAAGCGTTGCCCCACGTGCCGTGAGGCCCGGCGCCGCGAAGGCGGCGGCGGCGGCGGACGCGGCGGCGGCGGCGGCTACGGCGGTGGCGGCGGTGGCGGCGGCTACGGCGGCGGCGGCGGAGCGCCCCGCGGCGATCGCCAGCTCTTCAAGACCACCTGCGCGAGCTGCGGCGGGGTGGCGGAAGTTCCCTTCGAGCCGAAGCGCGACCGTCCGGTCTACTGCCACAACTGCTTCCGCAAGCAGCGGGACAGCGGCGGTGGCGGCGGCGGCGGCGGCCGGTACTAGATGACTCCGGGGGCGTCCCTTCGGGGACGCCCCTTCCCTCTACAGCATCCGACCGCGCGGCCCACGCGAGGTGAAGGGAAAGGCGACGGAACCCGAGCGCGCCCCAGGTGGGCGGTGCGTCCCGCGGGCGCCCGCCGCGACTGCATGGGCGGCGGAGCTGGTCCCCCTATGCATCGGCCCTCCAGGTCCTCGGCTAGCGCTTCCCGAGAATCCGCGGACCCTCCTCCCCGCGATCACACTGCGGCCCTTTCGCCCGCGACGCCAGCAGGCCCGTCGAGCAGGGAGGCGTGAACTCAAGGAGTCTGAACGGGACTTCGATCGGAGGACAAGTCTGGAGTGCCTGCACGGAAGGACCGAATCGAGCTGACCTGCGCGAAGTGTGGGCGCACGGCGAGGGTGACCGTCCAAGTCCTGGCGCGGCAGCGCGGATGCGGATACTGCGGGCACGAGTACGAGTTGTCCGGGGTCGTCCGCGAGGCCCTGGCCGCGTTCGCGAGCGGGGGAGGGGAGGTCCGCACCACCGGAGCGGTCTCGGTGGAGTGCCCGATCTGCGCGAAGGTCACGAAGTTCAACGCGCAACATGCGAGCGGCACCACTCGGTGCGCGTTTTGCGGTTGTCGGATCCAGGTCTCTCCCACCGGCGGCCCGCCGCTCGCCGTCCCGCCACCCGAGCGGCGGTTCGCGTCGAAGGTCGGGTCCACCGTTGGCGGCCCGTGTCCCTCGTGCCGGAAGGACCGCCTCCGGATTGCGGACGCGGACGGACGCAGGGCAACCTGCGAGGGGTGCGGCGCGGCTCACCCCCTCTCGGGCGTCCCGCTTCTGGCCGCCCTCGGCATGAGCGCCACGCCCGCGAGCGAGCCGTTCCGGCGATTCGCGTGGCAGGCGCTCGACGCGAGGTGGCGTCGCGGCGATCTCGGCGTGACGGAGGCGTGGGCCGTCGCCGACCCCCTCCAGGCGCTGGAACGACGCGGGAGTACGGTGAGCCCTTTCGGCGCCGACCTCACGCTCGAGATCGTCCAGTGGGCGCTCCTCGGCGCGCCAGACGCGGTGCGCGGCCGATCGGGGGATGTGGTCTTCCTCGAAGTCGAGCTGCATGACTGGGGCGGCACCTCTCGTGCGGCGACCGACGTCGGTACGGCGATCCTGGAGTTCGGAGTCGCGGCCGCCCTCGGCGACCAGTTTCAGCTCCGCAATCCCGACGAGCAGGCGAGGGAACTCCCACTCCTCAGGATCGTCGCCGCGCCCGACGGGTTGGGGGCGGACCTCCACGTGGAGGTCCGTCAGCCCGGCGGCTCCGTGACCGCGGCTCCACCAGGCGTACAGGCGAGGACGCTCCTCTTGCTTGCGGGCCGCCTCCATCGCGCCGCCTGCCGGATGCTGGCATTCAAGGCGCTTTTCGGCGCCTGGACCACCGGCTCGATGTTCTACTGCGCGAGCGAGCAGGGCGTCCTGCGCCGCATCGAGTCGCTCGGCCCGCCGCTCTGCTCCGAGGCCGCCCGATGGACTGGCGAGATCCGCCACCGCGTCGACGTCACTGAGAAGGACCTGACCGGGTGAGCGCGCCGGCAGAGGGCGGCGCGTCGGGAGAAACGGGGACGGGCACGGGGACGGGCGCTACCAGCGCCGGGGCTGGCGCGAGACCAGACTACCTCGGCCGCCGTCTGCGTCCGCCGAGGCGGGACACGCGCGGCCGCATCCCGGGGCGCCGACGGGCGGGTGACGCCGCGGGGGAGGGACGCTGGGCCGGCGCGGGCGCGCGGGCGGCGAGCGGAGGCGCAACGGGCGCCGCTACCCCGCCCATCCGCTTGAGCGCCTCGTCGATCGTCCTCACCACCTCCACGGGGAGCTGCGGGCGGTCCTCGCGCCGCTTCTCCATCAACTTCTCGACCAGGCGGCTCGTCTCCGGCGCGAGCTCCGGTTTGATCGAGATCGGCGCCCTCACCTTCTCGTTCAGATGCTTGGCGATCACCGCCCCCACCTCCTCCGCCGGGAACGGCACCCCGCCCGTGATCATGTGGAACAGCGTCGCGCCGAGGGAGTAGAGGTCGCTCCGGATGTCGATGTCCGCCTCGCCCCGCGCCTGCTCCGGCGAGATGTAGTCCGGCGTCCCGATCGTCTTCCCCTGCGACTCGATCGCCTCGCTGCGCATCACCGCGAATCCCAGGTCGCACAGCTTCGCCCCGCCCCCCTTCGCGAGCATGATGTTCGCGGGCTTTACGTCGCGGTGCACGAGGCCGTTCCGGTGCGCGCACTCCAGCGCCAGCGCGATCTGGCGCCCGACCTGGAGCGCCCGCCTCTCGTCAATCGCCCCGCCGCGCTTCAGGATCTGGTCGACCGTCTTGCCGTCCACGAACTCCATGATCATGAAGTGGAGGTCCCGGTGCACCCCGACGTCGAACGCCGCGACGATGTTCGGGTGCGACAGCCGCGCGAGGACCCGCGCCTCCGCGAAGAACTGGTCGACGAAGCCCGGCAGCTTCGCGAGCCTCGGGTAGAGGATCTTCACCGCAACCACGCGATCGAGGCTCTTCTGCCTGGCTTTGTAGACGATCCCCATCGACCCCTCGCCCACGCGGGCGAGGATCTCGTATCCGGGGAGGGCCTCCTTGGACTGCTCGATCGGGG
>CAZYRM010000331.1:0-5494 GCA_964649705.1 uncultured Planctomycetia bacterium
GCCTCTCAGCGGCCGATCCGCAATCCGCAATCCCCCAATCCGCAATCAATCCGCAATCCGCAATCCGCATTCCGCAATCACGCTGCAGAGTACCCCTGACGTGACCCTACTCCGCAGCCTGCTGCGGCTCGTCGCCCGACTGCGACTCGGGGATCACGATGCCGTGCTTCCGCATGCGACGGGTCAGGGTCATCCGATCCATTCCCAGGACCTTCGCCGCCGCGCGGATCGAGCCCTGCGCCTCCGTCAGCGCCCGACGGATCGCCTCCCGCTCCATCTCCTTCACCCCCGCCGCGTAGGTCCCCTTCGCAGGCCCACCGGCCTGCACCGTCGAGCCCAGCACCTTCGGCGTCAGCAGGTCGGGGCCGATCACCTTCTTCGCCAGCAGGCAGATCCGACGGAGCTCCGCCTCCAGCTCGCGCAGGTTTCCAGGCCATTCGTAGCAGAGGAATGCCTCGAGGCTCCGCTTGTCCAGCCGCTTCTTCGCCGTCCTTGTCTCGCGAGCCACCGTGGCCAGCACGCGGTCCACGTGCAGCGGGATGTCCTCGCGACGCTCCCTGAGCGGCGGCACCGCGATCGTCACGCCGCCCAGCCGCTCCGCAAGCTCGGGCATCGGCCTCGCCGCCCCCACCACGAGCCGAGCCTCCCACGCTGCGCTCTCGATCCCGCCGACGGGCAGCACCCGACGCGCCGCGTAGGCCTGCACGAGCTTGTCCAGCGTCAGCGGAGCGATCCGCTCCACGCCGTCCAGGTAGATCGTCCCGCCCCGAGCCCGGTCGATGGAGCCCCGCTTGTCGCGGTCCACACCCGCCGACGCCCCCTTCCGCTGGCCGAAGAGGGCCGCCTCGAGGAGCGGCTCCGAGAGCACGCCGCAGGCCTCCACGACGAACGGTCGCACGCGCCTTGCCCCCATCTCGTGGAGGGCGCGCGCGAGCGCCTCCTTGCCGCTCCCCTCCTCGCCCACGAACAGCACCGCCATGCCGTCCTCGGCGACCCGCTCCAGCATCGCCACGACGTCCCGCATCGCCCGCGACTGCGCGATGATCGGCTCCTCGACCGGCGCGGGCTCCGCGCCCTGGGCCGCCGGCGCGGCCTCCCTCTTTCGCGGTGCCGCCGCGGGGGCCTCCCGCAACGCGATGGCCAGCGGCCCCGCGAGGAGGTCCGCGAAAGCCGAGACCCTCGAGACCACGCGCGGCCCCATCGACTCCGTGTCGTTCTCCAGGTAGATCACCCCCACCGTTTTCTGGGCGGAGACCAGCGGCACGCACATCACGCTCCCGACGCCCGACTCGCGCGCCGAGACGAGCGCCCCCGTCGACGAGAGGGCCTCGTCGAGGATCCCCGTGTCCAGGGCACCCTCGGGGCGCACCAAGAGCGCGCGGAACCCCTCGCCCTCGCGCACGAGGAGCGCGGACCGCGAGGCGCCCGCCAGGCGCTTCGCGAGCATCACGACCTTCCGCACGACCTCCTCGACTTCCGGCTGGGCAAAGGTCTTCTTAAGCAGCGTCGCGACGATCGCACGCTCGCGGGACTCCCGCTCGCGCTCCAGCCGCTCCCACGCGAGGGCCACGGCCCTGGCGAACATGTCGAGCGTCGGCCGTCCGACCGCGGCAAAGACCCCCGTCCGCGGGGCGTCGAGGTACAGCGCGCCGAGGGCCCCCTCCTTCCCAGGCATCGGCAGCGCGCAGAAGGCCCCGCCCTTGGGGCGGTCCGCCTCGGGCTGCTGCGCGATCAGCTCGTCATGGTCGGCGTCATCGCTGATCCACGGCGCGTTCCCCTCCGCCGCGTTGCACGCCATCGCGCGCGGGAAGTCCCCCGCGTCCCAGTCCTCGAAGCGCAGCTCGCCGGCCCCCTCGACCGCATGCCGCCCCACGGACTCCCCCGTCGAGGCGATCCACAGCAGCCCCCGCGACGCCCCGAGCGCCGACAAGGCCTCGTCGATCGCGCGCCGCCCCAGGTGCCCCGCGAGGCGCTCCTCGAGAAACGCGAGCGTCCACTCGGCGCGCGGCTCCTCCGCGAGCGGCGTGAACCGGCGCTTCGCCGGCGCGCCCGCGGCCTCCCGGATCTCGCCCGCGGCGGCCTTCTGCCGAAGACCCCTCCTCCGCGCGTCCGCCCAGAAGACCTCCTGGAGGTCCGCGGGGAGCCTCGAGGCGACCTCCCTCCACGCCGCGATCCCCGTCTCCATCCAGCGCGCGGCGGACTCCGCCTGCCCCGACAGCCTGAGCGCCTCGGCCATCCGCTCCGCGGCCTCCGCGCGGATCGGCAGGGCCCCCGAGTTCGAGGCCCGCTCGTGCAGGTCGGCGAGGAGCGAGGCGACACGCGCGGGATCGGCCTCCCCCCGGGACAGCTCCAGCCGCGCCTCGACGAGCCCCGCCCTCATCAGGTGGTGCGCGGCGCCCAGGTTCGAGGCGGTCATGCGGCACCACGCGAGCGTCCTGAGCGTCGACTTCTCGTCCCCCGCGTCGATCGAGAGCTCCATCGCCTCGATCGCGGCGTCAAGCTCACCCTCGACGTTGCGCGCGTCGTGCTCCTCCGCCTGGGCCTGCATGAGGAGCCTCGCCGCGCCCTCGCGGTCGCCCGCCCGCCTTGCCGCGATCCCCTTCAGGAGGGCCGCTCGTGCATGGAATTCGTCGTGGCGCAGCTCCGCGGCGAGCGCAGCGGCCTGCTCGATCGTCTCCGCGGCCTGCCTGCGATCGCCGATCGCGAGCTGCACGGAGGCGAGGCCGAGCATCGAGGCGCACGCGCCGGGGCGGTCGCCCATGAGCTGCCGCTCGTCCAGCGCCTGGCGGTGTCGGGTGACGGCCTCTCCCCAGTCCCCCGCCCGCTCGGCGAGCCATGCCAGCAGCGTGGAGACGACCAGCCGCCCGCGCTTGTCGCCGATCGTCGCGCGCAGGGCCTCCGCGCGGCTCCACGCGACGCGGGCGTCGGCGTTCCGCCCCGCGAGGAAGTGGATGCGCCCCGCCGCGAGGAGCGCCTGGGCGATCCCCGCGCCGCGGCCGATCCGCTCGCGCGCGACGAGGCTCCCCTCGACGAACGACAGCGCCTCCTTGACCTTCCCCTGCCTCAGCGCGACGCCGCCCAGGTTCGCGAGGGCGGCGGCGGCCCCCTCGGGGTCGTTCAGGCGCCGCCACTGCAGGAGCTGTCGCTCGTAGACCTCGCGCGACTGGTCGAGGTTCCCCGCGTCGTTCGCGCAGGCCGCGAGGTGGCCGAGGGCGTGGGCCTCGATGCGCGCGTCGCCCGTCGCCTCGGCGAGCGCCAGCGCCCTCCGCGCGGCCTCCTCGGCCTTCGCCGGCTCCCCCTTCGCGCGCAGGCACGCGGAGACGAGGCACTCCAGCCGCGCCCGCGTGCGCTCCGTGAGCCCCCGCGTGGGAGAGAGGCCGCGCTGCCCGTATTCGAGCGCGCGGTCCGCCTCGCCCAGTAGCAGCGCCGTCGAGGCGACCGTCTCGCAGAGGCGTCCGCGCTCCTCCGCGCAGCCGTCGAGGACGAGCGACTCGAGCGCCTGCGCGCCCTGCGTCACCGCCTCGCGCGGCATCCCCCGGGCCGAGAGGGCCCGGACGGTCGCGCGGACCAGCTCGGCGCGCTCGGGCATCCCCATCACGTCGAAGGAGAGGTCCCGGGCGCGCTGGAAGCAGTCGACGGCCTTCTCGGGGAGCCCCGCCTCGAGGAGGACGTCGCCGGACTCCTTGAGGACGCGGGCCCGGCGCGAGCGGTCTTCGCGCGGCAGCAGGTCGAGCGCCCGCTCGCACAGCGCGACGGCCCGGGGCCACGAGTGGCGGCGGCGGGCAAGGTCCTCGGCCTCCAGCACGAGCAGGAGCCCCTCGGGGCCGACGCGCCCCTCGAGGGCATGCCACGCGCGGGACTCGAGCGAGAGCTTTCCGCGCCCCTCCAGGAACTTCGATATGCGACGGTGCGCGGCGAGCCGCTCGTTGATCGCGGCGCGCTCCCGCGCGGCCCGCGCGAGGTCGGTGGACGCCACGACGAAGGTGAGGACGCCGTTCTTCTCCTCGCGACGCACGAGCTGACGCGCGGCAAGACGGAGGAGCGGCTGGAGGGCCTTCACGCCGCCCCCGCACAGGCCGACGATCTCCGCGACCGTGGCGGGGCGCCCGAACGTGGCGAGGTCGACCAGGAGCGTCGCCTGCTCGGGGGCGCAGCGGTCGAGCCGGCGGCGGAGCGCCTCGGCGAGCTCCGTCGCGCCGCCTCCGGCCTCGAAGCTCCAGCCGCCGTCGCGGAACACGAGCGCGCCCGACTCGACGAGGTCCTTCGCGGCCTCCTCGAGGACGAGCGGATTCCCCGCGGCGCGGGCGAGGAGCGTGTCGGCACCCTCGGGAAGGGATCGAGCCCCGAGGAACCCGTCCAGCCACGTGCCGGACTCCTCCCTCGTCCAGGTCCCGACGGCGAGCGGCGGGCCGAGGCCTTCGAGCAGCGCATCGCGCAGCCAGGCGGGGACGTCGGGGCGCATCGCGAGGCAGACGAGCACGGGGCGATCGACGCCGGTGGCGAGCGTGCGGATCAGGCAGCCGAGGAGCCTGACGGTCCCCTCGTCGGCCCACTGCAGGTCGTCGATCAGCACGAGGACCGGCCTCTTGCGCGAGGCGAGGAGGACGGTCTGAGAGAAGGCCTCCTGGATGCCGAGGTCCTCCCGCTCGGCCTCGCGCCCGTGGAGCTCCTCGGCGGACGGCCCCGCGAGTCCGAGCACGCGGAGGAGCGCGGGGCGGTAGGCGGCGTACTCTTCGGGGACGGGCGTCGCGCCGATCTGCCGCGTGACGTCGAGGTCGTGGAGGACGGAGATTGCGGGCTCGAACCCGTCCATCCCCTCGCGGCAGGCGCCTCGGGCGACGATGGCCCCCGACGCGGCGATCTCGGATGCGAACCGGTCGAGGACGCGCGACTTTCCGCAGCCGACGCTCCCCTGGAGGAGGACGACGCCGGGCCGCGGGCGGGGCGACTCGCCGGTGCCGATCGCCTCCCTCCAGCGCGCGCGGAGCGGAACGAGCTCGCGCTCCCGCGACACCCATCCGCCGAGGAGGAAGGCGCCGCGGCCGGTCTCCTCGGCGGCGACGCGGAAGATGCGCCTGGAGGCCTTGGCGATCGCCTCCCCCGCCTCCCATGCGCCCGCGGGGCGGAGGGCAGGGTCACCCGCCGTGAGCCACTCCACGAGCCCGCGCATGGCGGCGAAGAACGGGTCGCTGGGCGTCCCGACGGAGAGGCCCGTGTCGAGGCCGAACAGCTCGCGCACGAGGTGTCCGAGGGAGTAGAGGTCGGCGCGCAGGTCGGCCTGGCCGCCGATGCGCTCGGGCGCGACGTAGGCGGAGAACCGATCGCCCGCGACGAGCGCGCTCGTGCGGGCGTCGAGGCCGTGATCGACGATGGTTGCGCGCGGCCCGCCCTCGGTCGCGACGATGACGTTCGCGGGGTGGAGGGATCCGTGCGCGATGCCGGCGCGGTGCAGGGCGCCGAGGGCGCGGCAGACCTGGAAGGCGACCTCGACGCG
>CAZYRM010000332.1:0-5490 GCA_964649705.1 uncultured Planctomycetia bacterium
ATCGAGCAGGCGGCGCGCGGGCTCGACGCGGCGCACAAGCACGGGATCATCCACCGCGACATCAAGCCGGGGAACCTGCTCG
The DNA here is from genome assembly GCA_964649705.1 of uncultured Planctomycetia bacterium. Lineage (GTDB taxonomy): Bacteria > Planctomycetota > MHYJ01 > WSZJ01 > CAZYRM01 > CAZYRM01. The sequence continues at coordinate 83 of CAZYRM010000332.1, forward strand.
TCTCGACGGACGGGACGCTCAAGGTGGCCGACTTCGGCCTGGCGCGCGAGCTGATGGCGCCGAGCGACCTGACGGGCTCGAACCAGGTCCTCGGCACGCCGTCGTTCATGGCGCCCGAGCAGGTGGAGGCGAGACCGCTCGACGCGCGGACGGACATCTTCTCGCTCGGCGCGACGCTGTACTGCCTGATCACGGGGAAGCTGCCGTTCCAGGGCGACACGGCGGTGGCGGTCCTCTACCAGATCGTGCACGTGCCGCCGAAGCCCCTTGCGGCGGCCTGCCCTGGGACGCCGCCCGCCGTCGAGAGGCTCGTCTCGTCGCTCCTGGAGAAGTCGCCCGACAAGCGCCCCGCGTCCGCGGAGCTGGTCGCCTCCGCGATCGCGGCGGTACGGAAGGGGCTCCAGGTGCATCCCCCCGGGAAGACCTCGGTGGTGCCGCGCGGGGCGACCGCGACGCCGGGCGCGCAGCCGACCCACGCGGCGAAGAAGACGGGGGTCGCGCCCAAGCCGCACGCGTCGGCATCGAAGACGGGGCAGACGCTCCCCGTGGTGAGTCGGCCGAAGACGGCCGTGTCTGCGAAGCCGTCGGCCCCGTTGCAGCCTGCGGCGAGGCCCAAGGAGGCGGCGAGCGTGCCCGCTCCACGGCTGAGCGGCCGAGGCGGCATCGTAGCGCTGGCCGTGGGAGCCCTGGTCCTGGGCGCGGTCGGGGCGTGGGCGTTGGGGAGGTCGGACTCGAAGAAGGAGGTCCCCTCGACGCAGGGGCCCTCGACGGCGCAAGCCCCCGCGCCCCCAATCGAGCAGCCATCGCCCGAGGGGCCGACAACGGGGTCGCCTCCGGAGAAGGACCCTCCCCAGGTCCCGGTCGAGGAGACGCCGAAGGAGCCTGTCGAGCCCGAACCGCAGGAACCGACGCCGCCCGTGGCGGTGCAGCCCAAGGAGGGTCCGACTGCCGATCCTCCGCCGGGTGTAGCTGTCGTTGAGGGACCTCAGGAACCCGAGCCGCCGCCCCCCAAGGAGCCCCAGCCGCCTGCGGAGCAGGAGCCCGCCGCCGCAGAGACGCCGCCGGAGGAGCCGGTGCAGGGGCCAGCCGTCGCGGAGCCAACGCCGAAGGAACCGGAGCCGCCGCACGAGAAGGAACCACCGCGGACCGCACGCGGGACGGCGAAGCTACTGACTTCGATCCAGTGGCCGACGGACTGGGCGTCGCTCTACTCCAAACGCGGCGAAGCGTGGCTCAAGGGCTCACTCCCCGGCGGCTGGTCGGCGGACCGCGGCGGCGCGACGGCGGAGATCGGCGCCGCGCAATTGGAGACGCAGATCCGGCAGAGCGGGTGCGTCATCGAGCTCGAGTTCCGGACCCTGAAGGGGTCTCCGCAGGTGGAGATGATCTTTGGCCACAGGGACGAGCGGTACACCGTACGGTGGGAAGAGGGGCAGTCGCTTGTGTGGCTGCGGGACGGGGCGGAGGGCATCGTGACGCTCTTTGATGGGACGCCCCAGGCCGCCTGCGCCGGGAAGGAGACGCAGCGGATCCGTCTGCTCTACCAGATCTCGGGGACCGTGGCATTCGAGGTGAACGGCAAGGTCCTCCTCCAGGCCCTGGACCCGAAGCCGATCAAGGCGGACAGGAGCGGCCTGTTCGTCTCCTTCCCCGACACGCGCACGCTCCTGATCGCGCTCGACATCGCCGTCCCCTCCCGCAGCGGCGGCCGCCCGCCGAAGTAGGTCCGCGCGCGGGGGAAGGGTCAGGCCTGTCGGGGGGCGAAGAGGGGCACCAGCTCCGCGACCCCCTTGAGCCGAGCTGGGCCGATCGGGTCGAGGCCCACGCCGTCGCCCAGACGCGCGGCGGTCTCCGCAGAGAGGAGGATCGGCCGCTTCGCCTCCTTCGTGTAGGACTCGATCCTCGACGCGAGGTTCACGGCCTCGCCGATGATCGTGTACTGCTTCCGCTCGGGCGTTCCGACGCTTCCGGCCACGACGGGGCCCGTGTGGATCCCGATCCCGATCCGGATGCCCGGGTCGCACCGCTCGTGCATCCGCCCCGCGGCCCGCACGGCCCGCTCCGCGTGGTCGTCGGAGGGGAGGGGCGCGCCGAAGACCGCGACGAAGCCGTCTCCGAGGAAGGTGAGCACCTCCCCGCGCTCCTCCCAGACGGCCTGGATCATCGGCCCGAAAACGCGGTTGAGGAGGGCCACGAGCTCCGTGGGGGACATCCTGGCGGCGAGCGGGGTGAAGTCGCGGATGTCGAGGAACAGGATCGTCACGTCGCGCGTCTCGCCGCCCAGGCGGTGTTCCTGCCTCAGGAGCTCGGTGGCGACGTGACGGCCGACGGAGCGTCCGAAGGTGTCCCGGATCCGCTCGCGCTCTCTCAGCCCCCGGAGCATCTCGTCGAACCCCTCCGCGAGGGCCCCGAGCTCGTCGGCGCGGTGGACATCGAGACGCACGTCGAAACCTCCCTCTTTCACGTGCGCGAGCGCCGCGTGGAGCTCCGCGATCGGGCCGAGGAATGTGCGGGCGGTGAGCCACGCGAGCCCGAGGCCGAAGAGGACGGAGACCGCGGCGACGTAGAGGAGGGGCGCGCGGCCGCCCGAGGCGAGAGTGATCGCGACGATGGAGGCGATGGGGAGCAGGGAGGTGGAGAGGTAGACGAGGAGGAAGCGCATGGAGAGGGGGAGGCGCCACAGGCCGGGGGCCTCGGAGACCCGGTCCGTGCCGAACGCTGGGCCGAAGAAGCGGCGGGAGACGAGGAGGTCGACGGCGAAGAAGCCCTGTGTCGCGGCGATAGCCCATGACACGAGCGTCGAGAGGGCGAAGTGGGCCCAGACGGCGCCGGGGAGGGGAGGCTCGGCGATCGCGATGGCGACGGGGAAGACGAAGGCGCAGGGGAGCCAACCGAGGCTGGCGAGGGCTGCGGCGACGAATGGGGAGTTCCCGACGCGGCGGCGGCAGTCCTCGGCCTCGGCGGGGGTCCGGGCGCCTCGCTGGAGGGTCCGACCGGCAGGGAGGAGCCAGGCGATGAAGCAGCCGAAGAGGGCGGGGTAGACGAGGAGGTTGTAGACGAGGATGGAGCGGTTGAAGACCTCGGTCTGCGCCGGCGACAGGCGCGGCGCGATGTTGAGCAGGTTGTAGAGGATGTTGGCGACGCTGCCGAGGGCGTTCGGGACGAGGATGCAGAGGACGGAGGCGAGGACGGGGTGGCGGAGGGCCCAGGGGCGCGGGGGATCGGCGGGTGGCGGCGCCGTCGTCATGCCCCTACGGTAATCGTCTCGGGGACCCCGCGCAAGGAGCTGCGCCCGCCCCGTAACCGGGGTCGCGCCCTTGGGGGCGAAAGGGGGGGACCCGCGTCAGGGCGTCCGGGACGGCGCCTACCCATTCCTTCCAGGCGTCCGGCCGGGCGGAGGCCTCCAGTTCGACGCGGGGCGCTGCGGGCCGCCGCGGGAGTCCAGCGAGCCGGGCCCCTTGACGTCGCCGCGCGGTGCGGCAGGGTCCACCGGCGGGGGCGCCTCGGGCTTCGTGTCCTTGCGGTCGCTCTTCATGCAGCAGAACTTGTACTTCTTCCCGCTGCCGCAGTGACAAGGCGCGTACGGATCCAGGTTCGGTGCGTTCGCCATGTCGACGAAGTGTACACAGCGACCCGCGCCTCGGCAACCCTGAGCGACGCTGACGGCGGACGGACGGCGCGGCGGATCACGTCGTCTGGACGAAGCGGCGGAGGGGCGTGAAGCGCCAGTACGTGAAGGCCCTCCAGAGCCACTCGAGCGGGCCCATTCGGAAGCGGGCCAGCCACGGACGCGACCACGCCACCTGCAACGCCAGGATCGCGCAGGCCAGGAGCAGACCCTCCGTGCGGCCGAGCCGGTCGTAGAAACCCAGGTAGTTGAAGACGATGGCGGTGATGACGCTCTGGGCGATGTAGTTGGTGAAGGCCATGCGGCCGACGGCGGCCAGCCGCGACTTCAAGCCCATGAGGGGAGAGCCGAGGGACCAAAGCGCCGCGACGCCGCAGTAGCCGAGGCACTGGCAGAGGCTGCCGACGTAGAGCGCGAACTCGGCGATCATCCGCGCAGACGGAGTCGCGCTCCCTATCGCCAGGTGCAAGGCGTGCAAAGGCACGCCCAGGCCGAGGCCGATCCAGAGCAGCCGTCGCCAGAACCGCCGATGGTCGGCGACATCGACGGCCACTCGCGACCGCACCGCCGCGATCCCGAGGAGGAAGAGCGCCAGCGTCCGCGGGCCGTAGACGGTGATGTACGAGAGTGTGCCGAACACGTACCAATTCACCCGTGGTGAGAGCATGCGTCGGAAGTCGCCGGACGAGTAGACCTCGGCAATTTCGGCCGTCTCGAGTGCCCTGCTCTCCTCGACGCTGAGAACGGTCCCGTTCGCGTCCTTCCGACGCTCTACCCACCGGTCGGGGTCCATCGAGTAGATGGCGACCATGGCCAGGAGGCTCAGCAGCAAGAGGGCGATCGCCCAAATCACCAGGGTCCTGCTCCGTCGCCGCACGAACGGCAGCGCGGCGGGAGCGACCAGGGCGTAGCCCGTGAGGATGTCGCCGAACCAGATCAGCGTGCCGTGCAGGACGCCGACTCCGAACAGCGCGACCAGCCGACGGGAGACGACCTCGCCGAAGCCACGGCCGCGCGTCGTCGCCTTGCAGTGGAGGAGCGCGAGCCCGGCCCCGAAGAGCAGGGAAAATGCGGTCATGAACTTGGAGTCGGCCAGCACGCGGACCAGCACGAAGGCGAGCCAGTCGATCCGGCTCGATGTGCCCACCTTCGAGGGGTCGGCCTCCACGAGCCACCGAGCCAGGGACATGCCGGGGATGTTCGCGACCAGGATGCCGAGCACGGCGATGCCGCGCATCAGGTCCCAGGCCAGGATGCGCGCCTCGTCAGGCGTCGGCGCGAGGGGAGGGCGGGGGGCGTAGACGGGATCGGCCACGTGCGGGGCCTCGACGGCAGGTCCAACCCGGACGGGCAGCTTGGGGTCCCTGGCCGCCTGCGTCAAGCTCTCTGACGCTCCCGGGGAAGGCCGCGCCCGCCGCCGCCGCCGAAACAGCTTCCCCCGTGGACAAGTCCCGGTCAGTTTCCAGGCCCGAGGAACCTACTCCAGGCAGTCTCCAGTGCTGAGTACCGCGCCGCTGGAGATCGTGTCCGGATGTCGCTGCCGGATCTCCAGGAGCCTGGCGGGTGGATCCTGTGCAGGCCAGCACGATGAGTGCACCCCCGCGGCAGCGGTCCCCGCCCATGCGGACTCGTCCGCACAAGCCGTGCTTTCAGCGCGCACTCCGAGTTCACATGGCGGCGGGACGCGGGGGGGCCGTAGGCGCGCGCCGACGATCCACGAATGGACAGTCGGAGTAGGGGACCGGGTTGCCCCGGCCCCCCTCCACGGATCCGGACGTGC
>CAZYRM010000333.1:0-5375 GCA_964649705.1 uncultured Planctomycetia bacterium
GAGCACGAGAACGATTTCGAGCCCGATTACGAGCACGCCACCGCCACCGAGACCGGTCTCCCCGTCGTGTTCAGTAGCGTTGTGGGACTATGCCTCCGGAGCGCGCCGCTCCGCCGGAGCGTGGCTCCACTCGATGAGCCCGAGCTTCTCCACGAACGCGACGAACATCACCGGCACGACCACCTTCGTCACCAGCGTGGCGACAAGGAGCCCGAAGATCTGCACGTAGCACATCGGCTCCCAGAGCGGCCCGCCCTTGAGCGCGAGCGGGATGAGCCCGCCCACCGTCGCGAGCACCGTCACGAGCACGGGGCGCAGGCGCACGAGGCAGGCGTCGATCACCGCGCGGTGCAGCTCCTCGCCTCGCTCGTGCATGTCCTCGATGTAGTCGAACAGGACGATGATGTGCGACACAATCACGCCCCCCAGCGACGCCACGCCGAGGAACGCCATGAATCCGAACGGCGCGCCGAACAGCGGCAGCCCCATCAGGCCCCCCGCCAGGCCGAACGGCACCGCGCCGAAGACGACCAGCGGCTTCGTCACGCTGTTGAATTGCAGCACCAGCGCAAGGTAGATGCCGAGGATCGAGACGATGAGGGCCACCAGCACCGAGGCGAACCCCTTCTGCTGTTCCTCGTGCTCGCCCGCGAACTCGTAGCGGTACCCCGGCGGCCAGATCATCCGCGGGAGCCTCTCCGCGAGCTGCTCCACCACGGCGCTCGGCAGCGTCCCGGGCACGGCGTCGCACTTCACCGTGATGCAGCGCTGGTAGTCCCTCCTGAGGACCTTCGGCGAGACCAGCTCCGGCTCGAACCGCGCGATCTGACGCAGCGGCACGCGCAGGTTCGTCATCGAGCTGACGGCCGACAGGTTGTAGAGGTCCGAGAGCTGCGACCGCTCGTCCCCCCTCAGCCTGAGGCGCACCGGAATCTGCCGGTCCTCCTCCCGCAGGTACGTCGCCGTGTATCCCGAGAGCCCCGTGGAGACGATGGCCGCCACGTCGTCGTTCGTGATCCCCGTCAGGTTCGCGCGGTCCGTGTCGATCCGAAGGGACATCTGCAGGACCTCCGGGTCCCAATCGTCGTGGATGTTCGTCGTCCCGGGAACCTCCTTCATCTCGGCCTTGAGCTGGCCCGCGAGGCGGCGCAGCGGCTCGATCTCCGGGCCGTAGATCCGGACCTGCACCGGCACGCCGATCGGAGGCCCCGTCTCCAGCTCCTCGATCGTCACCCTCGCCCCCGCGCACTCCTGCGGCAGCGACGCCTTCAGCCTCGCCACGATGGCGCTCGTCGACTTCTTGTCCACCGTGTGCACAAGGATCTGCGCGTACCCCTCCGCGTCGGGCTCCGGGTTGACCGACAGCCAGAACCGCGGACCGCCCGCGCCGACGAAGAGCGTATACGACGTGACCTGGCGACCCTCGAGGGCGTCGATCCGCTCGACGACCCGCTCGGCCTCTTCCGCGGTCACCTTCAGCGGCGTCCCCTCCGGCAGGAAGACGTTCACCGTGAAGACCGAGTGCAGGTCCTTGGGGAAGAACGCCGTGCCGATGAAGGGGAAGACCGAGCAGCAGCCCGCCAGGATCGCGAGGCAGACCGCCATCGAGATCGCCTTGTGGTCGAGGCACCAGACCGTGAAGGAGTTGTAGACCTTCGCGAAGCGCGACCCGCCGCCGCTCCCTTCGAGCCCCGCCTCCAGCCCCTTCTGCCCCCGGAGGATGTAGTACCCCAGGAGCGGCATGAACGTCATCGACACGATCCGGCTCGCGACGAGCGAGGCCGTGACCACGACGGGGAGGGAGTAGATGAAGTCGCCCGTGGAGCCGGCGATGAGGAGGAGGGGGAGGAAGGCGACGATGTTCGTCAGCGTCGCATAGAGAATTGCACGGGCGAGCTTGTCGGGGCCCTGCCACGCGGCGCGCTCCCGGGGCACGCCGGAGGCCATCTCGCGGTTGATCGCGTCCGAGGCCACCACGGGGTCGTCGACCAGCAGCCCGAGCGCGATGATGAGGGCCGCGATCGATACCTGCTGCAGGTCGATGCCGAGGAGCTGGCAGAACCCGAGCGTCATCGCGAGCGTGAGCGGGATCGAGATCGCTACCAGCGCCGTGCTCCGCCACTCCATGAAGACCAGGGCGAAGAGGATGACGATGACGACCGCCTCGATCAGGCAGGTGTTGAACTCGCTGATCTTGTGCTCCACCTGGGACGGCTCGTCGCTCACCCGCTCCACCCGCAGGTCGTCCGGCAGCTCCCCCTGGAGCGCGGCCAGGACGCCCTGGACGTCCTGCCCGAACCGGGCGATCTGGACCCCCTGGATCTGCCGCACGGCGAGCGTGATCGCCCTGCCCGTCTGGAGCGCGTACTCGTCGGGCACGACCTTGGGCTCCGTGAGGGCCACGGAGTCCACCGCGGCGGTCCCGGCCCTCGTGGGCTTTCCAGGGGCCTTGAGCACGCGGAAGTTCATCGTGCCCGGCGGGTCCTGGTAGCCACGGTGGACCTCGACCAGGTCGCGCAGGTAGAGCGGGAATCCCCCTTCGGTGACCGCAACGACGACCTCGCCCAGCTCGCGCTCGCTCCTGAACGCGCCGCTCGGCTCCACCATGATGTTCTGCCCGGGCAGGTCGATCCGCCCACCGGGGAGGTTCGTGTTCCGCCCCTGGAGGGCCTCGACGACGGCCTCGGGGCGCAGGCCGATCTGGTCGAGCCGCGGCCCGCTGTAGAAGAGGCTGACCTCCTCCTCCTGCGCGCCGATCAGCTCCACCTTGCCGACGGTGGGGCAGGACCGCAGGCGGTCGCGGATCCGTTCCGCGAAGCCGCGCAGCTCGCCGTAGGTGTACTTGTCGCGAGCGACGAATCCAAGGTAGAGGGGCAGCTCGTCGAGGTCCTTGACCAGGAACGGCGGCCAGACGTCGGGGTGCCATCCGAACGTGTCGCTCTCGGCCAGCCAGGCCTTCACCTCGCGGTCGAGGTCGTCCTCGTCCGCGGCGAGCTGGAAGTCGACGAGCCCGGTTCCGGGCGCCTCGAGGATCCGCCCGTCTCGCGCCACGCCGCTCTCGGTCAGGCGCTGCAGGAGGCCGTGGCCCAGCCTCAGGACGTGATCGCGCGCGACCGTGGTCGGATAGACGAGCACGCCGGAGACGCGGTTCTCGGCCAGCGCGGGCGCGCACGCGGCACGGGCGGCCGCGAGGACCTCGCGGATGCTCCGCGCGCGCAGCTCGATCTCCAGGCCGCTCACCGGCGGGCTGCTCACGGTGAGCATCATCGCGACCGTGTCGCCGAACTCCGCGTTCAGGAACGGCGTGAGCGGCCGATCGCCGACCTGGGGGAGGTCTGGGATCTCGGCGAGCTTGTTCTTGAGGTCCAGCCAGACCGGCTCGACGTTCTTCGTCGCCTCGAAGAGGTCGACGAAGACCGTGGAGAGTCCGGCGCTGCTCGTCGAGTAGACGCGCTCGACCGCGGGGCTCTCGGCGAGCTTCCTCTCGACCCTCTGCGTGACCTGCGCCTCGACCTTCTCCGCGGACGCCCCCGGGTAGTAGGTGACGACGACGGCCTGGCGCACCGGGACCACGGGGTCCTGCCGCTGGGGCATCTGGCGGTAGGCGTAGACGCCCCAGCCGAGGGTCGCGACGAGCGCCACCCACGCGATCGGACGTTTCTCGGCGAAGAACCTGGCGGTGCTCATCTATTCGAGGGTCCTCTCCTCGACCTCCAGGATCACGCGCACGGACTGCCCCTCGTTCACGAGCGAGGCGCCCGCGGTGACGATCCGGTCCCCTTCGCGGACCTCGCTCCCGGCGAGGACCTCGACCTGGTTGTCGTAGAGTCCTCCGAGGACGACCCGCCTGCGGGAGACCTGCGCCCCGGTGTCGGGCCCCGTGACGACGTAGACGACCATCTCCCCGGGTGCCGCGCCGCGCTGCACGGCGGTCATCGGGAGGAGGAGGGCCTGCGCGTCCTTCTTCACGCGGATCCGCACGATCATCCCGGGGCGAAGCCTCCCCTGCGGGTGCTGCGGGCCCTTCGGGTTTTCGAGCGACAGCTCCGTCAGGAAGGTCCGGGTGTTGGCGTCGGCGATGGGAGCGATGCGCGTCACCGTCCCCGTGAAGCGCTCCGCTGGAAAGGCGTCCGCGGCGACGTCGAGGCGGTCCCCGATCCGGATGGAGTCGCCCGTCGCGGGCTCCCCGAGCATGATGTCCGGCACGCCGAAGGCGACGTGCACCGTGGACATGTCGATCAGCTTGAAGGCGGGGACGCCGGCGGCGACGCGCTCGCCGGTCTGGACGAGGACCTGGGCCACCGTGGCCCCTTCGAACGGCACCTGGAGCGAGCAGTCGGCCAAGCGGTCCTGGGCCGCGGCGAGGGCCACCTTGGCGGAGGCGACTTGCAGTTCCGCGGCGCGGGCCTGCTGCTGGGCCGCGAGGACCTGCTGCGAGGACGCATGGACCTGTTGTTCGGCGACCCGGACCTGCTGTTCCATCGCGGCGTGCTCGGCAGCGGCCTGGTCGCGGCGCGCCATGGCGTCCTCGCGCTCCTTTTCGGAGATCGTCTCCGGGGACATCTCCTGGTACCGCGTCCAGTTCTGCTCCGCGAGCTTGAGCTCCAGGGCCACGCTCTCGAGTTTCGCCTTCGCCTGGAGGAGGCCCGCCTCCGCCTGCTTTCCGAGCGCCTGGGCCTGCCCGACTCCCGCCTGGGTCTGCTTGACGGAGGCCTCGGCCTGTCCGAGGGCGGCCTCGGCGGACGCCCTGGCCTGCTCGTAGTCGCGAGTCTCGAGCTGGGCGATGACGGTCCCCTTGGCGAGCATGTCGCCCGCCTGGACATCGCGTGTCGCGCTCGGGGTCTTCACGGCATGGAGGGAGAGGACCGTGCCGGCGACCTTGAACGAGAGGTCCATCGAGACGCGAGGCTTGACGGAGGCGCTGAAGCGCGTCCCCAGCGAGATCGTCTCGAGGCGGAGGTCCCGCGCCTTGACGGCGGGGAGGGCCGGCTTCACAGGCTCCTTTCCGCAGCCGAGGAGGAGCAGGACAGCCAGGCCAACGAGCGCTGGACGCGCGGCGAGGCGGGGCACACCCATGGGGACCCTCCCTGCCCGGGGGCGGTAGCGAGCGTGGGGAACCTAGCGACTCCGGGCCTCCGAGGCAAGGCGAATCGCTTTCGCCGCAGTTGCCGACGGACCGCGTGGAGGCTACGATCCGCGCGACATGGGCGACTCGCCGTCCTACGTCCCGTTCCCCTCGACGCACTGGTCGATGCTCAAGCCCCGCGCCACGGACGCGGAGCCGCCGCCGGCGACGTGGGCAGGGCTCCAGGCCCTCGGCCGCACCTACTGGAAGCCGATCTACGCCCACTTCCGCCTGAAGTGGAGGCTCTCGC
>CAZYRM010000334.1:0-5247 GCA_964649705.1 uncultured Planctomycetia bacterium
GAACGAGCACGAGAACGACTTCGAGCCCGATTACGAGCACGCCACCGCCACCGAGCCATCGTCCGCCGTCGCGTTCAGTAGCGCTGTAGGATAGGGGTAGCTCGCACAGAGTCGCCCGGGATCGGGATACATGGGCCCCGCTCCCCCTCCCGCTGCCGCGTCAGGACCGCCTGGAAGTCGCCCTCCCACGAGAAGTCGTCGGGGCATGCGCGTGGCGCGGGAACGAAGCTGCGATCCGCAGCAGCTCCTTCCGAGCCCCCCGATCGCCCTGCGCCGCGGCCTTCCGGAGCCAGTGGGCCGCCCGTCGCGCAAGGTCCAATTTCCGTTCGCGACTCTGGTGCATCGGCTCGGACTCCCTGGCCCTGGGACATCCTGCTCTGCAGAGACTGCTGGATACCGAACTCAGGGCGCCCGGGCTCGGCCGCTACTTCGGGCGATCGGAGCGGGTGATCAGGAGGACGTGATCCACGAGGCCCATGGAAAGGCCGTTGGGCTCTAGCACCGACTTCAGCAGGTCCTCGAGCAGCCATCCCTTCACGCGGATCGTGCTCAGCTTCGCGCTCGTGCCGTCGACGATTAGCTCCCGATCGAACTCGATGTCGATCCCCGCGCACTCCCCGATGTAGTCGACAATGTCCTCGATCGGCGCGTCCTCGAAGTCGATGTCGATCTTCGTGTTCCTGAGCGCCGTCACCACGGACACCCCCCAGGCCGCGTCCGAGTCCAGCAGCCTCGGGATGGGCCGCAAGCGGCCCTGGGCGAGCTCTTCTCGGCAGATGATCACGGTTCCCTGCTCGACGTACCAGCCAAAGCTGGCCAGCCTGGCGGTCAGGTCGACGGCGCAATCGATGGGAATCTCCCTGGCCCTGAGGGTGATCCTGATCCGATCGATGCCGTCGATGCCGGATTCGTCGAGCAGGATGTTGAACCGGGTCGACTCGCGCAGGAGCCGGATGGCCTCCGTCAGCGGTGCTTCCACCAAGTCCAGGTCGGCCGTCCTTGAGTGCATCATGTCCATGAACTCCCGAGACGCCCCGGAATGACAATCTGGGGAGTAGGGAGTCCACCCCTTCAGTCGATCCGGCGTGGTGACGACCACAACGCCGTCGTCAACGCACCAATCCAGCTGCGTGTCGTGCACGATCATTCCGAGGACGAAGTCGACCGGAAAGTCGTGAATCGAGATCGACACCTTCCTTGCTTCGGGCGGGACCCCGCATACCTCGTCAATCCTGATGTCGATCCCTGTGCCTGACTCGAGGAACTCGATGGCGTCGGGGAGGGGAGTCTCCTCGAAGTCTACGTCGATCTTCGTCTCCCGCATCGTCTTCACGACGTCGGGGACGACGTCCTCCGTCCGCCCCTGGGAGCTCACGAGCAGGAGGACCGGAACGGCCAGCGCGATCATCAACTTCACGGCGCACCTCCGATGTGCGGGCTAGGAACGACTCCCCGTAGCGGACCCAAGGCATCACGCAGCGGATCGCACGTCATCCAGATGCCCCCGGTCGGCCATCCGAGATTCGCCCTAGACGGCCATCTCCTTGAGCTCGGGGGAGAGGAGGAGCTTCGGCTCGGTCTTCGACTGGATCTCCTCGACGGAGACGCCCGGCGCCCGCTCCTTCAGCAACAGGCCCTTCGGCGTGACCTCGATGAAGGCGAGGTCGGTCATGATGTAGTTCACGCACTTCCTCGCGGTCAGCGGCAGCGAGCACTTCCTGAGGATCTTCGGCTTCCCCTTCGCCTCGTGCTCCATCGCGACGATGACCTTCTTCGCGCCGACCGCCAGGTCCATCGCGCCGCCCATCCCCTTCACCATCTTGCCCGGGATCATCCAGTTCGCGAGGTCTCCCTCCTCGCTCACCTCCATCGCGCCCAGCACCGCCATGTCGACGTGCCCGCCGCGGATCATCGCGAAGCTCGTCGCGGAGTCGAAGTACGCGCTCCCCTTGATCTCGGAGACCGTCTCCTTGCCCGCGTTGATCAGGTCCGGGTCCTCCTCGCCCTCCACGGGATACGGCCCGACCCCGAGCATCCCGTTCTCGGACTGGAAGACGACCTCGACGCCGCGCGGGACGTAGTTGGCCACCAGCGTGGGCAACCCGATCCCCAGGTTGACGTAGAAGCCGTCGCGAAGCTCCTGGGCGACGCGGGTCGCGATCTGTTCGCGAGTCAGCGGCATGCTTGTCTCTCCTTGGCAGGGCTACGGGCGCGGGCGGACGGTCCGTCGCTCGATCCACTTCTGGTAGTTCGTCCCCTGGAAGATGCGCTGCACGTAGATGCTCGGGACGTGGATCGCGTCGGGGTCGAGCTGGCCGACCTCGACGAGGTGCTCGACTTCGACGATCGTGCACCTCGCGGCGGTGCACATGAGGGAGCTGAAGTTGCGGGTCGTCCTGCGGAAGACGAGGTTCCCCCAGCGGTCGCCCTTCCAGGCCCTCACGAGGGCGAAGTCGGCCGTCAGGGGCTTCTCGAGGACGTACTCCTTCCCGTCGAGGACGCGGGTCTCCTTCCCCTCGGCGATGACGGTCCCCACGGCCGTGGGCGTGTAGAACCCGCCGATCCCGGCCCCGCCGGCGCGGATCCGCTCGGCGAAGGTCCCCTGGGGGCAGAGCTCCACCTCGAGCTCCCCCGAGAGGAACTTCTGCTCGAAAACCTTGTTCTCCCCGACGTAGGTCGAGATCATCTTGCGCACCTGGCCGGCCTTGAGGAGCGGGCCCAACCCGAGGTCGGTGGTGCCGCAGTTGTTCGAGATGATCGTGAGGTTCTTCACGCCTTTCGCGTGGAGCGCGGCGATCAGGTTCTCCGGGTTGCCGCACAGGCCGAAGCCGCCCGACATGATCGATGCGCCGTCCTGGATGTCGCGGATGGCCTCGACGGCATTCTTGACGGTCTTGTCCATGGGCTCACCTGAGGGTTGGCGGGTCGCACACCGGGGGGATGCCGTAGCACATCCCCCGCACGGGGATCAACAGGAACTTGATGGAGGCCGGCGAGCATGATCCAGCGTCTCGGTGAGCGCCTGACCCGCATCGCGCAGCGCTGGCTGCCCGACCCGTTCATCCTCGCGCTCCTCCTCGTCCTCGTGGCGGCGCTCCTGGCTTGGCTCGTCAAGGGCGCGTCCCTCCCGCAGGTCGTGGGGTACCTGCGACCCTCCAAGGAGGGATTCTGGGGACTCAACATCCTCGAGTTCTCGATGCAGATGTGCCTGGTGCTCATCGGCGGCCAGGCGATCGCGTCCTCGCCGCCGGTGCGCGCGGCGCTGGGGCGGCTCGGGAGGTTGCCCCTCGGCACGGGCCCGGCCGCCGCGCTCGTGTCGTTCTGCGCGATGTCCTCGGCGCTGATCAACTGGGGACTGGGGCTCCTGGTCGGAGCCTACCTCGCGCGGGAGCTCGCGATCGCCTCGAAGCGGGCCGGGAGGCGGCTCCACTACCCGCTCCTGGGCGCCGCGGGGTACGGCGGGCTCATGATCTGGCACGGGGGCCTCTCGGGGTCCGCGCCGCTCGACGTCGCCTCCTGGAAGGAGAAGGCGGTGCCGCTCGCGGAGACGATCGGCCTGCCGATGAACCTTGTCCTCAACGGCGTGCTCCTCGCGGTGGTGCCGGTCCTGTTCTGGATGATGGCGCCGAAGCGGGAGGAGGACGTCATCGAGGCCTCATTCCCCGAGGCCGCCCCTCCGCCCGCGGAAGCCCAGACGCCTGTGCAGCGGATCGAGAACTCGTGGCTGTGGACGCTGGTCTTCGGCGCGGCGGCGGCGTGGATCGTCCGCGAGGGCGTACGTGCCGAGGGCTGGAAGTACTTCAACCTCTACACGGTGACGTTCCTCTTCCTGTTCGTGGGGTGGATCCTGCACGGGAGCGCCATGTCGTTCGCTCGGGCGGTCTACGACGGGGCGTCGAGCTGCGGAGGCATCATCCTCCAGTTCCCGTTCTACGCCACGATCGCGGCGATGATCTCGGGGACGGGGCTGCAGGACTCGATCCAGCGGTGGACGGAGTCCGCGGCGCGAGGGTGCACGGCGATCGGCATGTCCGAGCAGGTCGCGTTCTGCGCGCTCACGTTCATCGCCGCGTGCATCCTGAACGTGTTCGTCCCCTCGGGGGGAGGGCAGTGGAAGGTCCAGGGACCCGTCGTGCTCGCCGCGGCCGCGGGGGTCGGTGTGCCGGCGGGGAAGGCCGTGATGATGGTCGCCTACGGCGACGAGCTGACCAACATGATCCAGCCCTTCTGGGCCCTCGCCCTCCTGGGCGTCACCGGGCTCGGGGCCAGGCAGATCATGGGGTACACGACGGCCGTGATGCTGATCGTCTTCCCCATCTACCTCGCCTGCATCTGCCTCCTCTAGCGCAGTCCCTCCGATTCTGCAAATTTGTCCCTGAGCAAAGACGGCGCGGAGCGAAGATCGCATGATCTTCCCACGAAATCGCAAAGTCGTCCGGAACCTTCCCGCGGCATTCCGTACGTTACTCCGAAAGGCGAGGGGCAGTGGGGCGGGTCTCAGACCCGCCCACGGTGTGCGCGGGGTCTCCCTTTCGAGCGCCTGCCGTGGATGCCCTCGTCTTTCGACTGGACGACCACCGCTACGGCCTCCCGCTGGAGGACGTCGTCGAGGTCCTGCCCGCCGTCGCGCTGACGCCGCTGCCGAAGGCCCCCGCCATCGTGGAGGGGGTCATCGACCTCCGCGGCCGCGTCGTCCCCGTGCTCGACATCCGCGCCCGCTTCCGCCTCCCCGCGAGGCCCATGGACGTCGCCGACCACCTCGTCGTCGCCCGTGCGGGCGCGCGCACCGTGGCGATCCGTGCCGATGAGGCCCTCGAGCTCGTCCGCATCGAGGCCCACGACGTGCAGCCGATCGAGCCCGTCGTGCCCGGCGCCGAGTACGTCGCCGGCGTGGCGCGCACGAGCGATGGCCTTGTCCTCCTTCACGACCTGAAGGGCTTCCTTACGCAGGCGGAGTCGGAGCAGGTGAACCAGGCCCTCGCTGAGGGCCCGGCATGACGGCCCCCTTCGCCGGCGCCTCACTGGTCGCGGACCTCGCCCGAATCCTGGAGGAGCGGGTAGGCCTCGTCTTCTCCGCATCGCGCGAGGCGGACCTCGAGGCGGGGGCGCGCCGCGCCATGGCCCGGGCCGGCCTCCGCGACGAGGGCGCCTATGCGGCGCGCCTGGCGGCCGACCCCGCGCTCCTGGACGATCTCCTCGCGGAGGTGACCGTCGGCGAGACCTACTTCTTCCGCGAGCCGGACCACT
>CAZYRM010000335.1:0-5246 GCA_964649705.1 uncultured Planctomycetia bacterium
CCATGGCGCTCACCGGAATTGACCCACCCGCGCTCAGATAGACTGAACCACCCAATCGCAGCTGATAGGGGAGGTTCTTCTTTTCCAGGTAGCGGGAGGGTGCTCTTCGAGTCGGGGTGGTCGAGGGAGCGAGGAGGCCTGGCGCATGGTGAGGGGGGTGCGCAGGGGGGGCGGGCAGGCTTTCCGTTTCCAGGTAGCTCCTCCAGGTAGCGTGACCGAGCGACCGAGGGGTGGTCTGGCGGGTAGCGAAGCGGGCGCAGCGCAGGCGGTGGGTGGCGCGCTACGAACGGGACCTGAGCACGTCGTTCCAGTCGTGAAGCGGGGGGCGAAGCCTGATGACGGTCGGGTGGCGGGCGATCAGCGCGCGAGCTGCCGCGTCGCCGGCAGGGTCGGCGTCGAAGCCGCAGTGGACGGCCTGGCCGTTGCGGAGCAGCCTGGCGAGCCAGATGGGGTCCGGCCTCGCGCCAGCCGTGGAGATGCACCAGAGTTCGGGGTGCAGGACGAGGCAGCTGAGCGCGTCGATCGCGGACTCGCAGAGCACGACCCCCGACGGTTCGATCGGGGCAGCCGAGAAGTAGCCGAGGTCCTTTCTCGACCCGGGGGCGAGGCCGCGCCAGGAGCGCGACGTCGTGCCGCGAAGCTCGGCGCCCACGGGTGCGCCGCTCTCGAGGAGCATGAGGAAGACAGCGTTGCCCTTGGCGTCCGCGTAGATGCGGCCGGCTTCCACGAGGGGCCAGATCGCGGAGGGAGGGAGTCGCCGTTCCTCGACGAGGTACCGCGTGACGCGGGCCAGGTTGGCGGCGACTGGTTTGGGCAGGCGGAGCTCGCGGTCGTGCGAAGGGGTCGGGGCCGCGGTTGGGGCGCTGCCGGTGCTAGCTCGACAGGGGAAGTGGAGGGAGAGCCACTCCAGGGCAGCCAGGAAGTTCGCGTCCTGGAGGTGCATCACGAGATCGATGGCGCCACCGCCACCGATGCCGCGACTCCAGTTCATGAACTTCGAGGCGGTGACCGAGATCGTGCCCTTGGTGGTGCGCCACTTCGCCGGGTCGTGGCGGTCAGGTTCGGCCCCAAGGAGGTCGAGGACCTGTGGCAGCGGGATGGCACGGACGCGGTCGGCGCACTCGCGGATCGCGCCGGTGGTCATGAGCCCTGCCCCAGCTTCGGCCTCAGGCTGACGCAGTTCTTCATGTTGATGACATGACTGGTCTCGGTGAGCCGATCGACCAGCGCGACGGTCAGGTGGTCGTTCTTGAGGAAGGTGCGCCAGTCGCCGAAGCCGAGGTTCGAGGTGACGAGCGTGGCCCCCTTCCTGTGTCGCCTCTGCATGAGGGTGAAGAAGAGGCCTACCTGCACGGGCTCGGTCTCGACGTAACCCAGCTCATCGATGAGGAGGCACTCGTAGGCGAGGTAGCGCTTCAGGACCTTCTCCTCGGAGTGGTCGCCGACGGACGCATACAGTTCGGCGACGAGCTCGGGGAAGAGGACGTAGCGCCCCGTGTGGCCGCGGCGGATCGCCTGGACCAGGAAGCTCGTGGCGAGCCCTGTCTTGCCGCACCCGGTCGGTCCCAACCAGATGAGGTTCTGCCGCTTCTCGATGAAGTCGAAGGCGTCGTAGAGCGAGAGGATCCTCTTCCTGTCGAGCTTCAGCTGCCGCTCGAAGGGGAAGGTCTCCATGACCAGGAGCTCCGGGATCCGGGCGCGCTTGAGCCTCTGCGCGCACGCCCTCTCGCCCTTGGACCGGGCCTCCTCGGCGAGGACGTGCTGGAGCAGGTGGACCGGCGAGAAGCGGCCTCTCTTCGCCACCTGCAGGTACTCGTCCCAACGCGCGAGCAGGGTCGGCAGCCGGAGGTACTTCAGAACTCTGACCAGTTCCTCATCCATGGCTTGCCTCGTCATCGGCATCGAGCATTCCGTCATAGACGGAGAAGTCTGGTTCGTCGGTCAGGCGCCCTTCCTGGTATGCGTCCCGCTCGATGAGCCGCTCATCGACCTCTGCCGAGGGCAGGGGCGTAGAGTCCTCGCTCAGGTACATCAGCGCGATCCGCCGCAGGGTCTCGGGGCAGCGGATGCGGTACTTCAGGGCGCGCTCGACCGACCGCACGAAGAGCGACGGCGTCGTCTGCTGGGCCAGCTGGAAGACGTCGCGGATGAAGCGGTGGCGCGCGATGCCGCTGGGTGCGGCCGCGAAGTCGAGATAAGCACCCACCACCTCAGCCATGGCGCGGAGTCGCTTTTCCTCCTCGGCCGTCGGCTTTCTGCGGTTGCGGGGTTCGTGGCGGGGCCTAGGCCGGCCCTCCGGGCTGAAGCGGGCATTCTTCACGCCGTCGGCAGGCAACGGGTACTCGATCAGCAGCTCGCGCTCTCGGTAGATCCTCAGCCGCTCGCTGAACTCGAGTACGCTGACTTCGCCGCGACCGGTACCGGGGACCCAGTAGAAGTTGCCCTCGAGGGCGACATACCCGTACTGATCGATGGTGCGGCCGTGGACGAGGTAGGGCGCCGGGAGGCCGGCCGGCATCGCGCGGAGGTAGGCCCGCTCGTGCTCGAAGGCCTTCGCGGGGATGAGGCCGGTCTTGCTCATCGGCCGATGGTAGATGCGCACGGTTGCCCAGTTGAAGGCCTGCGCATTGAGGTCCTCGAGGCTCACGAACTTCCGGCCGGGGAAGAAGTTGGTCTCCACGGTCCGGAAACTCCGTTCTTCGCCCGCCTTCCTGTTGCAGTGCCCGATCGCGTGGCACAGGAACCGGAAGCCGTACGACTCGGCGAAGACCGCCATCTCCGGCACGATCACCGCGTCCTTCCCCGTCCCCCGCAGGCGCGCCAGGTTCGTGTTGTCGATCACGCACATCGGCGCCGCATACTGCCAGTGGGTGAGTGCCTCGTGGAGGAAGCACTTCATCCGGAAGCGGTTGAAGCGCCGGTAGAACTTCAGATAGCGCCGCTTCGAGTAGCGCAGGTAGATGAGGCTCGCGACCAGCCTCGTCGGTGTGCCTCCGAGCTCGACGATGTAGGAGCTCGTATCGTGCTGCATCTCGGCGCCGGGTTCGTCCGGCACTTGGTCGAACCTCGTTTCCTTCCTGGCCCCCAGGCCAAGTTCCCTGAGCCTCCGCGTCAGCGTCGAGTACTTGATGGCGATGCCGGACTCGACGAGTTTCTCGCACACGCGCTGCGCGTAGCCCTGACACTCGACGTATAGCTGCGTGAGGAGCTCCGGGTCGATCGCGACCTTGCGCTTCCGCTCCAGGGGCGGCATGTCGCCTTCGGCGGCGATGGCCGACTTGACCGTGTTGCGGCTGACGTGGACGCGACGGGCGATCTCCCGCATGCCCATCCCCTCCTGGTGCAGGAGGAAGATGGCCCTACGCTTCTCCGGATCGAGCATGGAGTGTCCTCACCGCCTGGGTGACGGTCTCGATCCGACTCAGGATTCCTGCCAGCACCAAGTCAGCCTGGGCACGAAACGCCTGGGTCCAAGACCTCGTTTCCAGGCTCTTCGCCACCACCCGTTGCATGTACTTCTGCAGGACCTCGAGGTCCCGGAGTAGCACCCGCTCGAAGTCACGGCACCCATCGGACGGCGTCGACACCCGCTGCATCCGCTCGAGCGCGAGGGCCAGCTTGCCGCTCCGGATCTCCTCCCGGAGCCGTTCCGGCCCTTTGAAGTAGCCTTGGGCGAGCTGCCCGATCTCGCGGACGCTCAGCTTCTTGCCGCTCACCGCCGCGACGAACGCCTCCGCCTCCTCCCGGGCGGCCCTGTTCATGCGCATGAACGGGCGCACTGCATACATGTACGAGTACACCGGGAACGCCCCGCTGAAGACCGTCCCGCGCACCTTCTCGCTCATCTCCGCGATGAGTCCGAGACGCATGCTCACCCAGCCCTTGCTCCGCAACAGCGTCTCGGCGATCGCCGCGGTGCTCAGTCCGTGGTGGCGGAAGAGATCGTCGATGAAACGCGCCTGCTCGAGAATGCTGAGCGCCTTGTCGTTCCCCGTGCGCATCACGGCGATGATGCCCGTGGCCTCGTCTTCCCCCAGCGAGATCCACGGCACTACACCAAGCCCGAGCCGTCGTGCGCATCGGTACCGCTTGAAGCCGTTGAGCAGGATCCGAGTCCCCTGCACCTCGACCCCCTCGAGGGGCTCGTCGATGCCTCGTTCCTGGATCGAGAGGAGCAGCTTCGCTTCCCGGCCGAGGTCCTTCAGCCGGTAGTCCTCGTAGCGCACGTCGAGTTCCCCGATCTCCACCTCTGCAGCCATGCGTCCTCCTTACGGCGGCTCCTGGCGAGCCGGCTTTCCTGGACCATAGCCGCTCTCTTCGTCCCCACCGATGCTGCGTTGTCTCCACTTCCGCTTGAGCATCTCGAGTACCTCCTCGCGACTCACCTCTCGGCCTTCGAGCAGGCTCGTGACCATCTGGACGTGCTCCACCATGTCCTCATCGAAGGCGGGCTCGCCCGCCTCGACCTCGCCAGGGGGGGCATCAGGCGGACCTCCACTGCTCGCCCCCTGGTTCGGGGTCGCCGGCGATAGTTCGTTGACCTCGCGGACAGGGACCGGCATCCCGCCCGCACGCTTCTCCTCGGCCACAGGGTCCTCCCCAGGCTTTGCGCGCATCGCCCCAGGCGCACCAGGGCTCGGATCGCCGCCACCACGACTACTTCCACCGGCCGGTTCCGTGTTCATGCTCTTCTCCTCCTCGCTCACGGCCGCGCACCACCGCCGCCGCTTGCCGTTCAGCCGCTGCTTCTTCTCCTTGCCTTCCCGGGTCGCGTAGTACGCCACGCTCCGCTCGGCCGACCGCTTGCTGCGCTGAGCCGTCCGACAGCCGAACGGGCAGTAGATGTCCCGCCGCCCTCGATTCCGCGGATGAGCCAGGAAGAAGATCCGGCAATGCCGGCACCGGGTCAGGCAGGGGCGTAGATGCGGTGTCCACCTGAGCGCGGCGCGGAGGGCGAAGTAGTAATCCAAGACCACGGCGCGGGCCCCGTCCACGCGGTACCAGTCCGGCTGAAACGCGAACTGCGCCTGCAGCTCCACCAGCGAAACCCCAGGGTCTCGCTCAGAACGCTGAGCGGCCGTCGATCGGACATGCTCGTCTCCGCCTCGTCACCCGGCCGCGCCCGCGAGACGTCCCAGCCTCCCCGACAACGCGGTCGCCTCCGCTGACCAGCGCAAGCCTACCTCGCCCTTCAGGTGGGTCAATCTATCTGAGCAGGGGCGGGTCAGTTTCGGTGAGCGCTATCG
>CAZYRM010000336.1:0-5217 GCA_964649705.1 uncultured Planctomycetia bacterium
CGCTTGTTGAGCGTGCGGGCGAGGCCGAAGTCGGCGAGGTAGGCCTTTCCGGAGCTGTCGACGAGGATGTTTCCGGGCTTCACGTCGCGGTGGACGACGCCGTTCTGGTGGGCGTGGTCGAGGGCGCGGGCGACGTCGCGGGCGATCTCGATCGCCTTGGGCGGGGGGAGCGGGCCCTTTTCGAGCATGGAGTCGAGCGACTTCCCGGCGACGAGGTCCATCGCGATCCAGTACTGGTCCCCCTCGCGGCCGAACTCGAGCGCGGCGACGATGTGGGGGTGCTGGAGGGCCGCGGCGGCCTCGGCCTCGCGGCGGAAGCGTTCGATGTCGACCTCGGTGACCTTGCTCTCCCGGGCGAGGACCTTGAGGGCGACGGCGCGGCCGTTCGTGGAGTCGCGGCCCTTGTAGACGACGGACATGGATCCGCGCCCCAGCTCGCCGAAGAGGTCGAACTTGCCGAAGCGCTTTCCGACGTCCTTTGGCGGGACGACGACGGTCTCGACGACGTCGAGGCGGCCCGCGACGGAGCGGACGGTCATGAGCTTTCCGCAGGCGCGGCACTTGACGCGCTGACCAGGTTCGGCGCCGGCGATATTAAAGGAGGTGTGGCAGCCGGTGCACTCGACGACGACCTTTTTCTGGGCGGCGAGGATCTTCTGGACCTGGTCGGGCTGGAGGTAGCCCCGCTGGGTGAGGACCTCGCCCAGGCGCGGGTGGGCGTGGTCGCTTGCCTGGATGCGAAGGCACTCGTTGAGCTGGTCCTGCGTGACCAGCTTGCGCTCGAGGACCAGCTTTCCGAAGGTGGCGTCGTCCTGGGTCGCGGGGTCGGGTTTGGCCTGGGCCCTGGCGAAGTTGGCCTGCTGCTGTGCGAGGAGGACCCTGAGCTGGCTGTCCGAGAGATAGCCGCGTTCGAGGAGGAGGGCGCCGAGCGTCTTCGCGGGCTCGGCCGCCTGGTCGCGGACGCAGTCCTGGAGCTCCTCCTCGGTGAGGTAGCCCTTCTGGACGGCGAGTTGTCCCAGCAGCAGGTCCTGGCGGGCGGGCATGGGTCCCCTCGGATGCCGTGCTACAGCCTACCAGGGAGGACGGCGAAGGGCAACACGGTGGAAACTGCGACTAGGCTCCGCGCCCGCGCCCGCGCCCGCGACCCGAGATACCGCAACCCGTCTCCCGTAACCCGTCTCCCGTTTCCCGCTTCCCGTTTCCCGCTTCCCGTACCCGCCCGTACCCGATCGGGCACGGGCGGGTACGGGACACGGGCACGGGTGTCGGACAACGGGCAACGGGAGACGGGTTGCGGTGTTTCGGGTCGCGGGCGCGGGCGCGGGCGCGGAGCGGCGAGGATCGGTAACACCCTCCCCCCGGGAGTCCGTACGCACTCGTGGGCTATCTTGCCGCGGGGATCGGCGCCGACGGATCGCCGTAGAGCATGAACTTCATCCCCTGGAAGAAGATGCTCGGGGGGTACCAGTCCTCGGTCGGGACGAGCTTCGCCAGGCGCTCCCTTTCATAGTAGAAGGCGACCGCTCGCGCCCAGCAGTCCCCGATGCGCGGCGACTTCGATTCGCCGATCGCCGTGACGAAGCCCTCCACGAGCGTCAGGCCGCACGGCTGGCTGCCCGTGTTGCAGCCGATGTAGGCCACCGCGCCGTCCGGACCCCTCCGCAGAAGCTGCTCGCCGAGCCCTGTCGGGTTGTGCGCCCCGCGCTGGAACGGCGCGGGCGGCGGAGGCGGCGCCGTGAAGGCCTCCCCTGCGTTCGTCCCCTTGTGCTCCACCCCCTCCACGTCGACGTACGCCTCGTACGGAGGCAGCGTCGCGAAGCGCGCCGTCGAGCAGCCCGCCGAGATCAGCACCGGGAGACGGTCGGCGTTCTTCACGCGAGCAAGGCTCGCCACGGACAGGCACCCTCCCCACGCGTCGTCGGAGCCGTGCCCCGCGTGGCAGAGGAGCGAGGTGCCGGCGTTGAGCAGTTTCACGGCCTCCGCCTCGCTCGGTCCGGGGTCGTCCCCGTAGAAGCGCCGCTCGACGCTCCACGTTCCGAGCTTTTCCGCGAGCCCCCCGAACAGGTCCCGCGCGTCGACCCAGCCGTCGACGACGAACAGGCCCGCCCGACGGAGCCCCGGCGAAATCCCCCCCTCCACGCCGCGCTCGTACGCCATGGTCTTCGCCACCACAATACGGACCTCCTCGGGCGTGCTCACGGGCCAGCGTCCGACGGCGATCTCGGGCCTGTAGTCGATCCGGTCGAAGTTGATCGGGTCCTTCTTGTTCTTCTCCCCCCTGACCTCGCCGAAGTAGGCGGCGTGGAAGCCCTCCCTCGCGCCGTTCCAGTCCTCGAACGTGCCGTCCTCGCGCGCAAGGTCGGCGTAATACAGGTCGCTCGGGTAGAAGGCGTAGTCGAACGCGGGCTCGGTGCACCGGTCGAGGACCATGTACCGCACCGGAAGGACGTCCGCGTCGCCGACCAGGAGCACGTAGCGCAGGCCCCTGTGCCGCCACGCATCGTGCAGGAAGCGCTTGAGGCGCTCCGGTTCGTCTGTGCCCTCGGCGCCGACGTCCTCGATGGCCACGAGGGTGGTCTCGAGACGCGCCCTCTTGAACTCGACGAACTCCTCCAGCGCCCCGCAGAACTCCTTCGGCGCCACGATGGTCAGCCTCCGCGGCTCGTCCACCGCGAACGCAAGGGCGGCCAGGGCCAGCAGGACGCACGTCTCTCGCAGCATCGGGCACCTCGATCCCAGTCCTCACGCGTGTTCGGCCGGCAAGCGGCGAACGCGCGCAGGTTATAGCCTCCGAACCGGGCGTCGGCTATCCTTTCGCTGTCATGGCTGAGTCCCCCACGGCCCCGAAGCCGCTCGACCTCGCCGTCCTCATGGCGTTCGGGGTCCGGCTCCATCTCTTCACCCGCGAACGGGGCGAAGAGGCCCGCGCCAGGCTGCGCGAGGGGCTCGGGAAGGCGCACACGCCGATCCAAATCGCCGAATGGCTGGAGATCTCCCCTGGCGAGCTGGAGCAGCTCATCCGGGCCGTGCGCAGGCTCTCGCGCGACTGCCCCGATGCCGACCTTGTGGCCGCCTTCCGTCGCCGAGCCACCGAGGAGGGCCTCCTCGCCGTCGGGACTCCCCGCAAGGCCCCCGTCCCCGACGCGCGCTCCGTGTCGATCGGCGCCGAGGTCTTCTCCGACCCGGCGCTGCCCTCCGTTCCGGACTTCGGACCGGCCCCCCGCGGGCCCGAGTGGGGGCGCGTCGTCGCCCTCTGGACCCGGATGAGCCTCATCACGTCGGAGACCGCCGCCAACCTCCTTGGGAAGATCGCCTCGCAGCCGAAGGAGTCCCTGACGGGCGCGATCCTCGCGGGCTGGCTCGGCGTCGGCGAGGCCACGCTCGAGCAGATGCTCCGTGTCGCGCGGACCCTTCCCGACGACGTCCCGGTGGAGGAGGCCCGCACGGCGTTCGAGGAGGCGCGGCTCGCCGACCCTCACGACCTGGGCACGATCGAGTTCGGGATCAACACGCCGTCCTCGTCCTTTCTCAAGCCGTTCGTTCCGCCGGAGCCGGCCGCGCCGCCTGCCCTCCGTCCCTCCGAGGACAGGACGAAAGTCGTCACGGCGCCCCCGCCGGTGCCTCCTGCCGTGGCGCCGATGCGACCCTCCGAGGAGGAGACCAAGGTCGTCTCGTCGTCGCCGCCGCGATTGGAGGAAGTCCTGGCGCAGGTGGCGCCCCCGCCTCCGCAAGGGACCGCGACCGAGCCTCGCCGCCTTGAGGTCTCCATCCCCGTCGCGTTCGGTCCGTACGTCCTCCCCGGCGGGTTCGGCCTCGACGGGACGGACGAGGCGGCGGCGGTCGAGGCCCTGGGCCGGCGCCTGGCCGAGGGCGGCGGGGTCGCCCCGGACGCCGACGCGACCGCGCTCGCGAAGAAGCTCTTCGAGAGGTGGGCGCGCGACGTCGGGGTCGCCGTACTCACCGGCCTGAAGCACGTGCTCGTCCCAGTCGCGGTGGTGCGCGCGGCGGGCGGCGCCGAAGGCCCCGTGCCCGTCGAGGCGGACGACGTCCTCCTCGAATACGACGGCGCGCCGATGTCGACGTCGTACTCCTACTGCGCGGCCAAGGACGCGGCGGTGCAGGCCGGAAAAAAGGAAGTGGACGTCGTCGTCCGCCGCCGCGGCGAAGTCCTCCGCCTCCGCGTCGACCCGTTCGCCCTCCAGCTCCAGCTCGCCGTCCTGCTCGAGCTCAGGCCGCTCCTCGAGGGCGGGGCTACTTCCCCATCAGCCCCCTGACGGCCTCCTCGATCGTCTCCTCGTCGGTGTGCTGGTCCGCGGTGAAGCGGACCACGCCGTCGCGGTCCGCGAGGACCATGAGCGGCATGTGGTCGCTCTTGTAGCGCTTGAGCGTCTCCGTCACTGTCGCGTCGTCCCCTCGCGTGTCGACGCCGACGGGGAACGGGAGCTGCCCCTCCTTCGCGAACCGCGATACTCGGTCCATCGCCAGGTCGTCCTTCTGCGGGAACGCGGCGTGGATGCCGAGGACCTGCAGGCCGTCCTTTGCGTACATCTTGTGAAGCCTCACCGCACGGGGGAGGGCGACGACGGTGCACTTGGGTCAGGTGATGTACCAGAAGACCAGCAGGGTCACCGACCCGCGGAGCTCCTCGACGGAGCCGGGCCCCGGTCGGTTCCACGCGGAGACCGCCAGCTCGGGCAGCGGCTTCCCCTCGAGGACCCATTCCGCCTCCCAGTCCTTCCGCGAGACAAGCCGTGCCGTGAGCTCCACGCGCTCCGCCTTGCGGGAGACGGCGAGCTTCACCTCGTCTCCGACGTGGAGGGGCGCCATCGCGGCCTGGAAGGCCTCCTGGGTCGGTGTGGCCTGGCCGTTCACTTCGAGCAGCAGGTCGAGCGGCAGCACGCCGGCGACGCGCGCGGGGCTCCCGACGTGCGTCGAGACGACGATCAGGCCCTCCGTCGCCGTGACCTCGAGTTCCGCGGCGACCTCCGGGCTGAGGGCGCGCAAGTTGATCCCGAGAAAGGACCTCTCCCCTTCGGCGGAGGCGAGGCCGCAGGCCGAGAAGAGGCACGTCAGGGCGAGGACGGACCGACCGCAGTGTGACACCGACATTCCGACTCCCTCCTACTCCTACAACGCTACTGAACTAGACGGGGAGAGCGGTCTCGGTGGCGGTGGCGTGCTCGTAATCGGGCTCGAAATCGTTCTCGTGCTCGTTCT
>CAZYRM010000337.1:0-5215 GCA_964649705.1 uncultured Planctomycetia bacterium
ACCTGAGAGGCCTCCCCACCGGCGGCCTCCCGACGCTCACGCGCGGCCTGCGCGCGTTCCTGTTCACCGATCGCGGGGTCTACCGCAAGGGCGAGGAGGTCCGGATTGCGGGCCTGCTCCGTGACCCCGAGCGTCGGCCCCCCGCCTCGTTCCCCGTCGACCTCTGTGTCGAGCGCGACGACCAGGCCCTCTGGCAACGCATCCGGGTGACCCCCGACGACCAGGGCTCCTTCGATGCGCGACTCTCCGTGCCGAGGGACGCGCGGACGGGGATGTACCGCGCGTGGGTCGCCGTCCCCGGGGAAGAGGAGTCGATGGGGCAGGTCCTCTTCCAGGTGGAGGACTTCGTCCCCGAGCGGATGAAGGTCGATGTCGAGGCCCCCGAGGAGTCTATCGCCCCCGGCGCCTCGGCCCGCGTCACCGTCCACGCCCGTCACCTCTTCGGCGCGCCCGCCTCCGGGAGGCTGGCCGAGGCCGAGGTGGACTGGCGCGGCGAGACATACACGTCGCCGGCCTTCCCCGACCACCGATTCGGCGACCCGTCCCGCACGAGCGGCTACGGCCACTCGCAGCGGCTGGAGACGGCCACGCTCGACGCCGAGGGGACCTGCTCGTTCGAGCTCACTGCGCCGACAGAGAAGCCGCCCGCGCTCGCGGTCGGGACCGTGCGCGCGAGCGTGATCGAGCCCGGGGGCCGCGCATCGTGCGCGTGCGCGACGGTGCGCGTGTTCGGCTATCCGACGATGATTGGGCTTCTTGCGACGGGCAAGGGGGACGGCCCGGGGACCCCCCGGGAGGTCGACGTCGTCGCGCTGACGCCCGACGGCGCCCCCGCGGACGTCTCTGTGCTCAGGGTCCGGGTGGACAGCATCCGTTGGTCGTACGCCCTCCGCCGCGACGACACCGGGGTCCGGTACGACTGGACGAAGATCGCCGAGCCGCTCGCGGAGGGCGAGGTCGCCCTCGTCGGCGGCCGCGGGACCTACCGCTTCACCCCTCCCGACTGGGGCGACTACGTCGTCACGGCCGAGGACCCCGAGGGCGGGATGAGGAGCGTGGTCGACGTGCACACCTGGGGAGGAGACCACGCGCCCTCTCCCGAGCGCGAGCGGGTCCGCGTGAGGCTGGATCGCGAACGCTACGCCCCGGGCGACACCGTCCGCGCCCGGATCGAGACCCCGTTTGACGGCACGGCGCTCGTCTGCCTCGAACGCAACCGGGTCTTCGCCTGGAAGTCCGTCCCGGTCAAGGGCCGCGCCGCAGAGGTCGAATTCCGCCTCCCCGACGGGTGCGCCCCGAACCTCTACTGCACGGCGACCGTCGTACGGGCCGTCGCGTCGTCGGAGGCGTGGCGGCCTCACCGAGTCTGCGGCGTGGAGACGGTGGTCATCGACACCGACCCTCACCTCGTCGACGTGGAGGTCGAGGCGGACCTCGAGGCTCGCCCGGGCCAGGCCACGGAGGTCGTCTTCCGAGTCACGCTCGGCGGAAAGCCCCTCCCGGGGGCGGTCGTGACCGTCGCGGCCGTGGACGAGGGGATCCTCCAGCTCACACGCTTCCGCACCCCCGACCCGTTCGCTGCGTACTGGGGGAAGGAGGCGCTCCAGGTCGGGAGCCGCGACCTCTTCCCGCTGCTCTTCCCCGAGCTCGCGGGCGCGGCGAGGTCCGAGCCCGGCGGCGGGGAGGGCGGCCCGATGATCCCGCGCACCTCCCCGGTCCGCGCCGAGCGATTCGTCTCCGCGGCGCTCTGGTTCCCGAGGCTCCGGACCGACGACGAGGGCCGCGCGGTGGTGAGCGCCGTGCTCCCCGCCTACATCGGCGAGCTGCGCTGGATGGCGGTCGCCGCGCGCGACGACGCCTTCGGATGGGTCGAGCGCCCGATGACGGTGACGAAGCCTCTGCTCATGGAGGTCTCCGCGCCGAGGTTCGCGGCGACCGGAGACCGCTTCGAGGCGACCGTCACCGTACGGAATCGCTCCGAGGCGCAGGAGACGGTCCACCTTTCGTGCTCCGCATCGGGCGGCGTCGAGTGCCTCGAGGGCAACTCCAGGAGCGACGTGCTCGCCGCGGGGGACGAGCGGACCTGGAGGTTCCCGCTCCGCTGCAGCGCGGCCGACGGCGCGGCGAGGCTCGACTTCAGGGCACGGATGGGGGCCGAGGTCGCCGAGGAGTCCTTCCCGCTGCCGATCCGCCCGCCCTGTGAGCGAGTCACGTCGTCGAGGACGGGCCGAGTCGACCGCGGCGCCGTTCAGGCGATCGACGTCCCCGTCACCTGGATCGAGGGGACGGGCAGGACGCGGCTCGTGCTCTCCGCGAAGCCGGGGATCCGGTTCGCGGGCGACCTGACGCGCCTCCTCGTCTACCCGTACGGGTGCGTGGAGCAGACCACGTCGAAGGCCTTCCCGCTACTCTACGTCGACGACCTGCTGCGCGTCGCCCGGCCCCTCGATGCGGAGGAGACCCACGCCGGCGACCTGGTGAGCGCGGCGATGGAGCGCCTCGAGTCGATGCGGACGCGGTCCGGGGGCCTCTCCATGTGGCCCGGCGGCACCGAGACCTACGATTGGGGGACGGCCTACGCGGGGCACTTCCTCGTCGAGGCGAAGCGCGCGGGGCACGAAACGCCCACGGCGCTGCTGGACGGGGTCCTGAGGCACCTCGGCGTCGTCCTCTCCGAGCGCGCGACGGATGCGCACGACCTCGACGTCCAGGCCTACGCGGCGTTCGTCCTCTCCACGGCGCGCGCGGTGCGGATCGGCGACCTGACGCCGCTCCGCGACCGGGCGGAGGAGCTTTCTCCGACGGCGCGAGGACACCTCGCCGCGGCGCTCGCCGCGCACGGGCGGACGAGGGAGGCGGCCGCGCTCCTCGCGGACGCGAACATCCCGGAGGGCGAGAGGAGAGACACCGGGGGAGCCCTCCACTCGAGCGTGCGCGACGCGGCGCTCCTCCTTTCCGTGCTGATCGACACGGTGCCGGACCACCCGAAGGTCGGGGAGCTGGCGGAGCGGCTGGACGCGGCGTCGGCGGCAGGCCGCTGGTCGACGACACAGGAGACGGCGTTCGCGCTGGTCGCCCTCGGGAAGTACGCGGCGCAGGCGCGGGGGGCCTCCACGACGCTCACCGGCGAGGTGAGGATCGGTGACGACCCGCCGAGACCGTTCCGCGACCAGGAAGAGGTGATCGTCGAGTGGCCCCAGGACGCGCACGGCGGGGTCGAGGTGCGCGTCGAGGGGACGGGCGTCGCCTTCTGGCGCTGGGAGAGCGACGGCGTCCCCGAGGCGGGCGCGGCGCCCGAGGTGGACCGCGGCCTGCGCGTGAGGCGCGCGTTCCTCGGGACGGACGGTAAGCCGCTGGAGGCGCGCCGCATTGCCCAGGGAGAGGTCGTCGTCGTGGAGCTGACCGTGGAGTCGGACGCGGCGTACATGAACTCCGTCGTGAAGGACCTCCTGCCGGCGGGATTCGAGGTCGAGAACCCGCGCTTGGCCGATTACGGGGTCCCGGGAGGCTCGTGGATGATGCCGGACTACGCGGAGTACCTGGACGACCGGGTCTCGATCGTGTTCGAGGCGTGCCAGAAGCGCATCTTCCGCTACGCGATGCGCGCGGTGACGCCGGGGACGTTCGTGATGGCCCCGAGCGAGGCCTCGTGCATGTACGACCCGCGTCCCCTCTCCCGCTGGGGCCGGGTGGAGTGGGAGGTGACGCCGCGGTGAGGCCCTCGCCGTCGAATTGGCGTCGGCGCCTGCGCCGTGCGTCCCTGGCCGCGGTGGCGCTCCTCGTGCTGCCCGCCGCGGCCTGGCGCGTGCTTGGTGCCGTGTATCCGCTCCCCGCCGAGGCCCTCGCGGACCCGGCGCCGAGCGTGGAGGTCCTGGCGCGCGACGGGTCGCCGCTGTCGTCCTTCACCAACGCAGACGGAAACTGGCACGTCCCTGTGCCTATCACGGAGATCAGCCCGCGCTTCCTGCAGGCGGTCATCGCGATCGAGGACCGGCGCTTCCGGTCCCACAACGGCGTGGACCCGCTCGCCATCGCCCGCGCGGCGGTCCAGAACGCAACCTCGCTGCGCGTGGTCTCGGGGGCCTCGACGTTGACGATGCAGACGGTCCGCCTCGCGATGCCGCACGAGCGCACGCTCGGCGAGAAGTGCGTGGAGGCCTTCCGCGCGTGGCAGCTCGAGGAGCGCCTCCCGAAGGACGCCATCCTCGAGCGCTGGGCCAACCTGGCTCCATTCGGGGGAAACCTCGTCGGCGTGGAGGCCGCCTCGCGCCGCTGGTTCGGCAAGCACGCGCGGGACCTCTCGCTCGCCGAGGCGGCGCTCCTCGCGGGCCTTCCGCAATCCCCCTCGCGCCTCCGCCCCGACCGCCACCCGGACGCGGCGCGCGCGCGTCGGGACCGCGTGCTCGCCCGGATGCGGGAGCAGGGCCTCATCGGCGAGGCCGAGGAGGCGGAGGCCTGCGCGGAGCCCGTCGTCGTGCGGCCCGAGACGCGCATCCTCCTCGCGCCGCACCTGTCGCTCGCGGCGGCCCGCCTCCAGCCCCGCTGCGCCCGGGTGCGGACCACGATCGACCCGGCGGTGCAGGAGGCCGCCGAGCGTGCGCTGGCCTTCCACCTCGCGCGGATCGACTCCGACGGCGCGGCCGCGGTCGTCCTCGACAACGCCACCGGCGACGTGCTCGCCTACGTCGGGTCCCCCGACTTCCTCGACGAGCGGGGGGACGGTCAGGTCGACGCGGCGTCCTCGCCCCGCTCCCCAGGGTCGTCGCTCAAGCCGTTCCTCTTCGCCCTGGCGTTCGAGGACGGGGAGACGGCGCCCGAGCGCCTCCTGTCCGACGCACCGCTCGCGCACTCCTCGTACCGCCCGGAGAACTGCGACGGCGGCTCCTCGGGCCCCGTGACGGCGCGCGAAGCGCTCGTCAGGTCTCTGAACCTCCCCGCCGTCCGGCTCCTCGGGTCGGTCGGAGTGGACCGCCTCGTCGCGACGCTCTGTGGCTGCGGCGTGGGCACCCTGACGGACCCCGACCGCTACGGCCTCTCGCTCGTCCTGGGCGGCGGCGAGGTGACGCTCATCGAGCTGACGGAGGCCTACTCGACGCTCGCGCGGCTCGGCGTGCACGTCCCCGCTCGGATGACGGGCGAGGGCCCCGTCAATGGGACGCGGGTCCTCGACGAGGGCGCCTGCTGGCTCCTCGCGGACGTCCTCCGCGACGCGAGG
>CAZYRM010000338.1:0-5198 GCA_964649705.1 uncultured Planctomycetia bacterium
GCTTGTGCTGGCAGAGGGGGACCTCGTAGGCGACGCGGTCCTTCTCCTTGCCGAGCGAGCCGATCTCCTGGGCCTTGAGCAGCAGGTCGAGGGCCTTCTGCCACTCGGGGGTCTGGCCCTCCTTCTTGGGCGTCAGAAACTCGCGGGCCGCGTTGACGTAGACCATCGCTAGGGCGTTGCGGCGATCCTCGGCGCGGACGGAGCCGACCTGGTCCTCGTAGACCTTCATCGCGGCGGCGAAATCGCCCTTCGCGGCGAGGGCGTCGGCGCGGCGGAACGTGGCCTTGGTGCGGTAGGGGGAGTCCTTGTGATCGGCGAGGAGGCGATCGAAGCTCTGGAGGGCGTCGTCGGGCTTGCCGGCGGAGAGCTGGGCGACCCCTATTAAGTAGAAGAGATAGTCCTGCCCTTCCTTGGCGCCGCTGAGTTCCTTCTGGAGGAGGGCTGTCGCCTTGTCGAAGTCGCCCTTGGCGAGGGCGAGCTCGGCGTCCCTCAGCGCCTTGTCGTCGGCCTGGGCGAGCGTGGCGAGGAGGAGGAGGACGGGCAGAACGCGGCGCATGGAGTCCCTCCGCAGATGGTGTGAGACGGGTGTCTCGATCGAACGTCTCCGCGGGGCCCGGGTTCGCGGGCCCCTGATTGCCCTGAGCGGGGCGTCTACGTTACCCCGCGTCGTAGATCTGGTCAACAACGTCTTCTGAGCAAGCACGAGGCCAGCGCGTATGGTCGAGAGTTGCGTGCGCAAGACACGGGTGCAAGTGCGGTTGCGTGTGAGCGACGCTGGGCCCCAGGTGGCTTGCGTATCCTGCCGTCGACGCGCGCGACGGATTGGATACAGGGGGGAGGGGCATGTCGCATTCCGCTATCGCAGCTCGTCGGGGTCGGGCCCCTGACGAGGCGCCGGCAGTTCATCCACGACGAGCAGCCAGCCGACGCGGTGTCCGTGGACCGTGCATTGGATGGCAAAGAGACCCTCCCGCGGTGGGGCCTGGAGGGCGTGGTCGCCGCCGCCGTATGAGGTGAGGGCATGATCGTCGAACAGGCTGTGTGGCTGCTGGTCCGCGAATCGAATACCGTACTCCTGGTTTGGTCGCAGGAGCAGGAAGCAGGGAGGTCTCGCGCAGGTCTCCAGCGTCGTGACTCCGTCGGGCGGAAGAAACAAGGGCAGATCGCGGAGCGGATAGTCCCAGAACTGGTAGTAGGCGAACAGCGCCTGTCGTGGGTCGTTGTAGTACCAGCCATTGCCATGCGCCGGTGGCGGCGACTTGATCCAGGAGAGGACGTCTGACTCTTCCACTACATCGCCATCGCCCGGCGTCAGCATGAAGGAGGCCCACACCGACTCGAAGTCCTGGCTGACTTCCTGACGCGGCGGCGTGACGTTCGACCACGAGCCCACGTATGACGACACCCAGGCCTTCAGGCGACGGCGCCCCGTTCGTGCGAGGAGAAGAGCCTTCCCCGCGGAGTCCGCGTATTCCTGGATGGGTCCAAGAGCCCTCAAGACGAATCCGAACTGGTAGGTGTGACCGATCCACACCGGGTCCACAATCCTCGTGTCGGTCATGGCCTCGATAGCGACGGACTCGTCCATCATGACGCCGACTTGGGGCGTGCCGAGCCAGACCCGGGTCCGGCCGGCTCCAAACGTCTTGTCCCGCCACTCGACGCGAAATGTGATTCGGCCGGAGATCTCGTCGGACTGTGTGAACGAGGGCTGGTCCAGCTCCAGGGTGAGCTCGCCGACCAGGGGACCCTCTGGCGCCCTCGCGGGCGCGGGTGGACGCGTGGTCAAGGGAACCGGCTCGACGACGGGTGGTCCCGCCGAGTCCACCAGCAAGAGGAGGATGCTGGCGCCGGCGAAGAATACCGAACAGCCCACGGCCTGGCGCATGTCGAACGTAGTGGCAATCGTCGCGCCACTCGTGCAGTGCGCCGCAACCTGGTCGGCGCCAAGGTGAATCCCTCGGGTTTTGCATCCGGGGCCGGGCCGGCCGTACCTCTTCGTAGACACTGCGCGCGCCCCTGATACATATTGGCGAAGCGTATGCGGGGCAGGGCGCGCGGAGTACGCGCTAGCGGGGGCGCGAGATGCGGCGACTGCCGTTGCGTGAGGTGGCCTTCGCGCGGGTCTGTTTCCGCGGGCCAAGAGGACGTGGTTTGCAGACGTAAACCTCCATGCCGTCCTTCTTTCCTTCCTCGATGAAGATCTCGAGCATGGTCTTGGGCTTCTTCATCTTGACCCTCCGATGCGCACGACGATGAATTCCCGGTTGAGTATAGCTGCCACGACGTCTTGTCGCAACGCGCGCCCCATCGCGGCGAGATGACGCCGCAGCCGTCGGACACGGCGAGCGAAGTCGGGGACGAGAGGGTCGTACCAGGCCTCGACGACCGTAACGCGATCCCAACACCTGCCCCGTGGCCCGTCCCACGCTCCGGCGCCTCTTCCGTACGATGTGGCACCGCCGAACAGGTCCGTACAAACGCCAAGCAGTCGGATGACCCATCTGTCGTGCAGGTCGACCGGAATCGACTTGTCCGTGCGATCCCCCTCGGGGATGAACACCTGGACCAGTTCACGTGTGGCCATCGTCGAGCCTCCTGTCGAAACACGCTCCTGACATCAGAGCACGCGGGATACCACCCGGCGCGCAATCACGGAACATAGGAAATGCACGACGGTTGCGTCCCGCAGCTACCTCCTGTAGGCAAGCGGGAAGTGCTGGGTTTTCCAGCAGTCCAGGGGTCTGCTGCTGGAATTGACGACACTTTCCGGCGGGCGTGAACCGGCGCCGTCGCTCGGAGTTTCACCACGGCATGTCCTTGCTACCTCACGTCACCACGCTCGCGGAGTACCGTCCGCTGCTGCACACGCGCGAGCCGTGGCTCCCCGCGATGCGCGCGATCTGCGAAAGGCACGGCATCCCCGCCGATCCGCTCGATCCCTTCCCTGACGGCTCCTACGTCGTCTTCGCGGCGGGCCCCGACCACGTCATCAAGCTCTTCGTCCCGGTCTTCGACGACATGCCGCAGGAGCTCGCCATCGAGCGCGTCCTGCTCCGGCACGTCCACGGGCGCGTCGGCCTCGAGACGCCGCGAATCGTGGCGGAGGACACGATCGAGGGCTGCTCCTACATCGTGATGACGCGCGTCCAGGGAGAACGCCTCGACTCGGTGTGGTCCAGCATGGACGCGGACAATCGCCTCCGCGTGGCGCGCTCGCTCGGCGAGGCGATCGCGCGCTTTCACACCCTCCCCACGGAGGGGCTGGACGCGCTCGCGCTCGACTGGCCCGCGTTCATCGCGGATCAGGCCCGCACGTTCGCCGAGCGGCAGGTCGCGAAGGGCGCCCCGAAGGGCCTCGCCGAGGCCTGCGGGGCGTGGCTCTCGGACCAGGCGGCCGAAGTCGCCGCGCCGGGGCGCACCGTGGTCCTGCACTGCGACTTCACGGGCGAGCACCCGATCGTCCAGCGGCGCGGCGACGGCTGGGTCCTCACCGGCCTCGTCGACTTCGCCGACGGGATGTTGGGCCGTCCGGAGTACGAGTTCGGCTCGCCGTCGGTCTACCTCACGGCGCTCCGTCGCGACGAGACGCGCGAGATGCTGAAGGGGGCCGGGTACCCCGCCGCGGCGCTGACGAGGGACCTCTCACGGCGCCTCGCGGCGTTCACGATGCTCCACCGGTTCTTCAACCTGAAGTGGACGCTCGCGACGGTCCTCGCGGGGGCCCCGATCGCGACGCCCGAGGACCTGCGCGAGGCGCTGTTCCCGATGTAGCGACGCCGGATTCAAGCTGATACCCTGGTTGAACGACGCGGAGCACGTGACGTGACGCACGGTTGGACGAGCGGGTTTCTCTGACGAAGACGACAACTCGACCCGACGGCCCACCGCCGTCGGATGCTCGTCGCGCTCCTCGCCGTCGAGTTCTGCGACGAGTTGGCCTCGGGCGTCCTGCCCGCAAGCACGCCCGAGGTGCAGGCCGCGTTCGGCCTCACCGCCGGACTCGCGGCCGGACTGATCCTCGTCGGCTTCCAGGCCCTCTCCGTCTTCGTCGAGCCACTGCTGCTCCTCAGGGCCTCCAGAGGCCCACGCAGACCCTTCCTGCTCGCCGGGCTCTTCGGGATGGCGGCCTGCTGCCTCCTCGGCGCCGCGTCCACGGGGTGGGCCGTGCTCCTGCTCTCGGTGCTCCTGTACGGCCCCGCGAGCGGCCTCGGAGTCCACCTGGCGCAAGCGGCGCTCATGGACGAGCGCGCGGGCGAACGCGAGCGCGCGATGGCGCGCTGGTGCCTGTGGGGCCTCCTCGGCGACGCGGCCGCGTTCGCGCTCCTGCCCGTGCTCGCCTGGGCCGGCCTCGGCTGGCGCTCGGCGATGCTCGTCTGCGCCGCCGCGTGGGTCCTTCTCTCGTCGGCGTTCCATCGCGCGCCCGTGCACGAGGCCGCATCGGCGCCCGACGAGGCGAAGCCATCCCTGCGCCAGGCCCTGGGCGAGGCGCTGCGCAACCGCCGTCTCCTCGCCTGGACCGTGGGAGGGCTCCTCTGCGCCCTGCTGGATGAGATCGTCGTGGCCTTCGGCGCGCTCCACCTATCCACGCGCCTCGGCCTGGGACCCGGGGCTCGCTCGCTCGCCTTCGGAGCGCTCCTCGCAGGGCAGATCGTCGGAGTCGCTCTCGTGGAGCGGCTTCTCGTGACGATTCGTCCTCTGGACCTGCTCCGCGTCAGCACGGCGATGGGAGCGGTCGCCTACGTAGCCTGGGTGTACGCGCCTGGACTGGCCTCATGCGCCGTCCTGGCCTTCGTCGTGGGCGCGCTCGCCGCGCCGAGCTACCCGATCGTTGAGGCGCAGGCCTACGCCAGCCTCCCGGGCCGATCGGGCACCGTCGCGGCCGTCGGTTCGCTTCTCGGGCCCTTCCAGGCGGCCCTCCCGCTCGCGCTCGCATGGGTGGCCGACGGAGCGGGCCTCACCGCGGCGATGCTCGCTCTCGTCATGCAGCCCGTCGGGGTTTTCGCAATCTCCAGTCTGGTCGGACCACGCAAGGTCGCCTGGTGGCCCGTCAACCACCATCGTGGCAGTGCGAACGATGTCCGGGCCGTTTCTTCACCACAGAGGCACTGAGGACGCACGGAGGTGTTGTCGTAAGGACCTTCGGGGCTTGTACAACATGGCGGCCGCTGCGCCCGAGGAGAAGGGCCGCGCCGCGC
>CAZYRM010000339.1:0-5186 GCA_964649705.1 uncultured Planctomycetia bacterium
CTGGGCTGTTCCATGCTGCCCCTTCGGGGCGGTTGGAAGAAGCTTCGTTGTAGTGCTAGCGTCCCGTCAGGCCCCATCCTGTGGGTTCAGGCGGACCCGTACCCACTCCCGGCCGTCGGGGGGAGGGCGTGACACGGGAATCGGGAATCCACTTGCGCGCGGCCTGGGGGCGGATAGGATCGCGCCTCTTCCAAAGGAGAAAGACATGCGTACGAACCTGTCGATGGCCCTGACCCTGGCCCTCGCGCTGGGATGCGCGACGAACATGAGGGCGGGGGACGATCCGCCCGCGCCGGGCGCGAAGGCCGAGATCATGGACAAGGACGGAGTCGTCGTCGGGACGGCGACCTTCACCCAGACGGACAAGGGCGTTCAGATCGATGTGAAGTTCACGAAGCTCCCTCCGGGGACGCACGCGATGCACATCCACAACGTCGGCGAGTGCCACGGCCCCGACTTCAAGTCGGCCGGCGCGCACTTCAACCCGTTCGAGAAGAAGCACGGGAAGGACAACGCCGAGGGGCCGCACGCGGGCGACCTGCCGAACTTCGATGTGAAGGAGGACGGCACGGCGGAGGTCAGCGTCCTCGCGGAGCTCGTCACGCTGAAGGAGGGGGAGAAGAACTCCCTCTTCCAGGAGGGCGGGACCTGCCTCATGGTCCACGAGAAGGCGGACGACTACAAGACGGACCCGACCGGCGACGCGGGAGCGCGGATCGCCTGCGGCGAGATCAAGAAGCCGTAGTGGCGTACCGCTACCTGCTCCTCCACAAGCCCTTCGACGTCCTCTGCCAGTTCACGGACCTCTCGGTGCCGCCCCGGAGAACGCTGGCGGAGTTCGTGAGCGTGAAGGGGGTCTACCCCGTCGGCCGCCTGGACCGGGACAGCGAGGGCCTGGTCCTGCTCACGAACGACGGGGAGACGCAGCACGTCCTCTCCGAGCCGAAGTTCGGGCACCCTAGGACGTACTGGGCGCAGGTGGAGCGGGTCCCGACCGCCGATGCGCTCGAGCGGCTGGCCAAGGGAGTGGTCATCGAGGGGTACCGGACGAGGCCGGCCGCGGTCCGTCTGCTCGACGAGGAGCCCTCGTTGCCGCCGCGCGACCCGCCGATCCGGTACCGAAAGAGCGTCCCGACGGCGTGGATCGAGCTGACGCTGACGGAGGGGCGGAACCGCCAGGTGCGACGGATGACGGCGGCCGTCGGGTACCCGACGCTGCGGCTGGTGCGCGTGGCGATCGGGCCGCTGCGGCTGGAGGGGATCGCGGCGGGGGAGTGGAGGGAGGCCGCGGCGGGGGAGGTCAGGGCGCTTCGCGAGGGGACGGCGCGGAGATCCTGAGCGTTGAGGCCGCGCGGGGCGTGGAGAGGGAGCTAAAATCCCACATCCCACATCCCAACGAAATCCTACATCCCAAATCCCAACCCGGATTGGATCGTGGTTGGGATTTGGGATGTGGGATTTCGTTGGGATGTGGGATGTGGGATTTCGGTTCCGGCGCAGCGGCGGGGCTACGCCAACGCGAGCGACTGCACTTCCCCGGTAGCGAGCTCCACCACGCGGATCGCGTGGTTGTTCGTGTCAGCGACGTAGAGCCGCCCGCCGCAGGCCGCGATCCCCATCGGCTCGTGGAAGCGCCCCGGGCGGCCGTCCTCCCGGCCCGCGCGGCCGTCTCCCGCGATCGTCCGCACCGTTCGCAGCGCCGGCTCGATCGCCTTGATCTTGTGGTTGTACGTATCGGCGACGTACACCACTCCTCCCTCCGCCGCGACCCCGAGCACGTGCTGCATCCGCGCGCCCTTCCCCTCTCCGTCCACGTCCCCGAACTCGAAGAGCCCCTCTCCGACGAGCGTCCCGACGAGCCCCTTCTCGAGGTCGATCACGCGGACCCCGCTCACCTCGCTGTCCGCGACGTACAGCTTTCCCCCCGCCAGCGCCAGCCCGCTCGGCTGCGCGAACGCCGCGTCGTCCAGCTCGCCGTCCACGATGTCCTCGGCCCCGCTCCCCGCGAACGGCCCGACCGTCCCTCCTCCCAGGTCCAGCGTCCAGACCTGGTGCCTCCCCGCCATCGCGATGTAGAGGACGTCCCCGTCGAGCGCCACGTCCCACGGCGAGCTGAGCGGAGTCTCCCTCCCCGGCCCCCGCCGCGCGCCGGCGCCGATCCGCCCCGTCCCCGCGAGCGTCTCGACGACCTTGCGGCGCAGGTCGACGCGGCGCACCGCGTGATTCTCCGTATCGGAGACGTAGAGCTGATCGCCGTCGACGCAGAGCCCCTCCGGCTCGTGGAAGCGGGCCTCCTCGAGCGGACCATCGGCGAGTCCGGCCTCGCCGCTCCCGATCGTCAGGAGGACCTTCCCGGCGAGATCGGTCACGAGGAGGCGATGGTGGTGGGTGTCGGAGACGTACAGCCGCGCGGCCGTCGCGGCGATCTTGCCCGGGAAGGAGAGGATCCCCTTCTCCTCCTCCTCCGCGCGGAAGGCCCTCCGCCCGCGGACGAGCGTCCCCTTCGCCTCGCCCTCGCGGACGACCTGCGCGATCGCCTGGTCGAGGACCTCGTAGCGCCCCTCGCCGCTCACGGCGCCGACGGCGTACCCCTCCGGGTCGATGACCGCGACGGTCGGCCAACCGCGGACGCCGTATCGCTTCCAGATCGCGAAGTCGGCGTCGTTCACGACCGGGTGGCGGATTCCGTGGCGAAGGACCGCCTTCCTTAGGCTCGCCGTCTCGCGCTCCGTCGTGAACTTCGCGGAGTGGACGCCGATGACGACCAGCTCGTCGGCGTACTTCCGCTCCAGCCTCCCCAGGTCCGGGAAGACGTGATGGCAGTTGATTCAGCAGTACGTCCAGAAGTGGAGGAGGACGACCTTGCCGCGGAGCGATGCGAGCGTGACGGGGGCGTCCGCGCCGGCAAGCTGGCTCCGCCAGTTGAGCCACGCGACGCCCCCCACCAGCTCGGGGGCCTTGATCCGGTCGATCGGTCCGGTCACGGCCTCTTCATCGTGTTGAGCCGCGTCTCGAGCGCCTTCGCCTCGGCCGAGAGCTCCTTCGGCAGGCGGTCTCCGAACTGGCCGAAGAACTTCGCCTGGTCGGCGAGGCGCCCGTGCCAGCCCGGCGTGTCAACCTCGAAGAGGCTCTTCATGTCCTTGTCGGAGACGTCGAGCCCGTCGCGGTCCAGGTCCTCGGGGCGGGGCATGTAGCCGATCGGGCTCTCCACGGCGTCCACGCGGCCGTGACAGCGGTCGACGATCCACTTGAGGATGCGCATGTTCTCGCCGAAGCCGGGCCAGAGGAAGCGCCCCTCCTCCTTCCGGAACCAGTTGATCCGGAAGATCCGCGGCATCTTGTCGCTCTTCTTCCCGACCTCGATCCAGTGACGGAAGTAGTCGGCCGCGTTGTACCCGATGAACGGGAGCATCGCCATCGGGTCGCGCCTGAGCGCCCCGACCGCCCCCGCGGCCGCGGCGGTCGTCTCGGAGCAGAGCGTCGCGCCGAGGTAGACCCCGTGGTTCCACTGGAAGGCCTCATAGACGAGCGGAACGAGCGTCGAGCGCCTCGCGCCGAACATGATCGCGCTGATCGGGACGCCCTCAGGCGCCTCCCACTTCTGCGAGAGGGAGGGGCAGTTCTTCGCCGGCGCCGTGAAGCGGGAGTTCGGGTGCGCGCCCTTCTGGCCGCCCGCCGGGTCCCACGGCTTCCCCGTCCAGTCGACGCACCCCGCGAAGCTCGGCAGGGCGTCCATCCCCTCCCACCAGACCCCGCGCTTCGGGGTCATCACGACGTTCGTGAAGATCGTGTTCTTCGAGACCGACTTCATCGCGTTCGGGTTCGTCTGGTAGTTCGTCCCCGGCGCCACGCCGAAGAACCCGGCCTCGGGGTTCACCGCCCACAGCCTCCCGTCGGGGCCGAAGCGGAGCCAGGCGATGTCGTCGCCGAGCGTGTGGATCTTCCAACCCTTGTACCGCGCGGGCGGGACGAGCATGGCGAGGTTGGTCTTCCCGCAGGCGCTCGGGAGGGCCCCGGCGACCCAGGTCACCTCGCCGTCCGGCGACTCGATCCCGCTGATGAACATGTGCTCCGCGAGCCAGCCCTCCTGGCGGGCCATCCAGCTCGCGATCCGCAGGGCGAAGCACTTCTTCCCGAGGAGGGCGTTCCCGCCGTACCCGGAGTTCACGCTCCAGATCGCGTAGTCCTCGGGGAAGTGACAGATGAAGCGCTTCGCGGGGTCGAGTGTGCCGATGGAGTGGAGCCCCTTCACGAAGACGCCGTCGCTGCCCAGGGCCTCGAGCGCGACGTTTCCCATGCGCGTCATGATCCGCATGTTGAGCGCGACGTAGACGCTGTCGGTCAGCTCGACGCCGACCTTGCTGTGGGGGGAGCCGACCGGGCCCATGAGGTAGGGGACGACGTACATCGTGCGGCCCTTCATCAGGCCGCGGTAGATGTCGGAGAGCTTCGCGTAGGCCTCCTTCGGGTCCATCCAGTTGTTCGTCGGGCCCGCGTCGTCCTTGGAGCGGGTGCAGATGAAGGTGCACTGCTCGACGCGGGCGACGTCGTTGGGGTTGGAACGGTGGAGGTGGCAGCCGGGCAGCTCGTCCTGGTTCAGCTCGGTCAGGACCCCCGTGCGGACCGCGTCCCGCGTCATGCGGTCGCGCTCCCCCTCGGAACCGTCGCACCACACGACCTGGTCGGGCTGCGTCAGGGCGGCGCACTCCCGGACCCACGCATCGAGACCCGCATGCCTCGCGCTCATCGGATCACTCCCGAAAGGTAGGCGGAACCGCACAAGATAGTCCTCAGGCGCGGCGGGACGCAAGAGAGTTTCGCGGTTTCCTACGCGCTCGGCGGGAAGGAGAGGATGACGGCGTCGAGGTGGATGACGCGGAACTCCTCCTGGTCGCGGTAGAAGTAGTGCCCCTGGACGTCCTCGCCGGTCTCTTCGAAGGCGACGATGGTGTCGGCGGGGGGCATCGGGCGGAAGTCCGTCGCGTCGGGGTCGAACCCGTCCCCGGCCGTGATGACCCGGCCGTAGACGACGTTGTCCCCCTTCGGGCAGTGGAGCTCGAGGTCCTTCGGCGTCTCCTTCTGGACCTGGACGAGGATGTGGAGGCCGTAGACCTGGTACGGTGACTCCTGCTGCTTCTTCTTCGCTTCCTTTTCCTTGCTCATGCGCATATCCAACCATCCCGGCG
>CAZYRM010000340.1:0-5175 GCA_964649705.1 uncultured Planctomycetia bacterium
TTACGGGCGCCGCGAGCGCCGGACGTGTGAGCAGGCGCGCTCGACGGTGCGGCGGGCATAGCGCTCGGCGTCAGCGCCCCGCCGGGGGCGTGATCGGTCGAGCAGCCATGCATAGACCGTCTCGGTCGGGCAGCCGGCCTCGAGGGCGGTGCAGACGTGCGCCCACTCCAGCTCGGAGTCGCTCGACCTGCCGATAGCGCTGGTCGTTCGAAGGCGGCGGGGCCGAGCCCTGTGGCAGGGATCGGGGACGTTCGGGATCCAGGAAGGGCAGGACCTGGAATCCGCGACGACGTTCACCCAGACTCCCGCACGCTTCCAGTTCCTGAAGCCGGCGAGGCGTCCGAGGTGCTCGCCGGAGGTCGAGGCCGGGTCGGCGTGGACGCGGTCGGCAAGCCACCGCTGCGCGTCCCGCCGGCGGACCTCGTCGAGGGGGCGCGTCGTGGCGAGCCAGACGTGGAAGCCTCCAGCCGGAGAGGTCTGGACGGCCAGAGCGCGGTACTTCCTGGTGATGGCGAGCGCCATGGGCTCGCCGACATCGTCCAGGAAGACGAAGGGCCAGAGCGAGCCGCGGGCCGGGCGGACGTAGATGTCCGCTCCGGCCGCGTTCTCGGCCCTGGCCCAGGGGAGGGGAAGCTCCTCGACGAGACGGTTGCGCTGCCAGATCATCGCCCCGTCGGCTCGGCGGACAGCCAGGTCGGCGCGGGCGATCCCGACATCGCACCACCAGCCGAGCATGGCGCGGGTGTGGTCGGTCGCGGCCATCGGAGGGGCGGAAGCGCGGACCGGGTGCGAATCAGTCGGAGTCGAGCTCGGCTCCGACGATCTCGCGGGGTTGCCGGAAGCTGCGCCCGGTGAAACGGAGGATCGTCGCGTCGTCGACGAGGCGATCGACCGCGGCCGCGGCGTGGACCTCGGTGGGGAAGAACGACTTCCACTTCGAGAACCCGGTGTTGGCCGTGAGGACCGTGGCCCCCTGCTTGTGTCGCTGCGAGACGACCCGGAAGAGGTAGTTGGTGCCCTGCTGGTCGAAGGGCTGGTGACCGAACTCGTCGATGAGCAGGACGTCGGGCTTGACGTACTTGCGGAGCGTCCGGCGGAACGTCCCGTCGACGTGGGAGGCGTGGAGAT
The DNA here is from genome assembly GCA_964649705.1 of uncultured Planctomycetia bacterium. Lineage (GTDB taxonomy): Bacteria > Planctomycetota > MHYJ01 > WSZJ01 > CAZYRM01 > CAZYRM01. The sequence goes on from CAZYRM010000340.1 coordinate 1,129, forward strand.
CCTCGATCATCTCGACGGCTCGGACCGCCAGCGTCGTGTAGCCAGTGGTGCAGGCGGCGAAGACGATCGCCTTGGCGATCCGGGTCTTGCCCAGCCCGGGACCACCGAGGCAGAGCACATTGCGCTTCTCCGCCACGTACCTGCAGTGGAGGAGCTCGCGGACCACTCGCGCGTCGAGCTGAGGGCGAGCCGAGAAGTCGAAGTCGTCGACCCCCTGCACGGTACCCAGGCGGGACCGGGAGAGGCCCCGCTGTAGGGACCGCTCCCGCCGGGCATTGACCTCGGCAGTCAGGAACGCGTGCGCGAACTCGGTGTAGGACGGCGACTGGATGACGGCCTCCTCGAGGAGGGTCGGGAGGACCATCGCAGCCGTCGTGAGGTCGAGATCCTGCGCGAGCGTCACGATGGCCTCGATGGGATCGCTGGGGGTGGGCCCCTGCCTGCGGCTACGCGCCATCGGTGCGCTCTTCCGGCTGGGGGTTCCCAGGGCGGGTGTCGAGCTCCCCATAGTCGTCGAGGGACGCCGGGTCCACTTCGCCGAGGACGACGGGCCCGGTCCCGCGACCGAGAGGCTCGAGCGCGACCTCATCCGGGGCGATCGGGTGCGCCGTCTCCAGGATCCGGCGAACGGCGTGGGCGTTGAACGCGCGGTAGGCCTGGGCGCGGCGCGCCGCCTCGAGGAAGGCGCCGTCGCCGAAGCGCTCGGCGAGTCGAACGAGCTGGCGGACGTGGATCGAGCTGAGGGCCTTCATCCGGCGCTGGATGCCTCCAAGCAGCTCGCCGAGCTCGGGGAAGCGGCCGAGGAAGGCCTCCTCGAGCCGGCGCCCGGCGTCTCCCTGCGGGGCGCGTCCGGGGAGCGTCGCGTAGTGGGTGGGATCGATCATGAGTTTCCTCCTGGGTTGGAAGGGTTCTGGGTAGGGTTTCGTGAAGACGACGCGGCCGAGTCGATCGACCACCTCGAAGTGATGGGCGTAGAGCCTCACGGACAGCACGCCCGGGGCGTGTTCGGCCGGGATCGTGTAGGGGGTGCCGGCGACCGAGAGTGTCGCGTCGTCGTCGACGATCCTGGTCTCGAGGTCGTAGGTCGGGAACCGGGCCCGGGGAAGCTCGACGAGGCACGGCTTCTCCTCGAGCCAGGCCTCGTTGGGGACGCGCGCCGTCGTGCCGTGGGTGCGCTGATTCCCATCCTTCTCGAGGCCGTCGAGCCACTCCCAGCGGCGCGCCAGGAGATCGGTCCAGCTCTCGAACTCCGATCCTCGGACGAAGTCGTCGTAGACGTACCGGAACGACTTCTCCTTCTTCCCCTTTCGGTTGGGGTGCATGGGCCGGCACGCGTACGCGCCGATCCCGTAGTGATCGAGGAACTCCTTGAAGCGCGGGTGCCAGATCGGCTCCCTCTTCGGGCCCGTTCGACCCAGGACGGCCGTCGCCATGTTGTCGACGACGAGCCATTGGGCGGCGCCCTCGAAGTACTCGAGGGCCTCGGCGAGTCCCTGGAGCAGGGTCGACTCCCGCTCGTCCCGATAGAAGCCCAGGAAGAGCTTCCGGGACCAGCAGAGGAGGACGCCCAGGGCATGGACGCGCACCTGGACGCCGCCGATCTTCACGTCGTACGGAGACCAGTCGACCTGCATCTCCTTACCCGGATCGGTCTCGAATCGGCGCTTGACGCGCTTCTTCGCCGTCTCCGGGGCGATCTGCGCCTTGAGCACGCGGACGGCGTCGACCAGGATCGTCCGGCCGCCTCGGTAACCCTTGCCCGTGATCTCGCGCAGGATGCGCTTGGCCGTGAGCCCCTTCTCGACCTTCTCCCGGATCATCTCCCGGAACGGATCGAGCAGGCTCCTTGGGTCCTTGCGCGGGGGTGGGGACTGGACCCCCGCCTCCTCCAGGACTCGTCGGACGACCTTCCTCGACAGGCGGACCCTCGGGACGATCCGTCGCGTCCCATACCCGATGGCGTGTAGCTCCAGGATCTGCTCCCGGACCTCGTCCGGGACCTCCATCTTCCTCCGGTCCGACTCGCTCATCACACCTTCCCTTCGGTTGGTTGGTCTGGGTCTCGAACTGGCGCGCCGTCTGGTCGAGCTCGCGGAGCACACCCCGCAAGAGCGCCTCGAGCCGGCGGTGCTCGCCGTCTGACAGGTCGATCGGGATCGAGAGCGTGCGCAGCTCGCGGAGCGCGTCCCGGATCTCCTCGAGCCGAACCGCGATTACCGCCGCCCGAGGGCCCAGTGGCGAAGCCCTGCCGTGACTCGGACCGTGGTGCCCGCGCGGATCGGACAGGAGCGCCGCCCGCTCCCCGTCGTCTTCGAGGGCGCGGTACGTCGCGACCAAGGCCAGCGCCTCGCGAACCTTGAGCTCGTGGAGTTCGACGACTCGCACGACTGCGTCCTGCTCTCCCTGATCCAGTCGCGCCAGCGCCAGGGCCAGTTGCGGCCCGATGCTCCCTTGCGCCAGCCGGGCCTGCACGCGCTTGGAGAGGCTTCGGGCCAGCGCGTAGCGCTGCCGGACCCACGGCGGCTTCTTGCCTAGCTCGCGGGCCACGACCTCGGGCGTGTATCCGTCCTCGTCGATCAGCGACGCGACGACGAGCGCCTCGTCGAGCGGGCTGGAGGTTCGCCGCGGACTGTTGGTCTCGAGGACGAGGCGCTTGGCCTGAAGGGGGCTCTGCGCGCTCTCGATGACGACGGGGACCTCCTGGGCGCCCTCCGCGCGCCAGCGCTCCAGTCGCTTGAACCCGTCGATCAGCTCGTACGTCCCGTCGTCGTTCGCGAGCACGCGTATCGGCAGATCGGCCGCTCGACTCCTCGTCTGCCGGCCGACGGTCGCGCGAACGGAAGCGAGGTTCGTCCTCACCCGATCGATCGGGACGACTCGAACCTCCGGCCTCGACGCGCGGTTGCGCCCGTGACAGGGAGCTTCGGGCATCGCGGTCATCGATGCGATCGCCACGGCGGGCCGCGCTCAGAAGGGCACGGCGGTCGAGGAGGTCTCGGCCGGCCCGCCCGATCGGTGTCCCACGACGCGCAGGCACGGGTGCCCCTGCCAGTTGTCGTGGGCGACGCGCACCTCCAGCTGGGCGCCGAACAGGTCTGCCGGGTCGATCCCGTCCCCTTCGCGAGGGGCGAACCCGCAGCCTCGATAGAGCGCCAGCAGCCGCTGACGCGACAGCGCGCGTCCGCGTGCGCTCGCCCCAGAGAGCAGGAAGTACTCGCTCACGCGGTCGTGGCCGGGCGCCGGACCGTCGAGCTGGTAGACCACCTGGATGGTCTCGTTGCCGCGCTCGCTCCGGCGGAAGCGGGCCATCGCGATACGGGCGTGGTAGTAGCCAGGCGGCGGAAGCCCCTGCTGAAAGTCGGCTGCCTCGAACGAAGGCGTCTCGGACATGTCGCGATCCTGGGCCGGAGCAACTGGCGGCTCGCTCCGGTCCGGCCCGGCCGGAGGTCGCCGATGTGCCTTCTAGATCGGCGCTCCGGGGGGAGGCGGTTGATCGCGTGTCCTATCTCGCGATTCTGTGTTACATCAAGATGCTGCCGTGGTGTGACTTACGCCGGTATCGCGTGTCCTATCTCGCGCTTGGAGAACGGACGCAACCTGCTCCAGTACAGGCATTAGGGTCTGGATCGCGTGTCCTATCTCGGCGTCACGCGAGATAGGACACGCGATCCGATCGCAAACATCTGGAGTACAAGCGATTAGAGATCGTTTCGAAGTCTCGGCTCGGCCCTCGCGGATCCGAAGCCGGGACCTGCGCTGGACCTCCGGGTCCCGGAGCCGGGCCGGCTTGACGTACATCTCGTACCCGCGAGCCCGCTTGCTCCGATTCGCGCGCTTCCACCGAGTGCTCGCGCTCCGCGACCGCGCCCGCTGGCACTCCTCCGCGCCACACGCACGCTGCCTGGAGCCCACTCGCCGATCAGGCAGGAACAGCGCGCGGCAGAACTCGCATCGCTTCCGACGACTCATCTCGTGCCCCCGCTTCTTTGCATGGGGCGAGATGATCCCTGTTCCTCGTTCTCGCGCTCAGCGTCGAGGGCCCCTTAG
>CAZYRM010000341.1:0-5145 GCA_964649705.1 uncultured Planctomycetia bacterium
CGAGCACGAGAACGATTTCGAGCCCGATTACGAGCACGCCACCGCCACCGATTCCATCAGGATTCGCGTATGCTCAATCGGCCCGGCCGGGACACCGATCCATCGGCTACACTGAGGGAGGAGAGAGGCGGCAACGGGAGAGGAGATCGATGGACCGCCCGACCTCCAGGCTGAATCCGGCCGCCTTCCTGCCCTGGCTCTTCCGCCTCCTCCTCGCCGAGGGGGGCCTCTCCAACGCCCGCCTCTCCTTCGTCGAGCGCCTCCTCGAACGCCTCCACATCCCCCGTAGCGCCGCCCTCGAGCTCGTCTTCCAGGCGCGCGACGGGGCCGTCGCGGAGGTCCCTCCCCTCCCCCACAACGAGGCCGAACGCTACCTCCACCTCGTCGTCGAGGCCGCCGTCGTCGACGGCGAGATGGTCCCCGAGGTCGAGAAGCTCGTCTTCCGCATCGCCGACCTCCTCGACGTCCCCTTCCAGGAGATCGAGGAGTCGATCGAGGCCGCGAAGGAGACCCAGGGCCACGACACCTCCCGCCTCGCCGTCTCCCCCCGCACGCCGGGGCGCCCGAGGCTGACCGAGATCCTCCCTCAGGGAAAGAAGCTCACCCTCCTCTTCACCGACATCCAGGACTCCGTCCGTCTCTTCGAGCGGCACGGGGACGTCCAGGCGCGCGCCCTGACGCGGCGGCACGAGGACATCCTCTGCCGCTGCCTCGCCGAGGCGGGAGGCCACGTCGTCGAGCGGATCGGCGACGCCGTCTTCGGCGCGTTCCTCGACGCCTCGGCCGCGGTCGCCTCCGCCCTCGCCATGCAGCAGGCCCTGAACGCCTGGCGCGAGCGCGACGGCCTCGGCGCGGAGCCCGGCGTCCGCATCGGCCTCCACGTCGGAGACGTCCTCGTCGAGCGCGACTACCTCGTCGGCAGCGCCGTGAACATCGCCTCCCGCGTCCGCGATCACGGAAACGCGGACGAGGTCGTCCTCTCGGGAGAGGTCCGCGGCCTCCTCTCCGGACCGCTCGCGGAACGCTTCGCCTGGTTCGGGCCGTGCCTGCCGAAGGGCTCCAGCTCCGTCGTGGAGCTCTTCCGCTGGCGTGCACCCTGGAAGCCAGCCCCGCTCGGGCTTCGCGACACATCGCTCGGCCTGACCACCTTCGCCGCCGACGCGGATCTATCCGAGGCCCAATGGAAGACGGACCTCAAGGGAGATGGATACCGTCTCGTCGGGCTCGGGCCCGAAGTTGCGGGTATCTCCTTTCCGATCGGCGGCGGCCTCGCCACGCTCGGGAGGGGCCAGGACTGCGCGCTCCGCCTCGACCCCGGCCGGGTCGGCAACCGGGTCGGCCGCCATCACGCGGCGTTCCTTGTCTCCCGGCGGCAGTGCTGGGTCTTCGACATGGGAGGGAAGGGAGGCGTCGTGCTCACCTACCCCGGCGAGTCGCGCACATGGCGCGTCCGCGGCCGCGCCCCCGTCACCGCGGGGTCGACTCTCCGCACCGGCTCCGTCCTCTGGAAGGTCGAGGTGTAGGCGGCGGGCTCAGTAGGCGAGGAGGTCGGCGAACCGGACAAGCTCGCCCACTTGCCGGGCGGCGAGACCGCGGTCGTAGACGGGCAGCTCCGGTCGGGGAGGCCTCTCCCCGGGCCGCGGGCGGCCCACCTGCCGAGCGACCTCCGCCAGCGCCACCGTGGCCAGGAGGCGGAAGTGATACGCCTCAGATGCGCGGGGCAGGTCCAGGGAGGCCACGCGCACGCGCTGACCCAGCCGGGCGTACTCGGCCTCTGCGAGCGGGCCTGCTCCCTCATCGGCCACGACGACGAGCTGCCGCGGCCCTCGGATCGGTGTGTCGGCTTCGGGACATGCTTTCGTGGACGTCGATGGTAGCCCCCGTCGGGGGTCGTCCACAAGCCTCGATTCGCGCCCCTTGCCGGTCCCAGCTCACTCCGCGTACGACTCCAGGGGCACCACATTGATCAGGTCGCCTTCCCGGGGGCGAACCGTGATCCGCCGAGTCGAGTTTTCCGACCGCTATCGACCTGGCCCGCTCTCCCATGCCACCTGGCCTTGACGGCCGGAGACAGGTGCTCTATCCTGGCCGTTGGAACGGTCGCGCGAGGAGCCCGATGACCAAACGACTGCACGGCATCATCCACGGGAAGACGATCGAGTTGGAAGAGCACCCTGGCCTGCGCGAGGGTGAGGAGGTCGAGGTCCAAGTTCGTGTCGCGGTCAGGCCCGCCGGGGCAGGCGAGGGGATTCGGCGGTCGGCTGGCGTCCTGGCCCCAAGTGTCGAGGATGACCACATCCTTGCCGAGATCGCGGACGAGCGGCGCCGGGCGCGCATCCGCGAGGTTCGGGGGTGAGTTTTCTCCTGGACACTGACATCTGCTCGGCCCACTTCCGTCGGCCCGGCGGTCTTGCGCATCGCTTCATACAGCATTCGGGTCGCCTGCGATTCCGACGGTCGTCCTCGCGGAGCTTCATGCGTGGGCGTACAGCCGGGCGGATCCAGCTCCTCTGTTGACCGCGATTCGAGACCTCCTCCAAGATGTCGATGTCCTCTCCTTCGATGCCGTGTGCGCCGAGCGCTTTGGACAGCTTCGCGCAGGACTGAGGCGGCTCGGGCATCCCGTCCAGGACATGGACCTCATGATCGCCTCCATTGCGCTCGCGCATGACTTGACGCTGGTGACGCACAACGGGACGGACTTCCAGTTTGTTCCCGACCTGCGGGTGCAGGACTGGTTGGCTTCCTAGCGCCCGATCACGCTCGGCTTGGCCGCGAGAGGGCGAACAGGTCGAGCTTGTGGCGCGTGCGGCCGTCGAGGGCGAGGTCGGCGAGCGCCTCCCCGACCGCGAAGGCGTGCTTGAAGCCGTGGCCCGAGCAGGGGGAGGCGAGCACGACGTTCGCATGGCGCGGGTGGCGGTCGAGGACGAAGTGCCCGTCGCGCGTCGTCGTGTAGAGGCAGGTCTTCGATGCGCCGAAGCCGACGTCGAGCGCGGGGATGGCCGCGGCGAGGCGGGCATGGAGGCGCCCCAGCTCCGCGTCGCTCACCTCCCGACGAGGCGCGTCGGGATCGACGAGGTCGTTCGTGTGGTGGAAAGCGCACTTCACGCCGTGTCCAAGGTCGGGGAAGCCGTAGAACGGCTCCTCGGGCGCGTAGTCCCAGATGAACGCGGGGAAGCGGCCGACGGCGAACGCCGCGGGGTCGGACGGCGCGGCGCAGAAGGCCCACCATGTGCGCTCGACACGCAATCCGATGGGCGCGTCGAGCTGGAAGTGCCGCTCGGCCCAGGCGCCCGGCGCGAGGACGAGCGAGCGGGCCTGCACGCGTTCCTCGCCTGACTGGACCACGACGCCCGAGTCGTCCGCGTCCCAGCGATCGACGCGCGTCCGGTCGCGCAGGTCCGCGCCGAGGGCCCGCGCGCGATCCCAGAGCGTCCGCAGGCAGACGTCGGGGTGGAGGGCCCCTCCCTGCTCCCGCAGGACGACGTCGTTCGCGCGTGGCCGGAACTGCGGGTGCTCCCGCGCCGCCCCGTCCCGAGTGAGCTCACTGAGCGGCAGGCCGTGCGTTCGCGCGCTCTCGCGAACGCCGCGGATCAGCTCGCCCGACTCGGGGCCGAGGTACAGGATCGGCATCGGCGTGAGGAGATGCTCGCCCGTCTCGCGTTCGAGCTGCGTTGCCAGCTCGGTCGACCTGCGCACGAGCGGGACGTAGTCGGGGTGCTCGAAGATCGACGTCCGCGTGATGCGCGACTCGCCGTGGGACGACCCGCGGTCGTGCCCCGCCTCGAACTGCTCGAGCAGGACCACGGAGGCGCCCCTCGCGGCGCACTGCCACGCCGCGGCGCTCCCGACGACCCCGCCTCCCACAATCGCGACATCCCGTCGTTTCACGCCCGTGACGATACCCGCCGCCGCGCCCGCCGTCGAATGTCGACGCTTGCCTGCGGGTTCCGATGCGGCTAACATGGCCATCTGGATGGCCATGTGAGGTGAAATCGATGACGAAGCAGATCTCCGTCGCCGAGGCGAGGAACGGCTTTACCAGCTTGCTTCGCGCCGTGGAGAGGGGCCAGATCGTAGAAGTGACACGGCGCGGGAAAACCGTCGCCATCCTCGCGTCCCCGCGACAGTGGAAACGGCGCAGGTCGCTCTACCAGGCAATCCAGGAGTTCCATCGCAAGTACGACGCAAAGAAGCTCGGGATTGGCCCGGAGATCTGGGATGGCGTAAGGGACAAGTCGCCAGGCAGGGACGTGTCCTTCTGATGCCGCTCAGGTACCTGCTCGACACGAATGTCATCTCCCACGCCGCGGGGCCGCGTCGCAACCCGGGCATCATCGACGGCATGCGGCGGCACTGGCAGACCATCGCCACGGCGAGCGTCGTATGGTGCGAGCTGCTCTACGGGATGCAGCGCCTCCCGCACAGTACAAGGCGGAGCGTGATCGAGACCTACCTGCGGGACTTCATCGCTGACACGATTCCCATCTTGTCCTACGACCCGCTGGCAGCCGAATGGCACGCGGCAGAGCGCGTCCGACTCTCGAACATGGGAGTCGTACCCCCATTCCAGGATGGCCAGATCGCCGCCGTGGCCGCCGTGAACGGCCTCGTGGTCGTGACAGCCAACGTCGACGACTTCAAACACTTCTCGGGCCTCGAAGTCGAGAACTGGCGAACGTAACCTCCCGCGGCGCCGGGGTGTATACTCCGCCGTCCCCACCGCCAAGGAGGCTCCCCCGTGGAGATCACCGTCTCGGCCGCAGTCCGCGCGGAGAACTTGCACAAGAGCTACCTGCTCGGCGCGAGCGCGGTCGGCGCGCTGCGCGGGGTCGACCTCGTCATCCAGAAGGGCGACTTCGTCGCGATTATGGGGCCGAGCGGCTGCGGAAAAACCACCCTCCTCAACCTCATGGGCGCGATCGACCTCCCGTCGCGAGGCGCCCTGCTCGTCGACGACGTGGAGCTCTCCACCCTCTCCGAGGACCGCCTGGCCGACCTGAGGCGCGATCGGATCGGGTTCGTCTTCCAATTCTTCAACCTGATCCCGACGCTGACCGCGCGCGAGAACGTCGAGATCCCGATGCAGTTCAAGGGGACCGGCGCGTCGCAGCGCCGCGAGCGGGCGCTGTCGCTCCTCGACCG
>CAZYRM010000342.1:0-3628 GCA_964649705.1 uncultured Planctomycetia bacterium
GTAGGTCTTCCACCAGGTGACCTCCAGCTCCTTCACGTCGTAGGAGCCGCTGACCAGGAACGGCCCGATGTCGTCCGAGCCGCTGCCGCTCAACCGCCCCTGGTGGAACTGGAGCGCCAGGTCCATCCGGTGGCGGCCTGGGGAGACGCTGTAGGTGTAGTAGCCGACCCACGGGCCGGAGGGGAAGAGGGCCTCGTCGTCGGCGGGTGGGAGCGCCTCGTTACTCATACTCGAGCGCCTTCACGACGTGGATCCGTCCCGCGAGCCGTCCGGGATAGGCGCCCGCCGCTACGGAGACCATCATGATCGTAAGGACGGTGAGGCCTGTGAGCCCGTAGGGGATGTGGAAGCCCGTCGTCCACCCCGGGTTCTCCTCGTTCACCGAGGTCACGCTGAGCCAGGCAAGCACGAGCCCCGTCGCCACGCCCAGGAGGCTGGCCGCCGCCCCCAGCCAGGCCGCCTCCATCATGAAGATCTTCCCCACCTGCCGCCTCGTCCCTCCGATCGCGCGCAGGACGCCTATCTCCCGCGTCCGGTCGAGCGTCGTCGCGAGCAGCGTGTTCATCACGCCGAGAACCGCGACCAGAAGGGCGACGATCTCCAGCGCGTACGTCACGAAGAACGACTGGTCGATGATGTCCAGGGCGCGTTTTGAAAGCTCCTTCTTGCTCGAGACGAACAGGACGTGCGACTCGCCGTGCTTCGAGAGGATCGCGCGGCGCACCTCCTCCGGGTCGGCCGCGGGGTCCAGGTACAGGTCCACCAGGTCGACCGTGTCGTCCTCCCAGTGCCGCTTGTACGTCGTCCAGTCGAAGACGATCACGCCGAGGTCGCTCGTGAAGTCGACCACCACCGCCCCCACCTCGAAGCGCGCGACCCCCGTGGGGGCCTCCAGCTCGAACGTGTCGCCGGCGTGGAGGTCGAACTTGCGCGAGATGTTCTCCGATACGAGCACCCAGTCCCCCGGCTGCGCCATCCGCTGGAGGATCGCCTTCTCGTCCCCCTCGAGGACGTCGAGGTGCGCACGGTGCGAGTACCACGGCATGTCCAGCACGGTGAAGGTCACCATCTTGCCCCGGAGGTCCGCCCGCGTGAGGCGGATTGGCATCGCGTGTACCACGCCCTTGACGCGCGAGACGTCTCCGGCCACCTCCTCGTCGAGCGGCATGCTGAGCGGCCCAGGGAGCGGCGCGCCCGAGGCGACGAACAGGTCGGCCGTGATCGAGCCCTGGATCCACCCGACCACGCTCCGCTTGAAGCTCTCCAGGTAGACCGCGCTCGTCACGATCGCCGCGACGCCGACCATCAGCGCGCTCACCGTGACGCTCGACCGACCCAGGCTCTGCACGAGGTGATCGCGGGCGAGGCGCGCCTCGACGCCGAGCACCTCGCCGAAGACGGCTCGGAGCCCGCGCGCGACGAGGAGCGTCGCGCCGGGAGAGAAGAGCGAGAAACCGCCCAGCAGCGAGAAGATCGCCACGAAGCCGTTCCAGTTCGTCTTCGGGATCGGCTTGTACGTGATCAGCCACCACGCCAACGGGATGGAGAGCGCCCCGACGAGGTGGTACCAGACGTATCGCCGCCGGTTGCCCGTCTCGGCGGACGACCTCCGCATCGCGTCGATCGGCGGGACGCGCGTCGCGTGCCACGAGGGGATGAACGCCGAGGCCGTGCTCGCGAACATGCCCACCAGGACGCCCAGCGGAAGCGTCCCCGTCGGGACGTGGACCTCCGTCGCGCTCGTCAGGACGTAGACGCTCGTGAGGACCTCCGCGACCGTCCCCAGGGCGCCTCGCGCGAGCAGGATCCCCAGCGGCACGCCGATGGCCCCGCCGAGGAGGCCCATCGCCGCCGCCTCCGAGCAGAAGAGGGCGAGGATCTGCGCGCGGGTCGCACCGACGGCGCGCAGCGTCCCGATCTCCTGCCTGCGCTGGAGGACCGCGATCGTCATCGTGTTGTAGATCAGGAACATCCCGACGAAGAGCGCCACGACGCTCGCGATCGAGAGGCCCGACTGGAACGTCTCGAGCATCCGCTCCACGTGCTCGCCTCGGCTCTCGGGGCGGGCCACGGCGATCCCCTCCCCCATCGCGCCGCGGATCCGCGCGGCCACCTCGTCCACGGAGACCCCGGGTTCCGTCTCGACGTCGAACCAGTCCGCCCTCCCCTGCCGCCCGAACGCGACCTGGGCGGCGGGGAGGAGCATCACGGCGACGTTTCCGCCGAACGCGGCCGCCGGGCCCTTGGGCTCGAGCGTCCCCGCGACCCGGAACCGCTTCACGCCGCCCTTCGTGAGGAGCTCGATGGTCGAGCCGACGTCGAGGCCGTGCCGTTCCGCGAAGGCCTTTCCGAGGAGGAGGGCGTCGAGCCTGAGGAGGTCGAGGGGGTTGCGGATCGTCACATCGGCCTGCGCCAGCGCGTACTCGCGCATCTCGGCGTCCTCGGCCGGCGCGACACCGACGACGACGATCGCCTCTCCGCCGCACCCGCGCGTCACGACGTTCGACTGGATCACGGGGGCGGCGCGGCGGACCCCGGCGACCCGGACCTCGGGCAGGCGGGAGAGGGGAATCCCCGCGCCCTTGCCCGCGCTCGAGACCTGGAGCGTCGCCTTCCCCGAGATCGCCTCGACGCTGCCTCGGAAGGAGGCGATGACGCTCCGGTTCACCACGACGACGGCGACGAACATCGCGACGCCGAGCGCCGTCCCGAAGGTGGTCAGGAACGACCGCCCCTTCTGGGCGCGCAAGCGACGGAGCGAGATGTAGCGGAACAGGTTCTTCAGGGGTCGGCCTCGATGACGCCGTCCTTGAGGCGGATCACGCGCTTCCCGTAGGCCGCGGCGTTCGGATCGTGCGTCACCATGACGATCGTGTGACCGAGCGACTCGTTCGACTCGCGGAGGAGCCCGAGGATCCCCTCTCCCGTCTTCGAGTCGAGGTTTCCCGTCGGCTCGTCGGCGAGGAGGATCGCGGGCTTCGTCACGAGCGCGCGGGCGAGCGCGACCCGCTGCCGCTCGCCGCCGGAGAGCTCGTCCGCGCGGTGCGTCTTGCGCTCCGACAAGCCCATGCGATCGAGGAGGGCCCCGACGTCGGCCTGGGTCGACGCCAGGTTGCGTCCGTCGAGGAGGAGCGGGAGGGCGACGTTCTCCTCCGCCGTGAGCGTCGGCAGGAGGTTGAAGAACTGGAAGACGAAGCCGATCCGCCGCCGACGGAAGAGGGTCAGGGCGTCGTCGTCCATCTGCGAGACCCGCGCGCCGTCGAGCGTGACCTCGCCCGACGTGGGGCGATCCAGCCCGCCGACGAGGTTGAGCATCGTGCTCTTGCCCGAGCCGCTCGGCCCCATGACGACGACGAAGTCGCCCTTCGGGACGGCGAGAGAGACCCCACGGAGCGCGAGGACCTCCTGGCGCCCCTGCATGTAGCGCTTCTGGACGCCGTCGAGTCGAATCATGGCGCGGGGGGAGGCCCCTCGACTCGGGCTTCGCCCTCGCTCGGGGCGAGCTTCGAGGGGTCGGGAGGCGGGGGTTCGGCGGCGGGGGGCTCGCCGGACGGAAGGATTCGGATGCGCGGGCCCCCCTTCACAGGCGCTGCGGCGCCAGCTTCGGAGGGCAGGGCTGCGGGCGCAG
>CAZYRM010000342.1:3638-5144 GCA_964649705.1 uncultured Planctomycetia bacterium
CCGGGGGGGGGGGGCGCCCCGCCGACGGGGGCGGCCCCGGCGCGGGGGGCGGGGCGGGCGGGGGGGGGGGGTGGGGGGGGGGGGGGGGGCGGCTCTCCCGCCGGCAGGATCCGGATGCGAGGGCCGCCCTTCGCAGGCGCCCCGGCGGCCGCTTCCGATGGCGGGGCCGGCGCGGGCGGCGCGTCGGGCGGGGGAGGCGCCGGGGGAGGTTCCGGAGCCGAGAGGATCTTCACGCGCCCAGGCGCAGGGGGAGGAGGAGGAGGCTGCGTCGGGGCGATCACCCGCACACGCCCCTTGGGCGCGTCCGCGGGCGCGGGCGCGGACGATGACGTGGCGGCAGGCGCCGCCGCCGGGGCCTCCGCGGCCTTCTCCTGGGCGCGCTTGAGGAGCACGGGCGCGGCGCCGAGGAAGCCGATCACGATCGCCAGCACGAGGAACACGGCCCAGGCCTTCCCTCCGCCCTGGGTCTCGGCCGCCCCCTGCGGCAGCGGCCCGCCCGCGGCGTAGCCGTTCGTTCCCTCAATCTCGGTCCCTCTCCAGGTGGCTCGGACGCGCACGTCCCGGTGAGACCCGTCCCGGGCCGAGTTCGGCGACGTGTACGTGAGGACGAACTCCTTCTGGATCTGCTCCGCCTGCCTCTGGAACAGCCCCATCAGCTCCTGCCCCGACGGCGCGAAGGCGTACTTCCCGTGGCTCCGCTGGGCGAGGCGCCCGAGCACGTCCGAGAGGGCGTTCTCCCCGAGGCCGATCGCGAAGACGGGCACGCCGAGCTCGGCGGCGCGGTAGGAGACTTTCTCAAGCGTGTCTCCGCGCTGACCGCTCTGATTGTCCATCCCGTCCGTCAGGACGATCACCGAGCGGCGCCCCTTCTGCCCCGAGAGGGCCTCCAGGGCGATCTTCACGCCGGAGAGGAAGGCCGTCTCCCCCTCGGCGTTGATCCCGCGGACGCACATCTTGAGCGCGGCCTTGTCCTCGATGGGATCGGTGAGCGTGTCGACCCTCGAGTCGAAGGCGATGATCCCCGTCCGGTCCCCCGGCCGCATCATGTCGATGAATCGCGTCGCGGCCTCCTTGGCCTGCGACATCTTCTCCCCCTCGGTCATGCTGCCGGAGCGGTCGATGACGAGGAAGGAGATCACGGGCTCGTTCCCCGCGGGGATGTCGGGGCTCGCGGCGTCCTTGCCTCCCTCGTCCACGCGGAAGGAGCCCGGGGCGACGTCGGTGAGCGCGTTCCCCTGGGCGTCGGAGATCGAGATGAACAGCTTGACCGTCGGGAATCCGTCCGCGTCGACCTGGCGGATCTCGAGCGTGGCCTCCTCGGCCCCCACGAGGGCGGCATTCCAGCCGCCGAACGGGCTCGAGACCAGGATCGCCGCAAGCAGCCAGCGCATCTTCACGCCTTGGGCGCCTCCGCACGCTTCTCCCGGTACAGCAGGCTCGTGTTCCCGACCCGGATGCAGTCGCCGTCCCTGAGGAAGTGCTCCTCGACGCGGCTCCCGTTGACCC
>CAZYRM010000343.1:0-5118 GCA_964649705.1 uncultured Planctomycetia bacterium
ATAATCCATCACGCCCAGCGACGGGTGGGAACCGCACCCGAAGGGCGTTCGCAGCTACGTCGCGGAGCTGGAACAGCGCGCGGCGGGGGGGATCCACGAGACGACGGAGGCAGGAATCGCGCGGGCATACGACCTGGAGTTCGCGCGGCCGGGCAGGGACTCGGTGAGGTTCAGGAGGCTCACGGCAGGGGAGTGGAGCACTTCGGGAAGGGCGGGGCGGTGCTCCTCGAGGCGTTCGGCTACGTCCTGCCATTCGTCCTGTCGTTTGGCTTGATCCTGATCGTGGTTTGCCTGTTCGGCCTGGGCGCGCGGATCTACTCGAAGATCGCGGCGCCGAAGATCCCGTACGCCGTTCCGGCGGAGTCGTAGGAATCCTCGGGGCGGGCGGGAGTCTGCGTACCACCCTTGCGACCCGACCTCCTGCATCTCCCGCCCGCCCCCTCCTCCCGCGGACGACCCCTTGACACCCTAGGGGCATTTGCGTAGCGTACCCGCGCTCGACGAGGGGGGGCCGAATGACCCCCGTCAGGATCGATGGGGGGAGCGAGCGCCGGCACTGCCAACCGGCGCTCGCCGAATACGCATTGCGGCTCCCGCTCCCGTGTGGAACGGGGGGGACGGGGCATGTACGACCTCAATGGCCTGGATCTCGCGCAGATTCTCGAGTGCGGAGCGGCGCTCCGATGCATTGGCGCGGGGGCCGCCTCCATGGAAGAGGTGGCCGAGCGTACCGTCCGACTCCTCCACCGGGACCTTGTCCACGGTGAGCTCCGCGCCCCAGCCTGCGCCCTCGTGCGCTTGTTCAAGACCCATGCCTACGGTGCGCTCGAGCCCCGGCTCCAGGACTTCGCGTCCAGGATGCTCCATTCGACCGTCGAGGACCCGCAGACACGGTGCTTGGTTCTTCTCGGAACGACCGGCGACAAGCCCGACTGGAACGACCGCACCCGGTCGCGGGGACACCAGGCCATCCCCCTCGAAAGCGTCAGCGCCGTCGAACGCGCACCGATGATCTCGCAGCTCATCAAGCAGCTCGGGATCGACGTCGCGCAGGTCGTGCGCCCTGATCCTAGTCTCGTCGTTGACCTCGCGCAGACCTCCTTCGGCGTGTTCCATGTGGCAGAGGCGGACGGAAGCGCCTTCCTCCCGGCCCAGGAGGACTTCGTCCGTCCGTTCGGGATCCGCAGCGTCGTCGGCTTCGGCGGAGTCCTCCCCTCGGGAGACATGTTCTCGGTGATCCTCTTCTCCAAGGTCTCCCTCCCCCGCGACACGGCCGAAATGTTCTCCCCGCTCGCACTCTCCCTGAAGCTCGCCTTGCTGCCTTTCGACGGGGGGACAGTGTTCTCGCGCGACAGTGTGGCGAACGCATCCGGTGCGCCGTGAACGACGACCGGACGCTGGCTGGTCTCCGGGCGAAGGTCGCCACGCTGGAGCAACTCCTCCAGCTCGAGGAGCGGATCGTGACCGAGCAGTCGGCCCGTCTCAAGACGACGCTCCAGCAGTGGCGCACCCTGGCTGAGAACGCCCCCGACCTGATCGCAACCATCGACGCGGCGGGTACGGTCCTGTACATGAATCGCCGCTTGGGAAGTCATGCGACAGAAGCGGGGGTCGACCTGTACTGCCAACACCTCTTTGACCTCGACTCGCGGGAAAGCGTAGTTTACGCCATCGAGGTGTGCTTTCGAACAGGAGAGCCGGTCGACTTCGAGGCGACCGGGCCAGGTCCGCAGGGGACCGTCGCGCTGTACCGGAACCGCCTGTCGACCCTTCCGAGCCACCCCTCCGCGAGACTCGCCCTCCTCATCTCCAGTGACGTGACTCCGCGGACCCGGTTCGCGGAGGCGGACTCCGCCCTGGCCGCGATCGTCGAAGCGTCGCGAGACGCCATCATCCGGCTGACACTGGACGGCGCAGTCCTGAGCTGGAACCCTGGGGCGGAGTGGATGTACGGCTATTCGGCCGCGGAGGTCGTGGGGCGGCCCTACCTGAATCTCGTCCCGTCCGAGCGGGTCGACATCGTCCGGGACACCTTCGCACGCATTCGTCAGGGGGAACGAGTCCCGCCGATGGAGACCTACCGATTCCGGAAGGACGGCAGCAGGATTGACGTCTGGCACTGCTGGGACCCGATTCGCGATGCGCAAGGCCGCGTCACCGGGATCGCCTCGATCGCGCGCGACATCACGGAACGGAACGCGGCCGAGCAGTTGCTGCGGGAGTCGAACCGGAGGCTCGACGCGGCGCTGGCGGAGAGCGAACGTGCGCAGCGCGGAGTCATCCAGCACGAGCGCCTGCGCGCGATCGGAACGATGGCGAGCGGAATCGCCCACGATTTCAACAACTCCCTCGCGGCCATCCTGGGCTTCGCCGAGTTGCTCCTTGCGCGGCCCGAGCTCCTGACGGATCCGTCGGCCGTGCGGCGGCACGTGGACCTGATTCGCAGGTCGGCCATGGACGCCTCCGTCGTCGTGCGTCGGCTGCGAGAATTCTATCGCACTCGCGACGAGGCGGAAGTGAGCATGCCAGTCGTGATCAACAAGGTCGTGGAGGACGCCATCTCCCTCACGCAGCCCCGCTGGAAGGACATGGCGCAGTCGAAGGGAATCGACATCCAGGTGGGTGCCGACCTGGGAACAGACCTCCCGGATGTCCCCGCCAATGAGGTCGAGTTGCGCGAGGTCCTCATCAATCTCCTGTTGAACGCCGTGGACGCGATGCCGTCGGGAGGAAGGGTCACGATCTCAACGCGGTCGGACGGACGGCGGGTCGTGGTGGAGATCCGGGACACGGGCATGGGAATGACGGAGGAAGTCCGACGCCGGTGCATCGAGCCGTTCTTCACGACGAAGGGAGCCCACGGCTCGGGCCTCGGACTTGCCATGGCCTACGGGGTCATGCAACGACACAACGGCACGATCGACATCGAGAGCGCGCCCGGTGAGGGGACGCGCGTGCGTCTCGCCATCCCATTTCGCAGCGGAGACACGCCGCTCCCGACGAAGCTCGTGGAGTCGGGTCCCGTAGGCCTGCTCCGGGTCCTCGTGGTCGACGACGAGCCCCTGGTGCGGGAGGTCGTCTCTGGCTACCTCGCCGCGGTGGGGCATGAGGTGGACGTGGCATCGAACGGCCGCGAGGGGCTGGAGAGATTCTTCGCAGGCCGATACAACCTCATCGTGACGGACCAGGGGATGCCGGAGATGACCGGGGAACAGCTCGCCGCCGCGGTAAAGCGGGCCAAACCGGGGATGCCGGTGATCCTGCTCACCGGATGGGGCGACCAGATGAAGGCCGCGGGCGCGTCCATGGAGGGGGTCGACTTGATCTTGAGCAAACCGATCACCCTCTCGACGCTCGTCGACGCGGTCGCGGTCGTCGTCTCGCCTGCTGCGCCCAATCGTCCACGAGGTCCGGAAGCGAGGTGAGCGAGAGCGTGGCGTCTTGCGAGGGCGAAGTCTGTGGCCTCGCCTGAAGAGGTGGCGCCGCGCCGTCCCGCTACTTGGTCTTGGCGTACTTGCGAAAGAAAGCAATAGGAAGTTGGATACGGCGTAGGACGGGGATGACCGACGGATGGCCCCATTTCCCGCCCGCGCCACGCGCGAACAGGGCAGGTCGTACCTGTCGCGGCGGTCGACCGCAAGGGTCGAGCCGAGGATCTCGATCGGCAGACGTCGACGGGCGCTCGCGAGACGGGGCATCTCCGGCCCGCTTCGCGGGCACCCCGCCCCTCGCGCCCGCCTCGTCGCAGGCTTCGTCCGCCGAGGTCTACGCACCGGCCCGCTTCGCGGGCGTCGCCGATGGGCTCGTCGTTGGGAGGCCGGTCCCCCTCGTAGGTCGGCTCCTCCTCCTCGAACCTCGGCTCCTCCCAGGGGAGGTCGTGAAAGAGCGAATCGTATGTCGGCTCATTCGACGTGGTGGGGGAGGGCGGAGAGCGCCCTGGCGGCTCGGTCGAAGAGAGCATCAGGTGATCCAGAATGCGCCTCACGAACTCGGGCGTCTGGATGAGCGCAATGATCTGCATCGTTCCCCGCACTATGGGTGCGGATCCGCGGGTCCACCTGGTAGACCCTACCTAGGTGCCTCGCCCAGCGCGGCGCCTCGAAGCGGGCCGGCGTTCCGCCTCCAGCCGTGGGCGCATAGTTCCGATCACGGATCTGACCAGCCGCCTGCGCGCGGAAATGGACCTACCGGGTACTCCGCCAACCTCGCCGGGGAAGGGGGATCAGTCGCAGGACTCCGCGTCGCAGGTCGAATTGGACTCGCCCCGCGAGCGCGTGCAGAAACTGCATCCCCACGAGGGGATCCGCGCCCAGGGCCAGGACAGGGAGTTCGAGTCGGCGCCCAAACGCAATCACCGTGCCCCGGTACGCGCCGACCTCGACCGTGGCGCCGTCCGCGAGTTCATAGGATTCGACGCCGAGGCGATCGAGCTGCAACTCCCGAACACGATCCGTGGGCAGCGAGATGGCGCCGGAGAAACCGGTGTCGACGACCAGACGAAGTGACCCACACGAGTCGAAGTCGAGTACGCCCCCACGGAAACGTGCCTCGAGAAAGGCCTCGTCGCGCGTCACCCGGCCGAGGAGCGCGCGCTTCACCGCGGTCTGAGCCTTCCGCGATGCCTGTCCACCGCGCGCGAACCGATGCGGATGAAGTAGAACTCGTGGCTGGGGTCGCCCAGCTCCGACCGACCGCGGTCGGCTGCCTCAATCACGGTCGCCCCCAGGAAGAACCGCTTGGTGACCACGTCGATCGCGGCGATGCGACCGCGCGCGGCAGGGCCTGCAGCCTGTTCGATCGTCCGCACGAGCCCGGGCGCGGGCCGCAGCATGACGCGTCGTGTCGTCCTCATGGCCTACCTCCACGTCAAGGCTATCGAGCATTCCCCGTGCGGTCAAGTGCGCGGGAACGACCTCGAGATGGGTCGAGGCACGGCGAGGTACGAACGAGTGTTGGCGCGGGCCGGGGCGGCCGGTAGAATGCCCCGCGTGTTTGACTTCGCACGGCCCGACCTCAAGGTCTACGCCCTCCCGCTCCTCGCCCTCCTCGTGCTCGCCATGGCGTGGAGCCGAGCGCTCCCCTCGTGGGGACGCCGCGCCGTGTCGTGGGTCCTGCGAT
>CAZYRM010000344.1:0-5093 GCA_964649705.1 uncultured Planctomycetia bacterium
TGCGATCGGGCACGGGCACGGGCACGTGGAACGGGCACGTGGAACGGGCGGCGGGTCTCGGGGCTCGGGTCGCGCGCGCGGGCGCGAGGATCCAGGACGAGAATGCGGTTGGTCGCGGAGGGCGAGTCGGAGAGGATTGCAGGCGGTCGACCTGCTGACCATACTCCGCGCGTGACCAGCATGTTCAGAAACGAGGCGGGGAGGCCCATCTGTCCGAGGTGCAAGGTCGAGCTATCGGATGTCGTCCGCTGCCCGTCCTGCGGCCTGGCCCTGTCGCGGGCGCGGATCAGCCTCAGGTGCCTGGGCAGTCTCGCGCTCCTCGTCGCCGTCGCGTTCGGCGTACAGTACCTCCTGCACAGGAAACGGGCCCTCCCAGAGTCTGGGACCACCTCGATCCAATCGGCCGACATCACGGTTCAGCCCCACACCACGTTCTGGGGACTCGTCGAGCCGAGGCAGGGCGGGCTCAATCACCTTTCGAGTGATTGCGCGGGAAACCGACGTCGGAATCTACATGGCCGAGGTCGGAGCAGGCGGGTATACGCCCCAGCTCGACGAGGAGTGGGGAGACAAGCAGATCCCAGTTGATGCGACGAAGCAAGGCGCCGTGCCGTGCACCGTGGCCGCGGGTCACAAGTACGGCTACGTCGTGTTCAACGAGACGGACAAGCCCACAACGGTGCACATCGATCTGACGCTTTCCTGGGGGGCGAGGTAGGCGGAGCAAAGGCCTTCACCCTCGCGCGGATCGGGTGACCGGGCGTCGAAAGGCGGCCCCAGCGGCGCAAGCCTTGCTGGCGACCGTCGGCAGGGATACGATCTGCGCCAGCGTTCAGGGGGCTCGCCTTCCCGTCGCACCCCACCTACGTGGTCGAGGCATGGATCATTCGGACTCGACGTGCCGCGTCCTGTTCCTTCCCGCCCGGGTCTGGCTGGTCCTGCCGCTGCTGATGCTCCTGCAAAACCTCGCGCTGTGGACCCTGTGGCCTCCTCGCGTCCCCGAGCCGTTCGACCGGGATGAGCTGAACAGGGAACTCGTGTGTGTGACCCGCGACGGGGACTCGTTCCGCATCGTGCCCTACGCGCAGTCGAGGGGCGTCGAGCCGCTCTGGATGGTGGCGAGCGGGTGGGGCGGCTGGAACGGCGCGACGTGGAAGTGGCGGTTCATGCCCATCCTGGGCCTATTCCGACTGACGGGCCACTGGGAGTACTGGCTGAATGCGGACCGCTACTCGGGGGTTGGAGACGCCGCCAACCCCGTTTCCCTGCCCCGAGACGAGATGGCGAAGGTCCGGCCGGTGGTGGTCGCGGAGTTGAACCGCCGCCATCCCGGCAGCAGGCTTGGCGACCGGTTGGAGGGCGTCCTCGCCGGCCCCGTCGAGACGGATACCTGGGTCTGCCCGCAGAACGCGGCGATCCTGGTCAGCTGGCTCTCGGTACCCATGGCCGCGCTGGCTCTCGCGAAGATCCGCCTTGCGCGCCGTCGACCGGCCCGGCCGGAGCGAAGGCCTGAGCGCAGGCCTTGAAGTCGATCATCCCCTCGACGGTCCTCGCGGATTCCCGCGCTCAGGACCGAGGCGCGTCCTCGACGAGCGGTCCCTTCACGAGGCCGCAGTGGAGGCACGGCTTGCAGCAGTCGTGGTCGAGCTTGCAGCACCCCACGCACCGTCCCCGGATGCTGTCGTAGACCTGCGCGGCGCAAAGCGCCCCAAGCGTCGGGGCGCAAAGGTAGACCCAGAGTCCCGTCCACATCCCCGCCCCCGCGGCCGATCCCAGCGTGCGCGCCGGGTTGAGGCTCGCGCCGGAGAGCGGGGCCTCCGCCACGATCAGCAACGCCACGAAGATCGCCACGGCGGTCCCCGTGAACGGCGCGGTCCGCGCCCGCTGAGAAACCACGAGGATGACGAGCATGAGGGCGAACGTCATCGCCGCCTCGAGCGCGAAGGCCGTCCCACTTCCCGCGGCCGGCACGGTGACGAGGTATCCG
Organism: uncultured Planctomycetia bacterium; assembly: GCA_964649705.1. GTDB lineage: Bacteria > Planctomycetota > MHYJ01 > WSZJ01 > CAZYRM01 > CAZYRM01. Next base: position 1,988 of record CAZYRM010000344.1, read on the forward strand.
ATTTCGGGGGCCGCCAGACGACCGCCGAGGAGCAGGGCGCAGCCCGCCACGCCGAAGATGCCGCCGAGCGCCTGCGCAACCACGTAGAACGCCGCGTCCCACGGCCGAATCCGCCCCAGGCGCAGGAACCCGATCGTCACGGCCGGATTGAAGTGCGCTCCGGTGCGCTTCCCGAGCGGGGAGTGCACGATCCCGACGATCGTCAGGCCCACGAGGACCGCGAGAACCGCGCGTCTGAGGGCCGGGTCGTCGATCGCCAGGCGCACTGGGGAGGAGGGCCACTCGACAAGCGTCCCGCCGAGGCAGATCCCGGCCATCAGGAGGGCCACCTCGACGCCCTCCATCAGGTACACCTGCAGGCGCTCGCGAATCGACACCCGAGCCAGAGTGCTGCTCCCCGACGAGTCCGCACATCATCCGCGGCCCCGGGCCCGCCGTCACGTCCTTCCTCCGCGCCGGGGAAGGGCGGGCGCTAGTCCGTGGACAGGAACGCGCAAGGCCTGCATCCGCCCGATTGCTTTCCTCATGTCCGACCGGTACCATCCGCCTCCATGGCCGTCCGGACGCTGTCGCTGCGGGTTCCGACGAAGGGCCACTGCCACGTGGTCGACATCACCTCCGAGGTGGCGGCGATGATCGACCAGAGCGGTCTCCACGAGGGGACCGCGACCGTCTTCGTCACCGGCTCCACCGCCGGGCTCACCACCGTCGAGTTCGAGCCGGGACTCGTCGCCGACCTCGAGGAGCTCTTCGATCGGCTCGCCCCCGAGGGCGCGCGGTATCACCACGAGGAGCGCTGGCACGACGGGAACGGCCACTCCCACGTGCGCGCCTCCCTCCTCGGACCGTCGCTCGTCGTCCCCTTCGCACGGGGAAAACTCCTCCTCGGCACCTGGCAGCAGGTCGTCCTGATCGACTTCGACAACCGATCCCGCACGCGCGAGCTCGTCGTCACCCTGGCGGGGGAGTGACGGCGATGATCGTCCGTCCCGACGGAGACGGCCTCCTCCTCCTGACGCAGGAGCAGCACGCGCACCTCTCGGGCGACCTCGCGGCGCGGCTCAGCGAGGCGCCCGATCCACGGGCGGAGCTGGTCCGCGGCGCCCGCGAGCACGACAACGGCTGGCGCGAGTTCGACGAGCGGCCGAGGCTGAGCGTCGCGGGCGGGGCGACGCCCTACAGCCAGATGCCGCGTGACGAGTACCGGGCGATCTGGCGCCGCGGGGTCGCACGCGCCTCGGAGATGGGTGAGTATGTCGGGCTGCTCGTCTCCCTGCACGGCATGCGGATGTTCGAGAAGCGCACCGATCCGGAGGACCGCGCGTTCTACGCGGAGGAGCGCGCGCGGGAGAACGGGATGCTCGCGAGCCTGCGGATCGGAGGGTCCTGGGAGGCCCTGCCCGAACCCGTGAGGCGGCACTCGGCGTGGATCGCCTTCCTCGACGGCCTCACACTGCTCGCCCTGGACGGGTGGAAGAGCCCGTGGGTCACCGACCACGACGGGCTCGGGCGCATCGAGGCGCGCCGAGTGGGGGATTCGGTGTTCGTCGCGCCGTGGCCGTTCGACGCTCCGACGCTCGTGTTCCACCTCCCGGCGCGGAGGCTCGCGACCGCCCGATTCGCGGACCAGGAGGCGCTCGACGCGGCCTGGCGGGCGTCCACCGAGCGCCTGATCGAGGTGGTCTACCAGGCCCCCGCGACGGAGGCCGGCCTACGAAGCGCTGTTGAATAGCCCAGAGAGCACGGTGCGATTCAGCACGGTGCCCGCGGGATTCACCAGGAAGTACTCCGCGGACCCCAGGATCCCTCCGGCGACGTGCTCGGCCTCGCTCTCCTCGACGACGGACAGGTTCAGCCGATCCAGCAGGTCTTGACTCATGGCTTCCTCCTATGAAGAGCGCGTGAACAGACCTATCTCACGCGAGGAGGCCAGAGGCTCCGGAGGGAATCCGTCCGGCACGTGTCTCGCGGTCTTTGGCACACTCCACTCTTGGCACACCCCAAGCGACGTTGACTCGGCAACGGGCATCCGATAGCGTGCTGGCATGTCCGATGAGCCCTCCGGGTGGTCCCGCCATAGCGGTCTGGTCCTGGCCATGTGCGTCGTTGCCGTGATCGCGTCCTTGGTGGCCTGGCCGACGAGCAACTGCAGAAGAATGTCCTCGCCGGATCGATCGATCCAGATCGTCCTCACGATGGCCTTCAAGGCCGAGGGCGAGTCCCGCGCGAGGGACCTCGACGGCAACGGCGTCCAGGACTACTGGACCCGCGACTGGGCCGGGTTCTATCCCATGAAGGACGCCAGTGGGCAATCGCTGATTCTGATTGAACGCTGCACTGCCGCGATGGACTTCATGGGTGCGGCGTCCTACAAAGATGTCGGAGGGACGGCCGCCATGTACGGGTACTGGGTGGGTGCCATGTCGGCCGACGAGCAGGGACGTCCGCTGCAAATCGACGCGGACGGCGACGGGAAGGCATGGACGCACCCGAGCGCCTTCGCCTTCTGTGCGTGGCCCGAGCACTACGGCGCGAACTACCACTGCGGGTGCAAGCAGCACGGAGAGCACGTCGAGGTCGTGCGATTCCACTACATCGTGAACGAGAAGGGCGTGATGTACCGCAAGGACCTGGGCCACAACGCGCCCGTCCTGCGCTGGCCCGCGACCGACCCGACGAGCGCCGGCTGGGAGGTCGTCGACGAGCTGCGCTGACATGGACCACGCCTCGATCGCCGCCTTTCGCCCGCAGCGGCATCGCCGGACTTGCGCGCGCTCGCGTCCGAGGCCTCCGCAGTCCTCGCCGAAGCCGCGCGGCAGGGATACCCGGAGTGCCGCGTCACGCTCGAATGGCTGAAGGCGGCCGACGTGTAAGAGCGGTCAGGGCCGAGGGGCCTTCGGCGTAAAGCGCACGACCAGCCCCCTGCGCTCCGTGGTCGAGCCGAGGACCAGGATCGAGACCAGGTGCGCCCCGCCAGGCAGTGATTGGGCCTCCCTTTCGACTTTCTGCCCGTCCCGGAGCGCGGACTCGACCCCCTCCGCCAGCTCGGGACAGAGCTCGGCGACCGGCTTGGCGATCGCCTTGTAGACCGCCGGCCCGAACATCG
>CAZYRM010000345.1:0-5038 GCA_964649705.1 uncultured Planctomycetia bacterium
TCCACGTACTGCTCGGGCACGAGCTTGAGCGTCGACGACCCGCGGATCGTCTTCGCCGAGTGGAAGTGCTCGTACACGATTCCCAGGCCGAGCCAGAACGGGTACTTGTTCTCCTTCAGCGCGTCGATCAGCGTCTTCGCCTTGTCGTCGTAGAAGTCGAGGTCGGGCAGCTCGGGCACGAGCGCGTTGTCCCGCGCGTGGACGAGCAGCTCCGGGTTGTCGATCAGGAACGTCTGCTTCTCGGCGGCCGCCAGGACCTCGAGGGGCGTCTTTCCCTGGTGGACGAGCACCCCCACCGACTCTCCGTACGTCATGAACTTCGCCGCGGTCTCCTTGAGCGTGTCGTAGTTCTGCTCGCAGAGCTTGAAGTGCGCCTTCCCGTCCTTCGTGGCGAAGGCGCCGTACGGCTTGTTCTCCCAGGCCTCCTGTCCGAGGTAGCGCCTGGGCGTGCCGCCCCGCTTCGCGATGTCGTAGTTCGGCGCGGGCCACTGGATCCCGCGCAGGCGGCGGAGCTGCTCGTAGAGCCCGATCTTGTCCTTCTCCTCGACCTCGAGCATCCCGCTCAGGTCGGCGTCCGACCCCTTCGACGCCTTCAGGATGTCTCGGAAGACGTCCTCGGGGTTGTAGAACTCCTGCCCGTAGGCGTTCTTGATCGTCTTCTGATAGGGCAGGATCTTGTCGACGTCGAGGCCCAGCTTCTTCCCGATCGACTTCGCCTTGTCGATGGCGAGATCCATGTCGGGCAGGGCGCCCGTGAGCACCTCTCCGGTCTCGTTGCGGCCGACGCTCACGCCGTCGCAGACGTAGAGTCGCCGCTCGCTCTGGATGTAGACGCCTCCCGACCACTCGCCCCACGTGATCGCGGGGAAGACGACGTCGGCGTAGAGGAGGTTCGGCGCGTGCCGGTAGATGTCCTGCACGACGACGAACATCTTGTGGAGCGCGGGGCGGACGAGCGTCGCGCAGTCGGGCATGTGGATGTGCGTCGTGTACATCCAGAACATCGCCTTGAGGTCGCCCTTCAAGGCGCGCTCCATCATGCCGATGACGAAGGGGTTCTTGAGCGTCTTGGTCACCTCCAGGCGCCCCTCGGGGAGCCTCCAGCACTCGTTCACCCAGGCCCTCCACTTGTCGTCGTCGAGCCCCTTGTTGAACGGAAGGCGCCCGGTGAGGCCTCCCATCAGCCTCTCGCTCATCGCGTTGGGCTGGCCCGTCTGGGAGTGCGTCCCGCACCCCGGGCGGCCCAGGTTCCCCGTGAGGAGGTGGAGGTTGATGATGGAGATCGTGTTGTGCTGCCCGTGCAGCATCTGGTTGTAGCCGATGCCCCAGAAGGTCAGGACGCCGCCCTTGCCGCGCTCACGGCCCTTGACGGAGGCGTCGGCCCAGAGCTTCGCCACGGTCTCGATCTGCTCGACGGTCACGCGGCCGCGGTCGAGGAGCTTCAGCCGCTCGATCACCTGCTCGGGCGAGTACCGCGCCTTGACCGCCTCGATGTACTCCTTCCAGCCCGTCGTGTTCTTGTCGAGCCACTCGTCGGGCATCACCGCCTCGGGATGCTTCGTGAGGATCACGTGGGCGATGCAGTTCAGGTAACTGATGTCGCCGTTCAGCGTCGCGAAGTGGTAGGAGTTGCGCGGGTTGACGTCCTCCAGGCCGATCACGCTCCCCGTGCGGCGGGGGTCGGCGATCAGCGTCGGGATGTCCGCCGCCTTCTTGTGGTCCGCGACGCGCCAGAAGAGGACGGGGTGCGCCTCACGTGCGTTGTGCCCCCAGAACGTGATGAAGTCGGCCTGCTCGATGTCGTCGTAGCTCGTCGGCGGGGTGTCGGAGCCGTACGTCGCGAAGTAGCCGGTCGCCGCGGACGTCATGCACATCCGCGCGTTCGCCTCGATGGAGTTCGACTGGATGATCCCCTTCATCAGGAGGTTCTCGATCCACTGCGCCTCCATCGTGAGCTGGCCGGAGCCGTTCAGGCCGACCGCGTTCCCGCCGTTCTCCTTGATGATCGCGGCGATCCGCTCAGCGACGATCTCCTCGGCCTCCGCGTAGGGGACCGCGCGCCAGACGTCGTCGTCGAAGCGTCCTTTCGACTCGGAGACGTGCCCCTTGAGCGGGTCGCTCATGTCCTTGCGAACGAGGCAGGTCTCGAGGCGGTCGCGGTAGACGGGCTCGTAGGCGTTCAGGCCCTTGATGCACTGCACGCCCTTGTTGGTGGGGTGCTGCTTGTCGGGGACGATCCCGACGATCTTGTCCCCCTGGACCTGGATGAGCGTCCCGCACCCCACGCCGCAGTAGGGACACTGCGCCTGGAGCTGGCGGTCGACGCCCTTCGGGACCTCTCCTTCCCCCTCGGCCATGGCGAACTCGCCGGGGAAGAGGTGACAGAGTCCCGCGGCGGTCGCGGCCGTCCCGGTGATCTTCATGAAGTCGCGCCGGTCGACGCGCAGATCGCCCTCGCCCGTGTCACGAGCCATGTTCCCTCCTCTCGAGTACCGTTTCTGGCGCCAGACAAGGACCAGATAGGTCCTTTTCCTACCCGGTATAACGAAGCAATCCGCGTGCCTTGAGGCGCACCACGGTCGCTGCGCATCCACCCCCTCGCCCGGCCTGGAGATGCGTCAAATGGGCGAACGGCATGACACCGGTCCGGTGTTCAAAGCATCGGAATGGTCCGTTGCCCGGATCGGAATCCTGTTTCCCTGCTCGCAGGATCTTCCTTGTCAGCCGCGCGCGACTGTCTGACACTGCGGGAATGGAAGGCACACCCTTCGGCCGCTACCTCCTCCAGGCGCAGATCGGCCGAGGCGGCATGGGCGTCGTCTACCGAGCCTGGGACACCGAGCTCGGCCGCGCCGTCGCGCTGAAGACGCTCGCCGGGGAGTCCTCCACCGACCGCACGCCGTCCCCCTCGCCCTCGGGCACGCCGCAATCCGTCGGCGTCGCCCGCTTCCTTCGCGAGGCCCGCGCGGCGGCCCGCCTCGTCCACCCCAACGTCATCCGCGTCTATGACGTCGGCCAGCAGGACGGGCGCTACTTCTTCACGATGGAGCTCGTCGAGGGCCTCCCCCTCGACAAGTGGATCGAAGCCTCCCACCCCACCTGCGTCGAGATCGCGCGCACGATCGAGGGCGCCGCCCGAGGCCTCCACCTCGCCCACGCCGAGGGGATCGTCCACCGCGACGTCAAGCCCGGGAACATCCTCGTCGAGCCCTCGGGCCGGGCCCGTCTGGGCGACTTCGGCCTCGCCAAGGACGTCGAGCTCCCAAGCTCCGCCGCGGAGCTGACCCGCAGCGGGTCCCTCCTCGGCACCCCGACGTACATGTCTCCCGAGCAGGCCGGAGGCGACGCCGACGCGGTCTCGCCGCGCGCCGACGTCTACTCCCTCGGCGCGGTCCTCTACCGCGCCCTCGTCGGCGCCCCGCCGTTCGACTCGACGTCGCTCGTGGCGCTCCTCAAGGCCATCATGCAGGAGGAGCCCGTCCCGCCGTCGAGGCGCGCCCCGTCGACCCCTCGCGACCTGGAGGTGATCTGCCTCAAGGCGATGGAGAAGGACCCCGCGGCGAGGTACGCCTCCGCCGGCGAGATGGCGGACGACCTGGGGAGGTTCGCGCGCGGCGAGGCGATCCGCGCTCGGCCGCGCTCGCGGCTCGGGAGGGCCTTCTCCTGGATCGGGCGGCGTCGCAGGGCGATGGTCGTGCTCCCGCTCATCGCGGTCGCCCTGGTCGGGGCGTACTTCTCCTGGAAGGAGTCCCGCCACGCCTCGGCCCTGGCCGAGGTGCAGGAGCGGCGGAGAGAGGCACGGGACCTCCTCGCCCAGGCCGACCCGCCGGGGAACCTCTCGGGCCGCGCGCGCGTGGAGGCGCGCATCCCTCGGATCACCGCGGCGATCGAGGCCGACCCGGCCTTCGCGCTCGCGTACCTGAGACGCGGACTCGACCGGGAACGGATCGGCCAGCCCGAAGCGGCCCTGGCCGACTACCGCGAGGCGACCCGCCTCGACCCCGCGCTCGCGGAGGCGTGGTACCACCTCGGGAACGCGCTGCTCTGGAAGGGGACCGACGACGACGAGGCGGTCCGGCAGGCGATGGAGGCCTTCTCGCGCGCGGGGAAGGCGGCGCCCGGCTCGGCGTACGCGGCGCTCGGCGAGGCCTACGTCCTCGCGCTGGAGCAGAAGCACGACAAGGCCCTCGCGCGCCTCTCGGTCATCCCCGCCGAGGAGGCGAACCACGCCGACGTGTTCTTCCTCCGCGGCGCGATGCGGTCGTACACCTTCACGCCCGGCAGCTCCGAGATGAACCGCGTGCGGGACGAGCTGATCGACTACGACGCCGCTCTCGCCGACCTCGACCGGGCGATCGAGCTCGACCCGCTCTCCTCCTGGGCCCTCGCGACCCGCGGGGGGACGCGGTTCATGCTGATGGACTTTCCGGGGGCGAGGGAGGACCTCGAGGCGTCGATCGCGCTCGCGCCGGGGAATCCGAGCGTCCTCTACCTGGCCGGGCGGGTGCGGATCGGACTGGGGGAGTACGAGGAGGCGAAGGCGCTCATCTCGCGGGCGATCGACCTCAAGCCCAGCTCGAAGTACCTGTTCCTGCGCGCGACGATCGAGCTGCACAACCGCGACCGGAAGGCCGCGCGGATGGACCTCGAGCGCGGGGTGATGCTGAACCCGGACGACGGCGACATCTTCTTCCTGCGGGGGCTCCTGCTGGAGCTGGAGGGGGACCACGAGGGGATGAAGGCGGACGTCGCGGCGGCGATGTTCGCCGACCAGAAGCGCTGGGACGACTTCCGCAAGGTCGACGCGGACATGGCGAAGAGCGCGGCCGTGATCAAGCTGGTCATGACCTCGCTCATGGACGCCGACCGCGTGTTCACGCTCGCCCCCGCGAGGAAGAAGTCGCTCCGGGAGACCCAGAGGGGGATGTCGAAGCTCCCGTGGTTCGCGGAGCAGATGAAGAAGCTCGGCGACCCGTCGAGGATCAGCCCCGAGGTGCGCTGGGTGCTCTTCGAGATGTCGCGGATCCTCGAGGACGAC
>CAZYRM010000346.1:0-5033 GCA_964649705.1 uncultured Planctomycetia bacterium
CTCGGTCAACCACCTGCTCGTCGTCGGCTTCTACCTGATCAACATCGGGTACGACACGCTGACGCTCAAGTACGGCGACCGCCCGTCGACCGCGTCCGGAGCGATCGAGGCGTTCTCGTCGAAGATCGGCCTCGTGCTCCTCGTCCTCGGCGGGATGCACTTCTTCAACCTCTACCTCTTCTCGCGGCTCCGTCGCCGCGCGATGCTGCGCCAGGAGCCGCCGCCGGTGGCGCCGCAGGCCTTCCTCGCGGGGAGCCGCGGGTAGGTGATGTCATGCAGAAGCTCTACGTCCTCTACGACGCGGCGTGCGGTTTCTGCTCCGCGTGCCGGAGGTGGATCGAGCGGCAGCCGAAGTACCTGCCGCTCGAGTTCCTCCCCGCGCAGTCGAAGGAGCTCGCCGCGCGGTTCCCCGGGTTCGAGGCGAAGGCCGCCCCGGAGGAGTTGGTCGTCATCAGCGACGAGGGCGGGGTCTACTTCGGGGCCCGGGCGTGGATCATGTGCCTCTGGGCCATCGAGGGGTACCGCGAGTGGTCGCTCCGCCTCGCCCAGCCCCTCCTCCTGCCGCTCGCGCGGGCGGCGATCGGCGTGCTCTCGGGGAATCGGGGGTGGATCAGCGCCTGGCTCGGGCTGGTGGGGGATGCGCAGCTCGCCGCGCGCCTCGAGGACGACCTCGCGCCTCGGTGCGGCGCGGGGTGCAGGATCACAGCGCATCGGGACGGGAGGTGATCCATGCTTGAACCCCTGGTGATGCTCGCGGGGATCGGCCAGATCGGCGTCGCGGCCGCAAGCCTCGGCGTTCCCCGCGCCCTGGGGTGGAGGGAGCAGGCGTCGCGGCTCCGTCCGCTTACGCGCCAGGTCTTCTGGACGTACGCCTCGTACATCTGCATGACCAACCTCCTCATGGGCCTCCTCTCCGCCCTGGCGCCCGCGTGGCTGCTCGACGGGGGGCCCCTGGCGCGCGCGGTGTGCGGGTACATCGCCGCGTATTGGGGAGTCCGCCTCGTCCTCCAGTTCACGTACTACGACCGATCGGACGCGCCGAAGGGGCTGATCTACGAGCTGGCGCACTGGGGGTTCAGCGGCGCCTTCGCGTACTTCGCCGGCGTGTACGGCTGGGTCGCGGTCATGGGGAGCTGACGCGATGGAGGCGTACCTCCCGACCGGACTCCCGACCGTCCTCGCCGTGGCCGGCGCGGTGCTCGCCGCGCTCGCGGGGGTGCTCGCGGCCGGCCGCGCGAGGCGGGCGACCCTCGGACGGGCGCTCGCGTGGGGAGTCGTTGCGGGCGGAGTCCTCTTCGTGGACCGCGCTACCTCAGCGGAGCCGACCGGGTTCCGGATGCTCGCGCTGTGCTCCGTGGTCCTCGTGGCGATGAAGGGGGTCGTCGCCGTCGAGAGTGAAGCGCGGCTCCCCCTCGGGAGGGCGCTCGCGTTCGCGCTCCTCTGGGTCGGTATGAACCCGCGCGCCTTCTCGGAGCCGTCGGGGCGGCCGCGCCCGGGCGCGGGCGGGCTGATCCTTCGTGGCCTGGTACGGATGGCAATCGGCGCCGCGTTCGTCGCCGCGGCGAGAGCAGCCGGTCCCGAGCGCCGCGTCGTGGGCGTCCTCTGCATAATGTGCGGGCTGGGGCTCCTGTTCCACTTCGGGCTCTTCTCGGTGCTTGCGGGCCTCTGGCGTCGCCATGGCGTGGCGTGCGACGCGATCTGCCGCGCCTCGGCGCTCTCGAGGAGCCTCTCGGAGTTCTGGGGGCGGCGATGGAACCTCGCCTTCTCGGAGATGTGCTCCATCGGCCTCTATCGCCCGCTCACGCCGCTCGTGGGGCGCAACGCGGCGATGCTCGCCGTCTTCCTCTTCTCAGGGGCGCTGCACGAACTGGCGATTTCGCTTCCGGTGCGCGGCGGCTTCGGCCTGCCCACGCTCTACTTCGCGCTCCACGGTGCGCTGATGTGGGTCGAGCGGGCCCGGGGTTGGACCGCCCCCGGCCGCTTCTGGACGCTGTTCTGGGTCCTCGCCCCGACGCCGCTTCTTTTCCACCCCGCCTTCCTGGACGGCGTCGTCGTGCCCCTCCTCGGGTAGGCGGAATGGCGCGAGGCCGCCTCCTTGTGATGGGAGGCGGCCTCGTCGCGGGGGTCGGTTGTGAGAGTCTACTGTCCGTCGCCGCTCCCGTCGTCCGGCGACGTCGCGCCGTTGTCCTCGGAGGTCGCGTCGCCCTCGCCGTCGCCGCGGAGGTACTCGCTGAAGGTCTCGTTTCCGCGGGCCGTTGCCTCCATCCGCTCCAGCATCGCGGCCGGGCTCACCGCCGGGCCCCGCTGCCGCGCCGTCTCCATCCCGCGGAAGCTCGCCATCACCCTCGCGATCCCCCGCACGTCCCGCGTGAAGTCCTGCGACCGCACGCCCATCAGCGAGAGCGTGAATCCCCAGGAGACCTCCGTCAGCGGATAGGTCGCCACGCGCGCCAGCGAGGTCATCTTCACGCCGTTGCGGCGCGCGCCCACGATCATCCACCTCCCCTGGATCGGCCCGTTGCTCTCGTCCAGCTCGTCCAGGATCCGCACGTCCTCGATCCGCACGCCCGACTGCGCGGCGATCTGCGGCACCAGGCTCGTGATCACCTGCTCAGGCGTGTGGTACGGCGCCGTCGCCATCGGCATCCCCATCTGCTGCGCGTACTCGGGGGTCCAGAACGTCGCCCCGCATCCGAACTGGCCGATCCCGTTCGGCCCCTCAATCTGCAGAAACCCCTGCGCCTCCTGCGTCACCTGCCAGCCGTCGGGCAGGAGCACCATCGCCGTGCCGTCCGACGACGAAACCGTCTGCTCGGCCTGCGCGAACGCAACCACCATCAGGGACAAAACCGCGATGCTGTTCGTTAGAGTCTTCATGACATCCCTCGCAATAGGAGTTGGTGTGTCCTGTTGCAGGGGCAGTGCCAGGCCCACCCAAAACGCCTTGAAGGTGTGTTCTGCCTTGCTGCACAAGGAGTTAGGTCCAGACGAAGAAGGCCTCCCCGCCCGCCTGTCCGTCCGCTTCTCCGTCCCGTCTGACGTCCGTGCTGGACAGTCCGAGGGGGTCCGCTGGTACACTCCCCGCCTCGTGGGAAGGGAGGTCTCCATGTCGCTCACCCGCATCGCCGTCCTCGCCCTCCTCGTCGCGGGCGCCTCGCCCGCCCTGACCGAGGAGCGCCCCAAGGTGCTCTTCCTCACCCACTCCGCCGGGTTCAAGCACGAGGTCGTCACGCGCGAGGCCGACGACAAGCTCTCCCTCGCCGAGAAGAAGCTCAAGGCCTCCGCCCGCGGCTTCCAGGTGGACTGCACGCAGGACTGCTCGGAGGTCACCGCCGAGAAGCTCGCGCAGTACGCCGCCGTCGTCTTCTACACGACAGGCGAGCTGCCGATCGACGCCGACGCGCTGGTCGACTTCGTCCGCCGCGGAGGCGGCTTCGTCGGGATCCACTGCGCGACCGATACGCTCTACGAGCACGCCGGCTACGGAGAGATGATCGGCGCACGCTTCGACGGTCACCCGTGGCACGAGGAGGTCTCCGTCCGCGTCGAGGACCGCCGGCACCCCGCGACGTGGAACCTCGGGCCGTCGTTCGCAATCACCGACGAGATCTACCAGTTCAAGGAGTGGGACCGCGCGAAGGTCCAGGTCCTGCTCTCGCTCGACCCCGCGAGCGTCGACGCCTCGCTGGGGAAGCGCGACGACGGCGACTACGCGCTGGCGTGGACCCGCCGCTTCGGGGACGGCCGCGTCTTCTACACGGCGCTCGGGCACCGCCCCGAGGTCTGGGAGGACGCGCGGTTCCTCGATCACGTCGTCGGCGGGGTCCAGTGGACGCTCGGCCTCCGCGGGGAGCGCGACGATCAGGGATTCGAGAGGCTCACCTTCGACAAGGGGTGGGTCCAGGGCGGCCCGGGGCGATTCGCCCTCGACGACGACATCGCGACGACGGAAGGGACGATGGGGCTCTGGCACTACGCCCCGAGGCGGTTCAGGAACTTCATTCTGCGCGTCGGATTCCGCCAGCAGCGGATCGAGTCGAACTCGGGGGTCTTCGTTCGCTTCCCGCGCGTGGATGGCGACCCGTGGCTACCGGTCAAGGAGGGGTACGAGATCCAGATCGCGGGGGACAAGCCCGACAAGAGCTCAACGGGGTCGATTTACAGCTTCCAGGCGGCGACCGAGGTGCCCCTGAAGCCCGCGGGCGAGTGGAACGAGTACGAGATCGCGGCGATCGGCCAGGAGTACACGGTCCGGCTGAACGGGAGGCAGATCAACCGGTACATGGGGGAGCGCTCCCTCGAGGGGATGATCGGCTTGCAGAACCACGTTCACGACCCGGAGAGCATCGTGAGCTACCGGGACGTGCGGGTGTTGGAGCTGCCCGACGACGCGGCGGGCTACCACGTCCTCTTCGACGGAAAGGGGACCGAGGGCTGGAAGATGGCGGGCCCGGGGAGCTTCGAGCTGGCGGACGGCACGGTCTTCGCCAAGGGGGGAATGGGGCTCTTCTGGTTCGACCGCGAGTTCGCGGACCAGCTCGTGATGCTGGAGTGGAAGACGACGCGCAAAGAGGACAACTCGGGCGTCTTCGTCCGCTTCCCCGACCCAGGGAACGACCCGTGGATCGCTGTGAACCAGGGATACGAGATTCAGGTCTGCGACGCCGCGGACCCGATGCACCGGACGGGGTCGATCTACTCGTTCAAGGACGTCACCCACATCCCCACGAAAGAGGTCGGCCAGTGGAACACGATGACGATCCGGATCGTGGGCCAGCGCTATACGGTCTGGGTGAACGGGGAGCTGGTGAACGAATACACGGGGGAGCGCTCGATCGCGGGACGCCTGGGCATGCAGAACCACGACGACACGTCCCCGGTGGCCTACCGGGACGTCCGTGTGGTCGACTTGGGCGCGGCGAAGTAGTCGTCGATCCGACGTCCGAAGCCCGCATCGGTGGCGGTGGCGTGCTCGTAATCGGGCTCGAAATCGTTCTCGTGCTCGTTCTCGGTCTCGTTCTCGGCTCACGCGC
>CAZYRM010000347.1:0-5028 GCA_964649705.1 uncultured Planctomycetia bacterium
CTCCGCCTCGCCTTCGCCGAGTGGCTCCCCACCGTCCGCACCGAGGGCGCGAACTCGCGCTCCTCCGCGCTCTCGGACATCCACGGCATGATCTACGAGCCGCTCCTCGTCTACGACTCGACGATCGAGGACTACGTCCCGCGCCTCGCGACCCACTGGCAGATCGACGAGGACAAGCAGACCTTCCGCTTCCGCATCGACCCGCGCGCGCGGTGGGCCGACCCCGAGCGGACCCCCGTCACCGCCGATGACGTCCTCGCCACGTTCGAGCACCTCCAGAACCCGGACCGCAAGGACCCGGGGACGTCGCAGATCTACCAGGAGCTGATCGAGAGCGTCCGCGTCCTCGACCGGTTGACCGTCGAGGTCAAGACGGAGAAGCGCGAGTGGCGCAGCTTCCTCATGGTCGCCACGTATTCCATCTACCCCGCCCGCTACATCCGGATGGATGGCGAGACCTACCTCTCCGACTGGAACTGGAAGGTCCCCCCCGGGTCCGGGCCGTACGAGCTCAGGCCCGAGGACGTCAAGAAGCCCGCCTCGATCGCCATCCGGCGACGGAGCGACTGGTGGTCCGCGGGAGACGAGCGATTCGCCGGGATGTTCAACTTCGACGAGATCCGCTGGGACGTCGTCCGCGGCGACGAGCTCCTCTACCAGAAGTTTCTCGCGGGTGAGGTCGACGTCTTCCTGAACACGATGGCCCAGAAGTGGGTCGACGAGGTCGACAAGGCGCGACCCGTAGCGATGGGGTGGGTGCAGAAGCGGAAGATCTACACGCTCAACCCGAGCGGGTTCGGCGGATACGTCTTCAACATGCGCGAGGCCCCCTTCGACAGCCGCGACACGCGCCTCGCCTTTGCCCACCTCGTGAACCGGGAGAAGATGTTCGCGAAGTTCTTCTTCTACCAGTACGACTACATCGACAGCTACTTCCCCGGTCAGTCCTGGGCCCGCCCCGGGGCGCAGCCGGTCCGCTACGACCCCGCGGAGGCCCGCAGGCTCCTCGCCCAGGCGGGCTGGACCGAGCGCGACACGGAGGGGTTCCTCTCGCGAGAGGACGGCACGCGCTTCCCGACGCTCGAGATCCAGTACGCGAGCCAGGGGTTCCAGCGGATCCACGCCGCGGTCAAGGAGGACCTCTGGCGCGAGGCCGGCATCCGCATGGACCTGACGCTCCTCGACGGGCCGAGCATCACGCGACGCGTCTGGGAGTTCAAGTACAAGGTCGCCTTCTTCAACTGGACCGGGAGCCTCTTTCCCGACCACGAGTACTTCTTCCACTCGAAGTACGCCGACCAGCAGCGGTCGGGGAACCTCGCGGGCCTGAAGGACCCGAAGCTCGACGGGCTGCTCGACGCGTACAAGCTCGAGTTCGACAAGAAGAAGCGCAACCAGATGCTCCAGGAGATCGACGCCATCCTCTTCGACGCGCACCCCTACGCGCTCGCCTGGTTCGGGCCGTACTTCCGGATCCTGTACTGGGACAAGTTCGGCCACCCGGCGGAGTACACCCAGCGGCACGGGGACTACCCCGACGACCTGATGGCGTTCTGGTGGTACGACCCGGAGCGCGCCCAGCGGACCCAGGAGAAGAAGGCCAGCGGCGCGTCGAACTACCCCGAGCGCACGATGTCGCAGTACGACGACGTCGATCAGCGCTACTGGCTGACCAACACCCTCCCGAAGCCCCGCTGAGGCGCCGATGACGACCTACTTCCTCCGGCGCCTCCTGCTCGTCCCGATCACCTTCCTCGCCATCACGTTCCTCGTCTACTCGGTGCTCCGCGTCGTCCCCGGGGGGCCGATCGAGCAGGCGGAGGCCTCGCTGCGGATGGCCGCGATGTCGGGAGAGGCCGGCGGGCGCGGCGCGGGGCTCGGCGAACAGACCGAGCTCCAGCTCGACGAGGAGGCGATGCGGGAGCTGACGGAGTACTACTCCCTCGACCGTCCGATCCCCGTCGGCTACCTTCAGTGGCTCGGCGCCTGGCGCAGACCGTTCCGCTCGCGCGTCCCGCCCGTCCCCGTCGAGGGGAACGAGGGGACCCTGGCGCGCCTGAAGGGGCTCAAGGCCGCCGCGGACGAGGCGAAGACGCGGCTCGACGTGCGCCTCGCGGAGCGGTCGCTCGTCGCCCACGCGGATCGCGTCTGCGAGGTCGTGCCTCCCGAGCAGGTCGACGAGGCGGTCCATAGCGAGGTGGCGCGCCTGGATCGCATCACCTTCGGCGACCGCGCGCCTGTCATCGAGTACCTGTCGCCACGCGGACTCGCCCACGTCGAGGGCCGCTTCCTGCGACCTGTCGAGCCGGACGCCGACACCGCGGCCCTGCTCGCCGCCTCCCTGGCCGCCGAGAAGTCCCTGCGCGCCGCTATCGACGAGACCGGCTACGAGCTGACCGAGGAGGGCACGCTGACCCAGACCGCCTTCGCCCCGCTTCGGAAGCTGAACGAGGTCGAGCAGGAGGCGCGCACGCGCCTCGAGAAGCACCTCTCCGCCCAGAAGCTCGTCGAACTCTCGGGGGAGCTGTACCAGCAGGTCCCCGCCGAAGAGCTCGACCGCCTGAAGAAAGAGGACCCCGAGTTCTTCGACCGCGCCGAAGAGTGGGTCGGCGAGGGGTACGCGAAACGGGACGACCTCGTGCGCCACCTGCGGGGGCGCGGCTACACCTGGCGCGACGGCCACTACCATCGGCACGTGGAGTCGGTCACGGTTGAGGGAGACCCCGAGTATCTCTCCGTCGCGAAGGCCCTGATCGCCGCGGTCGACGTCGCAAGCTCGAAGCTGCAGGAGGTCGAGCGCGAGCAGGGGTTCCGGATCGTCCCCGACGGCCGCATCTACCGCCTCGAGGAGCGCTTCTCGGGGATCCTGCAGCTCGACTTCGGGCGATCGTACACGCGCGGCGAGGACGTGCTCGGGACGATCGTCTCCAAGTTCGAGATCTCGATCCCGTTCGGCCTGACGGGCTACCTGCTCTCGTGGCTCATCTGCGTCCCGCTCGGCGTCGCGAAGGCCCTCAGGCACCGCACGTTCTTCGACAGCACGACCTCGGCCGTCGTCTTCCTCGGGTACGCGATCCCCGGCTTCGTCGTGGCGCTCCTCCTCATGGCCCACGTCGCCGTCCACGTCGGCCTGCCGCTCGGCGGGTACAAGCCCGAGGGGATCGAGTCGATGGGCTTCATCGAGGCCACCTGGGGGCGTATCCGCCACATGCTCATCCCCGTCACCGCCTACACCCTGGGCAGCTTCGCCACGATGACGATCCTCATGAAGAACTCGCTCCTCGAGAACCTCGGGCAGGACTACATCCGGACGGCGTTCGCGAAGGGGCTCCGCGAGCGGCGCGTGATCTTCGTCCACGCCCTCCGGAACTCGCTCATCCCGATCACGGCCTCGGTCGGCCACGCCCTCGCCATTCTCCTCGCGGGGTCGTTCCTCATCGAGAAGACCTGCAACATCCCCGGGATGGGCCTCCTCGGTTACATGGCGATCGTCGAGCGTGACTACCCGATCACGATGGGCGTGCTGGTATTCATCGTCCTGATCCAGCTCTTCGGGAACATCGTCTCCGACCTCGTCTGGGCCCTGATCGACCCGCGCATCCGCTACGGCCGCTGAAATGACGATCGCCCTCAAGCTTGCGACGCTCGCGCTGCTCGCCCTCGCCGGGTGGGGCTTCACGCACCGCCTCGTCCCGTGGGCGTTCGTGCGTGCGGGGCGGCTCATGGGCTTCGCGATGAAGTTCCGCCCGCTCACCGAGAAGCGCGTGCGGCGCTTCAGGAGCATCCGCCGCGGCTACTGGTCCTTCGTCGCCATCACGACCGTATTCGTGATGAGCCTCTTCCTCGAGCTGTACGTGAACGACAAGCCGCTGTACGTCCGCTGGGGAGACCACCGGCAGTCCCCCGCCGTCGCGAGCTGGGTCAACTTCCTCCGGCCGTGGGGCCACGTCGTCGACGAGGCCCGCGCCAAGGACTTCGGCCTGGAGGGGGACGGCGAGCTCGACTACCGGCGCTTCGCCGACTGGGTCGATGACCCCTCGCGAATCGAGGGCGAGGCGGCGAAGGTCGAGGCGGACATGGCGGAGGACGAGAAGCGCTTCCGCGACCTGATGGCCGCGAGCGCGGCGCAGCAGGGGCTGACCTACGACCGGGTCGAGCCGCTGCCGGAGTCGAAGCTCGCCGAGCAGGCGAAGCGGCGCGCGGAGGCGGCGTTCCTCCGCGGGCTGCGGCCGGACTTCGAGGCGGGGAAGGGCTCCATTTTGATGCCGCTCGTCCCGTTCTCGCCGACGAAACAGCGGCTCGACCTGCCGGGCCACCCGCCGCACAAGCCGATCGGGGCCGAGGGGACCACCGAGCACCGCGCCTGGCCGATCCTGGGTACGGACCACTCGAGCGTCGACGTCCTCTCGCAGCTCCTCTACGGCTTCCGCGTGAGCTTTTTCTTCGCGATCGTCGTCGCCTTCGTCGGGTACGTGATCGGGATCACGGTCGGCGCGGTGATGGGGTACTTCGGCGGGTGGACCGACATCGTCGTCCAGCGCGGGATCGAGATCTGGTCGGCGATCCCGTTCCTCTACACCATCATCATCATCGCGAGCGTCGTGAAGCCGAACTTCTGGCTCCTCGTCCTGATGCTCGTCGTCCTGCGCGCGTGGATCCACATCACCTACACGATCCGCGGCGAGTTCTACCGCGAGAAGGCCCGCGACTACGTGCAGGCGGCGCGGGCCATCGGCCTCCGCGACCGCGCGATCATGCTTCGCCACATCCTCCCGAACTCGCTCGTGCCCGTGGTGACCTACCTGCCGTTCGAGATCGTCGGGTACATCAGCACGCTCGTGTCGCTCGACTACCTGGGGTTCGGCCTGCCGCAGGAGGTCCCGTCGTGGGGGCGCCTGCTCCTGCAGGGCTCCGAGAACGTCCAGGCGCACCCGCACCTGATCACGTTCCCCGTCCTCGCGCTCGCGGCGACCCTCTTCTGCGTCGTCATGATCGGCGAGGCGGTCCGCGAGGCGTTCGACCCGCGCG
>CAZYRM010000348.1:0-4972 GCA_964649705.1 uncultured Planctomycetia bacterium
CCGAGCGGTACATGATCGGCGTCCGGTTCGTGAACCTCCCCCAGAAGGTGCAGGACCGCCTGGGGGCGTACCTCGTGGAGGTGCCCCCGCCGGCCCCCGCCCCCGTCCCCGTCGAGGCGGCGAAACCGTGAAGAAGACCGACACCGACATGGCCGCGAAGCGCGGGGAGATCCGCGTCGACATCCTGGGGGACTCGGGGCCGTTCTCCCGGTTCGGCCTCTCCATCGGCTACCGCGTCCGCTGCGGCCCGGCGAGCTATCTTGTCGACTGCGGCGCCCCCATCTTCGAGTTCCTCAAGGAGCAGGAGGTCCGCGAGATCCGCGGCCTGATCGGGACCCACTCCCACGACGACCACCGCCGCTGGTTCACCGATCTCGCCCTCTACAAGCGGTACGCCTGCGGCATCAAGGAGAAGCTTGTCTTCATCACGACCGAGACGATCCAGGAGGAGTTCCTGAAGAACTCCCGCGGGGCGCTCGAGCGGAGCCTCTCGGCCGACCAGAAGCGCATCGTCGAGATCCCCTACGACGAGTACGTGAATGCCGTGACGTTCGGACCTCGCGCGAGGTACCGCATCCAGGCCTTCCCCGTCGTCGAGGAGGCGAACGCCTGGCGCGTCGTCGACGCGGACGGCGAGATCGTGAGCCCGGACGTCGCGAAGGTCGTCGTCAACAGCCGTCAGGGCGGGAACCGCCCGCGCCTCCTCTTCCGCGACGAGGGGAGCGGGGAGTGGATCGAGCCGGAGAACTTCTACGCCTTCGGCGACCGGGCCTTCTACCAGGAGGCGCCGAACGTCTTCCGCGACGAGGAGGTCGGCCTCGAGATCCGCCCGGTGAAGGAGAGCACCTGGCACGGGCCGCCGACGATCGGCGTGCGGTTCTCCACCCCGGACGAGACCGTCGTCTTCAGCTCCGACACGGTCTACGACCCCGACCTGTGGAAGGCGCTCTCGGAGGAGTACCGTCCGCAGCGGCTTGGGATGTCGCGGCGCGAGTTCGACGAGTCGCACGTCGTGTACGGGAACATCAACGACTACGTGGAGCGGATCTGGAGTCCGAGGCGGTACGAGGAGGCCCTCCACACGTACGACGGGGCGGTCGTCATCCACGACGTCTCCGACTCCGGGAGCGTTGTCCACACGGAGTACCCGAAGATCGCGCGGAGCGCGCACCGCCCGCTCATCCTGACGCACAGCCCGGACCGCTTCACGAGCGAGCTTCCGCTGGCCATCGCCGGGAAGACGTACGTGGTGCAAGGCAAGGGGGCCACCGAGGAGATCTACGGCGGGGACCGCGTCCCGCTCGACGCCGACGTCTACCACCGGAACTTCGGGAAGGCGTACGTCGGATACAAGAACGCCCAGGGCGCGTACCGGGTCGTGGAGAAGGGGAAGGGGTACGTCGACGTCGTCCCGCGGGACGCGAGCGTGCCGGGGAAGACGCTGTACCACGTCGACCTCTTCCAGGACATCGACGGGAGGTACCTCCCGGTCATCGAGTCGGCGAGCGAGGAGTACGTCATCCGGCCCGACGGGGCGGTCGAGCGCCGCGCCTACACCGGGCGCGGGAGCCGAGGGAAGGTGGTCAAGGACGCGCGGAGGCGCCTGTCGCGCGAGAAGCGGCTCGCCCAGAAGGCCGCCCCATCGGACACGCCGCCGCCCAAGCGCGGGGATACGCGGGTCCGGATGCGGGACAAGGCGCCGACGGGGTAGCCCTGCGGGAAATCCAAATCCCAAATCCAACATCCCAACGAAATCCCACATCCCGAATCCCAACGACGGACACAACCTGGCTGGGATTTGGGATGTGGGATTTCGTTGGGATGTTGGATTTGGGATTTGGATTTCCCGCAGGGCGTCACTTTCCGCCGAGCGCGTTCGCGTATCGGTAGTAGACCTCGAGCGTCAGCGTCGCGAAGGCCGTCGCATCCACGTCGATCGCGGCGTTGCCTGTCGTGTAGCTCCCCTCCTTGGCTTGGCGCTTGATGATGGCCTTCCCCAGCGGCTGGTTCCAGGTCTTCCAGTGAGCCTGGGTCCCGCCCGAGTTCGGGCCGTCGTACTGGAAGAGCGCCATCGTTGCGATGTGCCACGACTCGTAGTCCGAGGCCGCCTCGCTTGGGAGCGTCGCCACGATGGACTTCGCCCAATCCTCCAGGCGCGGGTCCTTACGGTCGTTCTTTACGAGCACGTGGGCGAGGAGCGCCGGGGCGCCTCCCTGGGCCACCAGCGCGTCGCAGGCCGCCTCGAGGTGAGCTTGCGGGACCGTGAGGCCCGAGATCTCCCCGCTCTTCATGGCGAGCAGCGCCCACAGGGTCGTGGTCGAGTCGTCGGCCCCCTTCCCGTCGCGTGACCAGCCCCCCGCCACCGAGCGGGCCGAGGCCAGCGCGGCGATCGCCTTCTGCGCGGGGTCCTTCAGGAGGACGCTGTTCGTCATGCCGTACGCCTCGCAAAGCGCCGTCGCAGCGCGGGCGTGGCCGAGCACGTCCTCCTTCGGGCCGATCCACCCGTCCGCGTCCTGGAGCCCGATGAGCCATCGGAGCGCCTTCTTCACGGTTTCGCTCGCCGACGCCGTCCCCACCTTCTCGCGCGACAGGTGCGTGTACCCCGCCCCCTCGTACGTGAGGAGCACCAGCCCAGTCGTTCCAAGGTCGCCGCCCCAGCTTCCGTCCGCGTCCTGCTTCGACTGGAGCCACTTGAGGGCCTCCATGGTCGCCGACACCGAGGCCTTGGACCCGCCCCCACGCGCGACGAGGTTCCCCCTGCCGCCGAAGCGCCCGCCGTAGCGACCCCCGCCGCCACTGCCTCCGCCGACGCCCATCGAGTCGTAGACCCCGTTGGAGGAGAGGAACTCGTCGGAGACGCCCTCGGGAAGCTCCACGGGCACGATGACCGTCTTGCCCGCCTCGTCGGTGCGTTTCGTCTCTTCGATGGCGACGAACGAGGTGTATTCCGTCAGGAGCCGGAATTCGAGCGCGAGCCCCGTGATCGCCTCCTTCAACTTCTCGTCGGGCTTCGCGTACTGCTGCCGCGACAGCTCGGCGATCCGCTCGCGCGCCCACATCGAGGACAGCGCGGGGTTGCCTCCCTCCTCGGGGAAGTCGACGGAGACCTGCTGCGTCCACTCGCGGCCACCCTGGCGGCCGCGGAGCGTGAGCGTCCCCTCGCCGGGGGCCTCGAAGCGGCCGTAGAGGACCACGGGTCGCCCGTCGAAGACGTCCGGGATCGGGCTCGGGTACACGTCCGTCACCTTGAGCCCGCCCCAGTCGAGCGCGAGATCGGTCACGCACGGCTTCGCGATGCGCCGCGCGAACTTCTCGACGGCCATCGCCGAGTCTTCGTCCTGCCTGACGAACTGGACGTCCCCGCGCCCGACGCGGGCCAGCTCCTCCAGGAGGTACCGGTTCACGCTCGACCCCACTCCGAACGAGAAGAGGCGCCCCGCGCCGATGCTCCTCTGGACCTCTGCGAGGATCTCCGCCTCGTTTCCGATGTACCCGTCCGTCATCAGGCAGACGAGCCGGACGCGCCCCGCGTCGACCGGGAACTGGAGGGCGGCCCGGATACCGTTGAGCATCGAGGTCCCCCCGCCGGAGTGGAGGGCCTCGACGTACTCGACGGCCTTCCTCACGTTCTCCGCCGTGGCCGTGAGCGGGGCGGGGGAGAGCGAGGCGACGTCGTCGCAGAAGTTCATCACGCCGAAGGCGTCCCTCGGGTCGAGCGCCGCGAGGCAGCGCTTCATGGCCTCCTTGACCTTGTCCAGCGGCTCGCCGTTCATCGACCCGGACGTGTCGACGAGGAAGATCAGCTCCCTCGGCATGACCTCCTCCGCGGCAGGAGCGGCCTGCGGGTGGACCGTGAGCGTGAAGAAGCCCCCCTCGGGCCCACGGCGGGCGAGAAGCGATGCCTCGGGCCGTTCGCCGGCGACCTTCCACTTCAGGCAGAAGTCCTTGTTCGGGATCGTGTCGGTCGGGTGGAGCTTCACGACCGAGCGCGTGTCCCCCTTCTTGTCGACGTCGATCTCGTGCGACTTCGAGAGGAGGTCGCGGATCGGGAGGCCCGCCTCGAGGTCGACCTCGACCATGATGTCGGCGGCCGTGCGCTGCCCCTCGGCGAGGTGGCGCGGCTCGAGGCGCGCGGCCTCCTGCTTGTCCATGCCCTCGGGGAGGTACCGGGGCCCGACGACCATCGGGAAGACGAACTCGAACGCGCCGTCCGACATCGCGAGCGGGGCGAAGTAGTGGATGATGACGTGGATCTTCTCCCCCGGGAGGACGTTCGCGAGCGACTGGGTGAAGACGTTGGGGCGCTCCTGGTCGAGGAGGGAGGCCATCTGGCCCTTCGCCTTGGCCTCCTCGTAGGCGGCCCTCGCCTCCGCGCGCCTCTTGATGACGCCTCGGATGGTGCGCTCGCCGAAGCGGACGGAGAGGTCGTCCACGGCGGCGTCGTGGGGGAGGGGGAACTGGTAGATCGCCTCGATCGGCTTGTCGTAGGGGTTCCGGAAGACCTGGGTGACCTCGACGGACGCGACGCCGGCGGCGACGGATGCCTTGACGTCGGTGCGCTCGAGCGGGAACTCGAGGTCGAGCTTCTCGCCCCCGACGAGGCTGCCCTGGGAGACGTCGCGCTTGCCGTACAAGGTCCCCGCAAGGGTCAGGCAGAGTGAGAGAGCGATGATCGGTCGCATGGTCCCCCCTTGTTGGATGGGAAGGCGACGGATATCAGACATCTGACATCTGAGGCCTGACATCTGATATGGAAGCCGCGTCGCCTGTCGGGGATCAACGGACAGACCTCGATGGAGTTCATCGGGAGAAAAGGATTGCGCCGACGCCCGGACGGCCTAGGATTCGGTCCAGGGACGGGGGAGAGCCACCATGGAACTTCCGGAGCTGCTCAAGGTTGCGCGGGGCGAGGCCCCGGCCGACCTGTTGATCAAGAACGCCCGGGTCGTGAACGTCTTCACGGGCGAGATCA
>CAZYRM010000349.1:0-4971 GCA_964649705.1 uncultured Planctomycetia bacterium
ATGGACGACCCCCGCCTCTTCTGCCCCGTCGCGGGGTGGTTCCAGGGGGCCTTCGAGGTTGTCACCGACCCCCGGACCGGGAAAGACGTCGTTTGCGACCATGAGGGGAATTACCTGTCCTCCTTGATCGGCGCCGACGTGCAGGTGGCCGACCAACACGCTGGCCTTGCCAGCGGAGCGGGGCGCGTGGCCGTGGCCGAGTTCGTCGGGCGCGTCCGCGGCCTTATCGGGACCGTGGCCTCGGGGAGCGGTGAGTCGGGTCGTGAGACGCTCCCCGAGGTCGTCCACGCCGAGTGCCCCCACGGTCCTTCCAACATGCAGGTGGTCGCGGTCGGCGAGGTCGCCGGTCGCGAGTCGAAGGTCGTACGGTCGACCTCCGTCGCGTTGGGGCTGGCGCTGCTCGCGCTCGGAGGCGCGGCGCTGGCATGGTCGGCCCGTCAAGGCCGGAAGGCAGGTGTACGATGAAGCGCATGAAGCTGGCGAGTGCGGTCCTGATCGTCCTCGGCCTCGCGATCCTCGGGGACGCGTTCGCGTTTACGACGCTCGGCGGGCGCTGGGCCCGCGCGTCCGTCCCGGTCGGCTACTTCACCAATCCCGCCGGGCTCATCGCGGGCTGGGAAGGCGCGGTGCAGCAGGGCCACGGGACCTGGAACAACGTCACGAACCAGTTCTTCCGCTTCGCGTGGCGCGGCCAGACCGGGCGCCAGGCAGAATCCTGGGACGGGCAGAGCACGATTTCGCGCATGGTCGACAACGCGCGCTACGGTTCGAGCGTGCTCGCCGTCACCTTCACGCGCGGCGGCGGGACCTACACCGAGTTCGACATGGCGTGGAACACCCGCTGGAATTGGGCGCTGGACCCCTCCCAGGGCATCGACGTGGTGGGCGTGGCGGCGCACGAATTCGGGCACGCGCTTGGACTCGGGCACTCGAATGTCGGCTCGGCGACGATGTGGCCCTCCTACATCTCCGGGGCGCGGACGCTCGACGCGGACGACATTGCGGGCGTGCGCACGCTCTACCCGGGCGGCGGGACCTCGACGGGGCCGACCATCAGCGGGACCGTGCGCGAATCGAACGGGACGGGCGCGGCGAACGTCGTGGTGACCGCGACGATCAACGGCGCGTCGCGGACGTTCACGACGACGGCGACGGGGGCCTACAACTTCGTCAATGTCCCCGCCGGCTCGCTGACGCTCCGCCCGACCCGCGCGAACACGGTGTTCACCCCCGTCAGCCGCACCGTCAACGTCGGCACGACGAACATCGGAGGTCAGGACTTCGCGGTGAGCACGGGGCAGGCCGCGGGCGTGACGATCGGCGGCCGAGTGACAAACCTCGCAGGCGTGGGGATCAGCGGAGTGTCCGTCGCCGCCACCATCAACGGTCAGACGCGTAACACGACGACCGATGCGCAGGGGTTCTACAACTTCGTCAGGGTGCCGCAGGGGACCCTCCGGCTGACGCCGACCCGCGCGGGGATGACGTTCAACCCCGCGTTCCGTCAGATCACGGTCGGCACGACGAACATCTTCGGCCAGGTCTTCACGGGGCGGTAGCCGACGGCTAGAATTCGCAGAAGGCCCAAGCGAGGCGGGCCGCCTTCCGTTGATACGGGGGGCGGCCTTCCTGCTTAGAGGGTGATGCGCGGTGCCCGAGTTCGAGCGGTTCTGGCCCCTGGCCCTCCTGCTGGTCGTGCTGCCGCTGCTCCTCGCACGGCGCCCGAGGCCATGGCTGCGTGCCGTGGCGGTCCTCCTTCTGGTCCTCGCCGCATGCGGGCTGTCGCTCCCGCTCTCCGGCCGAAGGGCCGTGCTGATCGAAGCCGTCGACTCCTCCGCCAGCATGCGAGGGGCGTATGAGGGCCAGGAGTGGAGTCCCCTTCCCGTCCTCCCTCCGCACACCGGGTGGGCGTCCGAGGACTGCGCCTTGATAGAATTCGCCCGGGAAGCCAGGATGGTCCGGTCGCTGGGGTACCCCTGGATTCACTTCGGATGGGGCCATGTCGACAATTCCATGACGGATGTCGAGAAAGCGATTCAACTCGCGACGGCGCAGGCCCCTGACGACGCGACGTTGACTGTCCTGCTACGCTCGGACGGCCGGGAGACCCACGGCGACGCCCGCCAAGCCATCGCCCGACTCCGTGCACGCGGCGGGCGGCTGTACTGCGCCCCGATCGACCCGAAGTCCGCGGACCTGCGCATCCAGGCGGTCTCCGCGCCAAGCGAGGTCGCGGAGGGGGAGCCCGTCCACGTCGAGGTGACGCTGGCCGCGACCGGCGAGCTCCGCGCGAGCGTGGCCCTTTACGCGGGAGGCGCCCTCGTCGCCGAGCGGAAGGACGTCGACGTCTCCCCCGCCCGCGAGGCCCGCGTCGCCTTCTCCCTCGCTGCCCTCTCCTCCCCCATCCTCGCCCTGGAGGTCCGTGTGAGCGCGGGGCATGCGGACCCGTGGCCGGAGAACGACTCCGCCTGGGTCGTCGTGCGGCGCGCCGGAAAGCCCAGGGTCCTCGTCGTTGCCGAACCGGGACGCCGGCTGGAGCAGGTCCTGCGCGCGAGCGGCGCGTTCGACGTGAGTGTGTCCACGTCGTCCGACGCGCTGGCCGGCTACGACGCCGTCGTCCTCGATGACCGGCCCGCCGAGGGCCTCCCCGACCTCGCCGGGTACGTCCGCGAGTCGCGTGGAGGCCTCCTCGTCGCCGGCGGGCCGAGGTCGTTCGGGCCGGGGGGGTACGCCGGGGCGCCCATCGAGGACCTCCTGCCCGTGTGGAGCCTGCCGAAGGAGGCCTTCTCGCTCGTCGTGCTGCTCGACGGGAGCGGGAGCATGTCCGAGGGGACCACGGGCGCCACGAAGTACGACACCGCGCTCCTCGCGCTGGACGCCGTGCGCGACCTGCTGCGACCGGGGGACCGCGTCGAGTTGGTCCGGTTCGCGGGCTCGGTCGCTGCCGCGACGATGGCCGACGCCGCCGTGTTCCCCTCCCAGATCCAGGCGGCTCGTCGCGCGTCGCCCTCGGGGAGCACCGCACTCCTCCCTGCGCTGGAGAAGGGCGTCGGCGACATCGAGGCGGAGTCCTCGCCTCGAAGGCACCTCCTCGTGATCACCGACGGCGAGTTGGCCCCCGGCGAGGTCAGCTCCCCCGCCTTCGCCGCGTTTGCCGCGCGCCTCTCCCGCATCGGCGCGGCTGTGACCGTCCTCACGACGGGGACCCGCCCCGCGGAGGCGGAACTGCGCGCCCTCGGCGGGCGGTACCTGCCGCTCTCGCGGCTCGAGGACCTGCCCGGGACGCTCCGTGAGGACCTCGTCCAGGCGCGTCGGCTGGTCGAACCGCGGCCCGAGGCGCCCAAGCGCTCGGCCGGAGATCCCCTCCTCCCCGGCCTCGACCGGTGCCCTGCCGTCGGGCGGGACCGCGTCACGACGAAGGAGGGGGCGGGGGCCGACTTCGCCTTCGAGGACGGCTCCCCGCTCTATGCGGGATGGCAAGCGGGCCTGGGTCGCGTCGTCGCGGTCGCGAGCACGCTGGAGGCGCCCTGGGGCGCGGGCTGGGAGGGTGACCCCGAGGCCGCCGCGCTGTGGGTCGAAGCGGTGCGCTGGATCCTCAGGCCGCCAGGGATCGCCGGGGTCTCCTGGGAGGTGCGTGACAGCCGGATCGAGGTCCGAGCGCCTGGTCCCTTCCGACGACTCACCGCGCGGATCGTGCCCTCCGTCGGGGGACCGGTCGACGTCCCCCTCGACCCCGCGGGGCGCGAGCGGTACGTCGGGACGCTCGCCGAGCTCCCCCCGGGGATCGGCGGGATCGAGGTCCGCGAGGGCGAGACGGTCCTGGCGAGCGGGGCGGTCGCGCTGCCGTCCGGCCCGGAATTCCGCGTGCTCGGCGTCGACAGGGCCCGTCTGGAGGCGTGGGCGCGGCTCGGCGGCGGCCGCGTCATCGAGAGGGAGGTCCCCCCGCCGCCGGAGGGCTCCCGCGGGGCCCCCTGGCCGGTCGGGCCGTGGGCCGCGGGGACCGCGGCGGCGCTCCTCTTCGCCGACGCGCTGGCGCGACGAAGGGCCGCGTGAGGCGAGCGGGTTGTGGCCGGATGCGCCAGAATGGGATAAGATGTACGCATGGCTGCGGATGGCCCGTGTGTCGCATGGGTTCGCGCGGCAGGCGACTGGAGATGAACCGCCATGATCAGCGAACGCAAACGGAAGTGGATCCTGGGAACGCTCCTGACGATCATCGTCGTCACCCCGATTGCGCTGCTCAACAACTACACGCTCAATCGCGTTCAGCGGAACATCAAGGCGGAGTACGACGCGGGGAGGATCGAGCCCTGGATGCCGCTCTGGCAGTGCCGCATCGCCGAGCTGTATCGGTACACGTTCCGCGATGACTCCGCGTCCGAGGCGTTCGACCAGTACGTCCAGCTCTTCTACCTGAGAGACAAGGACAGTCCCGACATGGAGGCGAACCTCCGAGCCCGCGACGCCGTATGGGACTACGCGCAGGTCCTCGAGGAGACGCAGAAGCGGCCCATCGCTTACCAGTACTACGTCCTGATCATGCAGGACTGGCCCGATCACCCCCACCTCCAGCAGGCCACGGTCCGCGAGCACGACCTGCGCAAGCAGGGGTACGGGGGAAACTAGGACTCCGCGCGCCGCCCAGGCCCCCGCCCAGGGAGGTCATCGATGCCCTTCTTCGACCCGCACATCCACATGTACTCCCGGACGACGGACGATTACGAGCGGATGAAGGCCGCCGGAATCACCGGGATCGTGGAACCCGCCTTCTGGCTCGGGTCGCTGCGCCGCCACTGGGCGACGCACATCGACTACCTCGAGCACGTCATCAGCTACGAGCCGACGCGCGCGGCGAAGTTCGGCGTGAAGCACCACTGCACCATCGCGATGAACCCCAAGGAGGCCAACGACACGGCCGTCGCGTTCGAGGTCATCGAGCGGATGAAGGAGCTGCTCCACCGCGAGACCGTC
>CAZYRM010000350.1:0-4969 GCA_964649705.1 uncultured Planctomycetia bacterium
CGCGACGTAGGGCCCCAGCCGCGGCGAGATCGCGAAGCGCGGGATCGGCACGGCGTTGTCGACCGGTACGACGGCCTGGGACCACGAGACGGGCCTCGTCCACAGGTCGGAGAAGAGGCTCACGAGCGAGAGAGGAGGCGGCTCGTAGAGGAGGACGGACTGGATTCGGACGGACATGGCCTGTGGTCTCGAACTGGAGGGGGGAGGATTGTAGCGGGTAGAGGGGCGGGAGTCCAGCAGTGGGACCGGTGAGAGCGGAATCGAGGGGAAGAACTCGGGACGGGTCTCGATATCAGATATCTGACATCTGAGGTCTGATATCAGATATGCACACTTGATCGGGGCGGGAGAGACTGGACAATCGTCGTCATGACCCGTGCGCAGTTCGAGGACGTCGTCGCGGAGGCGCTCGACACGCTCCCGCGGGAGTTCCGCAGGCGGATGGAGAACGTCATCGTCGAGGTCAGGGACCGCCCCACACAGAAGCAGCTCAAGCACGCCGAGATTCCGGCAGGCGACCTGCTCCTGGGCCTGTACGAAGGCGTCCCGTTGACGGACCGTCCCGAGGGAATCGAACCGACGTTTCCCGACCGGGTCTTCCTCTTCCAGGATTGCCTGGAGGAGGTCTGCGAGACCCGGGCGGAGCTGATCGAGGAGATCCGCGAGACCGTCATCCACGAGATCGGCCACTATTTCGGCCTCGACCACGACGACATGGAGGACTGATCGCCGCGCGATGGACCGCCTGATCGGAAGAACGCTGGGCGACTACCGCATCCTGGACCTCATCGGCCAGGGCTCGATGGCGCGCGTCTACCGCGCCGTCCAGGTCTCCCTCGATCGCCCCGTGGCCCTCAAGGTCTACCAGGAGGGGATCCTCTCGCCGGGCGACCTGACCGAGCGCTTCCGGCGCGAGGCCGAGTACCTCGCCCGCTTCGAGCACCCGAACATCCTCCCGGTCTACGCCGCCGGGCACGAGGGCGACTTCCACTATTTCGCCCTCCGCCTCCTCTCCGGCCACACGTTCGCCGAGTGGCTTCACACCCCGCGCACCCCGCGCGCCGTCACGGGGGTGATGCGCGACGTCGCCTGCGCCCTCGCGTGCCTCCATGCGCGCGGCGGAATCCACCGCGACCTCAAGCCCTCCAACGTCCTGATCGAGGGTGATACCGCCCTCCTCGCCGACTTCGGCCTGGCCCGACTGATCGAAGACTCCACGATCACCCAGAGCGGCGCGATGCTCGGCACCCCGCTGTACATGTCGCCCGAGCAGATGCGGCGGGAGCGCGCCACGTCGCGCTCCGACATCTTCGCCTTCGGCGTGATGTTCAGCGAGGCCCTGGCGGGGAAGCACCCGTTCGCCCCGGAGGCCGCTGAGAGCGACCTCCGCTCGTCCGACATGCGTGCGAGGCTCCTCGCGCGGGTGGAGCAGGCCGACGCGCCGAGGCTCGATCTCGCCGGGCTGCCATCCGAGGTCGCGGACATCGTCGCGAAGTGCCTCCGCCGCGACCCCGCGGAGCGGTTCGCCGACGGGGCCGGGCTTCTGGATGCCGTCGATGCGGTCCCCTGGCCCGAGGGTGCGCCCCCCACGCGCCCCCTGCGGGCCGGCCTCCCTCCGACGGTGCTCACGCCGCGCAAGGACACGAGGGTCCCCATCACGCCCGATCCGACCCCGCCGCGGCCCGAGGGGACGCCGTTCGGCCGGTACGTCCTGACGGGGGAGCTGGGGCACGGCGGCATGGGGATCGTCTACCGCGCCTGGGACACGATGCTCTCCCGCGCCGTCGCCGTGAAGGTCCTCCAGGCCGGCGAGCTCGCCGGCTCCGACGCCGTCGGCCGATTCGATCGCGAGGCGCGCGCCGCCGCGAAGCTCCGGCACCCCGGCATCGTCCAGGTCCACGACGTCGGGCAGGTCGAGGGGCGCCACTACTTCACGATGGACCTGGTCGAGGGGAAGAACCTCGGGGAGTTGATGAAGGAGGAGGCCCTCTCCCTCGAAGAAGTCCTCTGCCTGCTGCTGCAGGTGGCCCACGCGGTCGAGCATGCGCACCGGAACGGCCTGGTCCACCGCGACCTCAAGCCGGCGAACGTGCTCGTCGACGGCGGCGATCGCGCCATCGTGACCGACTTCGGCCTCGTGCTCGACATCACCTCGCCCCGGGGGGCCGCGTCGACGCTCACCGGAGAGGTCCTCGGGACACCCGCCTACATGTCGCCGGAGCAGGCTCGCGGCGCGCGGGAGCAAGTCGACGCGCGGACCGACGTGTACGCCCTTGGCGTCATCCTGTACGAGGCCCTCACGCGGCGACGCCCGTTCGAGGGGGAGGACGCCGTCTCGATCCTCCATGCCGTCCGGACCTGGGACCCGCCCTCGCCGCGGCAGGTGAACCGCGCGGCGCCGCGCGACCTGGAGGTAATCTGCCTCAAGGCGATGGAGAAGGTCCCCTCGCGCAGGTACGCCTCCGCCGAGGCGTTCGCGGGCGACCTGGAGCACTACCTCAGGCACGAGCCGATCCTCGCCAGGCCGGCGGGCTGGCTGTACCTCCTGTCCAGGCGGATTGCGCGCAACCGCGCGGCGTTCGCATCGGGCGCGGTCGCGGCCCTCGCCCTCCTCGTCCTGGCGGGAGCCTGGGCGTACGGACGGATCGCCGTCGCCGCGGAGCTTGCCGGGATCCTCCCGCAGGCCCAGGCGGCGTACGAGAGGGGCGAGCTGGAGGCGGCACGGCGGTTCTACGACCGCGTGGTCGTGCTCGACCCCGGGGACGAGGCCTCACGGATGCGCCTCACCGAGTGCGAAACCAGGGAGAGGGCCATCACGAGGCTCCTCGGGCACCTCGAGACCGGCTCCAACGAGCTGAGGCTCGAGGTCTGGAACGACATCCTCGAGCTGAACCCGTCGAAGGCCTCTTACTGGAGGGACCGGGGCGTCGCACGGATCCGCCTGGGACAGTACGCGGAGGCGGTGCGGGACCTGGAGCGGGCCCTCGCGCTCGACCCGTTCGAGTCGCACGCCTGCATCTGGCTCTGGTCGCTCTACGCGGACGTCTTGCGCGACCCCGCGAAGGCGGAGGCGCTCCTTGAGGAGGCGACGCGTCGCGATCCCGGGAGCTGGGCGCTGGGGCTCCAGCGGGCGAACGTCCACGGTGAGCGCGGGGAGTATCGGGAGGCGCTGGAGGCGATCGAGCATGTCCTCGATGCTCGGCCCGGGTTCGTCCAGGGGCGCTCGCAGCGCGCGCTCTACCGGTATCGCCTGGGCGACGTCGAGGGGGCCCTCGCCGACTGGCAGGAGGCGGTCCGCGCGGAGCCGCGCCAGGTCCGCGCCCATCTCGGCATCGCGTGGGTCCTGCGCGACCTGGGCCGCCTCGACGAGGCGGAGCGCGAGGCGCGGCTGGCCGTCGAGCTCGACCCGACCTTTTGGGGGGCCCGAGACGACCTCGGGAACGTCCTGGCGGACCGGGGCAGACTCGAGGAGGCCGAGCGCGAGTACGCCGTCGCGATCAAGCTCGCGGCGCGCGACCCGCAACCGATTGCGGACCGAGGGTGCCTCCGGCTGCGCGAGGGGCGGCTCGCCGAGGCGCTGGCGGACGCCGAGGCAGCCCTCGCGCTGGACCCGCATCATGCGCAGGCCCGGGCCGTCCGCGGCGAGGTCCGTCGTCTGGCTGGGCAGCTCGGCGAGGCCGAGGAGGACTTTCGGGACGCGCTGCGCCGGATGCCCGGCCACACGATGGCGCTGCAGGGGCTCGCGCTGGTGCTGAGGGACGCGGGGAAGGCGGCGGAGGCCCTGGAGCTGCTGGACCTGGTCCTGCGCCGTCGTCCGCGCGACGCTTCGGCTCTCGCGAATCGGGGCGGGACCTGGTACGTCCTCGGGGAGCTGAAGCGGGCGGAGGCGGACTACGTCGCGTCGCTGGCGATCGACCCGGGCGTCCCCGAGGCGCACTTCGGCCTGGGGCTCTGTCGGCTGGACGGCAAGGACCTGCCCGCCGCGGAGGAGTCGTTCGGGCGGGCGGTGGACCTCGGGTACGTTCGGGCGCACTACAACCGCGGGTGCATCCGCGTGCAACTCGAGAAGTACCAGGGGGCCATCGAGGACTTCGAGGCGACGGTGAAGGGGGACGGCGACGAGCAGAGGCGGACCTGGGCGAGGGACAACATCGCGGCGATCAAGAAGCACCTGGGGTTGCCCGAATAGCCGTCCGCGTGATACGGTCTGCCACACTCATGCGCCACCGCGTCGTCCTCTTCGATATCGACAACACCCTCATCAAGGGGGGCGGTGTCGGCCGGCGCGCCTTCGAGCGTGCGGTCCTCGAGGTGACCCGCTCGCCCGTCCCCCTCCCCCGCGTCACGATGGCGGGGAGGACTGACCCGTCGATCCTCTTCGAGTATCTGGTCGCGATGGGGATCGCGCCCGAGGCGCCTCTTCTGGCGTCCGTGCTGGATCGCTACGTCGAGAATCTCGAGGAGGAGCTCGCCACGAACCGCACGAGCTCGGTCCTGCCGGGCGTCCACGAGGCGCTCAAAGCGCTTGCGAAGGCCCCGGGCGTCTTCGTGGGCCTGCTGACGGGGAACATCGCCCGCGGGGCGGCGCTGAAGCTCCGAGCGCACGGCCTGGACGGCCCCTTCGCGTTCGGCGCCTACGGCGATGACGCGGAGACGAGGCCGGAGCTGCTGCCGATCGCGCTCTCCCGCTGGCGGGAGAGGTGCGGGGGCGACGGCGTGCGGATGGAGGACGTCCACATCGTCGGGGATACGGTCCACGACGTGGGCGTGGCGCGCGCCCACGGGGCCTGCGCCGTGGCCGTCGGGACCGGGGTCCCCTTCCAGGACCGCAAGGAGCTCCTCGCCACCCGCCCCGACTGGTTCTTCGAGGACCTCCGCGGGGCCGGTCCGTGGCTCTCGAGGGTCCTCACGCCGGAGTGACGTAGGGGGCCTGGTCGCCTCCGCGGCGCATCGACCCGAATCGGTGGCG
>CAZYRM010000351.1:0-4959 GCA_964649705.1 uncultured Planctomycetia bacterium
TGCTTCTTCTTCGCTTCCTTTTCCTTGCTCATGCGCATATCCAACCATCCCGGCGCGCGCCGCGCAAGGGCTGGTCCGGCTTCCTCATTTCGTCCGCGTGAGCGTAAACGCGAACTTCAGGCGGGCCGCCGGATGGTCCGCGTCCCGTGCAGTCGATTGCATCTCGACGGTGCCCACGATCGTGTCGGCCGTCATCCTCGAGTAGGCAGCCGAGAGAGACTGCCCCCCCTGCTCGTGGCGGTAGCTCACCGCGCCCCCCCCATGCTCGACGACCTGGACCGGTGTGGCCTGGCCTGACCCCGTGTCGGCCTCGAGCCACAGCGTGCCATCCGGGCGGCGGGTGAACACGGAGGTCAAGGGCCCACTCTCGCCCACGGACGTCGAGCTGTTCTCCGAGGCAGTACACTCCATCGTGCCCTGCCAGGTCCCCTCCCATCGCCAGTCCGATGGTGCTGGGGGATTGGCCGGGTACGGGGGAGGGGCGGCGTCCGGCCGATCGCCGGGGCCCGGCGGGTCCGCCGGATCCGGCGGGTCCGACAATGAGGCACCTGCCGCATCCACATAGTAGCGCAGGATGACGATCGAGCCGCGTCTCACGCGGCCGCCCCCCTCCGGATCCTGCGAGGCCACGCCGAGGGCGAACGTATTGACAAAGCGGATCGGCTCGAGCACGGGATCGAGCTCGTGGCCTCTCACGATGGCGCATGCGTTGTCCAAATCCTGACCAAGGACGTCCGGCACCGTCTCCAGGTCGTCCTCGCCCACGCCGAACCTCGAGTAGAGAGAGACGCGGACGACTTCCCCCTCGGCCGCGCGCGCGCCCGCCGGGGGATCCTGCCGCTCGCACGTGTACTGCATCTCCATGGTCGGAGGCTGCGCCCTGGATCGATCGTACGCGACGACCAGCCCGGCCGCATGCAGGGTCGAGAGGGCATCCGCCGGGATCATCCCGACAACGTCGGGCACGATGACGCCGGTCGTCGGGGGCGGCGGCTGTGAAGGGGGATTCGGCCCGACCTGGGAGGACGGCCCCGAAGGGAAACCAGCCAGCGCCGCGCGCCCCCGCTGGAGCTCGAGCCACGCCATCGTGAGCTTGAAATCGGCAAGCGCACTTCTGGATTCCAACTCGGCCCACACCAGATTGGCGCGCCCGACCGCCTCGGCGTCTTCGACCCGAAACGAATCGAGCGCCTTTCCGGCGTCATCGAAGAACCTGGTGGCTTCCGACACGTCGGGCGTGCTCACCTCGGCCGGCACCCCCAATGGCGCCGAGAGCCCTGTCGCGTCGGCGATCAGGCCCTGCGCACGGTCGTCCGCCGGGAACTTCGCAAGCGCCTCCTTCACACGCCGCGGCAGGGGCTCCAACTGTTGGATCAAGCGCTCCGCCCTGGCACGGGAGACGCCGGCCGCTGCAACCGCAGCGTGAACAGCATCCAGGGAGCGGAGGATCGTGTCGAGTCCCTGGAGAAGGGCGCCACCCCTGTCCGCGACGTCGAAAGCCGCCCGAAGGTCGGCGAATTCCCGGGTGGTCGCCCACAAGTCGACGAACTGGCCATGGCCATGGTTGTACGACTCCACCGCGTGCAGAAGGTGACCTGCCGCCGAGGCACGAAGCCTGTCTACCTCGTCCGCGGACTGGCCTCCGGCAGCCTGACCCGCCAGCTCCTCCACCTTATCCGCCGCGGCGGTTGCCTCCTCCATCACCGCGGTGAGGGCCGTGACGACCTCATCGAATTCGGCGACCCGGTCGTGGACTTCGACGGCCGCCAGTTCCAGGCGGTGCACCAGGTCGCGAAGGGCCTGGGTCGAGTGGAGCGCAGGGAGCAGGGACCGCGCCGTGTTGACGGCGCCGGCGGCCTCGCGCTGGACGACCGCCCGCTGGGCCTCCACATCGCGGGCGGCTGCCTCGGCGTCCGCCCGCAGCTTCTTCCCCTCCTCGATGATCGCCCGCGCCGCGGCCTCTGCCTTCGCCCAGTCGTCCTCGGACGCGTCCGTCGGCGCTTTCTTCCGATAGACGACCGCCACGTAGAACTCCTTGGTGAAGAAACGGCCGTACATCTGCGCCAGGGTGTCTCCCCTGAAGAACCCTCCGCGCTTGTCGGTGGACGGATCCGGGAGACCCAACGGGGGCCATGGACCCTCTTCATTCTCGCGCCTGATGAAGTGGTCGATCCTCCCGTAGTCGCTCACATACCCCGAGTGGGCGTCCCCGATCACGATCACGTCCCGGGGTCTGAGCCGGTCCATGGTCCGCGGATCGTCCGCGTCATCCTTCGTGTCCACCGTGAAAACATCGTCGTAGCCGAGGCGCCCGAGGTCATCCCGCAATTCATTGACGCTCTTCATCCGGTCATTCACACCGGTCATCCTGAAGTACGTGTAGTCGTGACAATTGGTGATCGCTTCCGCCGGCATGGACGTCAGGAAGCAGCAGCCGAGTGCCAGTGCGAGAATGAGCCTGGCGGGGGGCATGGAGCGCGGGCAGCGGGGCATGTGGTGCCTCCGAGCCATCGGGCGGCGGTGGCGGACGCACGCGACCATCGATGCAGGGAGCGAGTATATTCGCCTCGCTCAGACCCTGTCAATGCGGTGCGTGAATCGAGCTTGACGCGCGGGCGCAGGGGTCCCTACGATCGCCGCGCGGCGAGCCCGCCCTCCCGCCGCACGCCGAGGCCTCGCACATGCATCGCCTCCTGCCGCTTCTCCTCCTGGCCCCCTTGGCCTTCGCTGAGGGCCCGGACAACGGGACGGAGGGACCGCCCCTCCCGCCGCCGCCCTTCGCAGCGGGGATGCCTCAGAACCTGGTCCCGTTCGTGCTCTCCGACGGGGGATTCGCCCGCGGCATGACGAGTTGGACCCTGCTCCAGCTCTCGAAGTTCCCCGTCGCGCAGGCGGCCTCGTCCGAGGACGGCCGCGCCATCGCCTGGATCGCCCCTGACGGCGCGCTGCTCGTCTGGCGAGATGGGACGACGACGGAGACGACCATCGACCGTCACGCCACGCTGATCGGCTGGATCTCCCCGACCGAAGTCGCGGTCGCCTTCGGGGGACGGGAGCAGGCCCAGGTCGTGGCGATCGGGCCGACTGGATCGGTCGCTCGTCCCCTGTTTGCGGGCGAATCCGCCGCCGACTTCCTGCCCGCCGCGGACTGCGTGTGCGGCTACCTCCCGTCCGCGGGCGTTTTCGCGCGCGTCGTGGTCAACCGGCCCGTCGGATCCGTGAGCTTCTACCTCGCGGACGGGCGGCGTCACGGCACGATGCAGCCCTTCGAAGGCCCGATCGTCGCTGCCTCGTTCGCCGCAGGGTGCGTCTACGTCGTTCTGGGGAACACGGGCGAGGTCCACGCGGCCATCCCCGGCCAGCCGAGGCAGGGGTCGATCGGCGTCACGCTGCCGGAGACGGCGGGGTTCGCCTTCTCGCCCGACGGGCTGTACGTGGCGGCGATGGTCCGCGGCGTTCGGGGATCCTCGCTCGTGATCCGACACGCCCTGAGCGGCGCGAGTCGTCTCCTGGAGGTTGACTGCGACGGCTCCGTGGTCTCGTGGAACGGGCCGGACTTCCTCCTCCTCGCCTCGCGGGAGGGGCTCTTCCTCCTCGAGCTCCAACGACGCGACGCGGCATCCCTCGCCCGCAGGGCGGCGGAGCGGGTCGCCGCGGGCGACTTCAAGGCGGCACGGGCGCTTCGCGCCGAGCTGACCGCGCTCTACCCGCAGACGCCCGAAGGAGCCGCCGCGAGGCGCGCGCTCGACGAGCAGTCGCGCGTCGAGCGGGAGAAGCTCCTGAAGGAGTATCACGAGCAGGCGGACCGCCTCGCCGCCGTGCGGACCCGTCTCGCCCAGTGGCTGAAGGAAGAGAGCGCGAGGCAGGACGCCGCGCAGGCTCCCGCACCCGGCCAGCCCCGACCGCCCGACGCGGTCCCGACGCCGCCGGTGGAGCCCCCTCGCGACTCGCCTCCGCGAGACGGGGAGCCGCCGGCCACCCCGCAACCCACGGGCGAGGCGGCGCCGACGGAGGAGGCCTGCATCCTCGATTTCGAGGGCATCCCGGACGCCAGGCTCGGCGACGACGTCGCCGCGGTCACGCAGCGCCTCGGAGACCCCGCCTGCGTGGTCGAGCATGGGGAGGAGGGGACCGCCGACCGCATCTACGCCGCTCGCGGCATGGTCCTGGTCGTCGACCTCGCATCGAACTCGGTGGTCGGCGTGCAGGCGCTCGGCGACGCGAAGCTCGTCCCCGAGGCCGCTCGGGCCGGCTTCCGCCCGTTCCCCGGCAGGACCGCGAAGGGAATCGCCCTCGGCGCGGAGAAGTCCTCCGTCCTGGTCGCGTATGGCCGCGCCAGGATGACGGGGAGTCGCCACGAGGAGGGGTCCGGCCTCGCCTACGTCAAGGGCGATGTCGAGATGACCTTCGACGGCCGCGCTTCGGCGGTCCTCCGCATCACGATCCGGCGGAAGCGCTGATCGCCCCGACGCGCCGCGTCAGCGCCCGATGAACGCCAGGAGGTCCCGGGCGAAGTTGATCGGGATCATGTAGCTCAGGCCCGGCTGCACCACCGTGGTCGTCTCGCCGGCCGAGTCGCTGACCATCACAGCCATCGTGCTCACGGCGACGCCGACGATCTCCCCGTTCGCATTCGCGATGGGGCCGCCCGAGTTCCCCGGGTGGAGGGACGCGTCGATCTGCGCATGCCCCCGATCGCCGTCGAGGCGGGAGACGCGCCCCGTCGTCACCGAGAACTGCAGTCCCCGTGGATGGCCGATGACCACGACGAGCTGCCCCCGTTCGAGCGTGTCGGAGTTCCCGATCGTCGCCGGAAGGAAGGCCCCGGCCGCCCCAGGGCCCGGGAGCGCGGCCTTCACGAGCGCCAGGTCGAGGTCGGCGTCGGTCTTGATGATCTCGCCCGGGTACTCCTTCCCGTCGAACGTGCGGATCGTGATCCCCGTCACCGAGTCGTTCGGC
>CAZYRM010000352.1:0-1994 GCA_964649705.1 uncultured Planctomycetia bacterium
GCGACGTCCAGGCCCCCTCCGGCCCACTCCGCCTTCGACGGGTCGAGGGCGAGAGCCCGCTCGTAGTCGGCGATCGCGGCCTCGTACGAGGCCCGCGGCTCTCCCCCCAGCCTACCCTCGTGATAGGCGAGCATCTTGTGGAAGTCCCCGCGCAGCGTCATTGACGAGGCGTCCTCGGGCCTGACGAGGAGGACTCCGTCGAGGTCCACGATCCCCTTGGCCAGCCAGTGGCGCGGGTCCTCTCCCCTCTTCGAGACCTGGAGGGCCTTCATCCAATAGACCCACGCGCGGCCGATCCAGACGTCGGTGCTCGTCCCGCCGGCCATGACGATCGACTCGTACGCGTCGAGCGCACCGTCGACGTCGCCCGACTTGTACAGCCGCTCCGCCTCCGCGAGGCTCGGCGCCTCGGAGAGGGAGAGGGACCGATACACGGCCTCGTCCGCGGCGCGCCGCGTCTCCGCCGTCCGCCGCAGGGCCAGCAGGAGGACGCCGATCGCGGCGAGGAGCGCGAGGAACGCGGCCACGCTCCAGACCTGGAGCCTGCGGGCGCCCGGGTCGCCGAGCCACCCGGGGTTCGGCGGCCCGCCCATCGCGCGCTCGACGAACCGGCGCATCTCGGCCGCGGAGCGATGACGGTGCCTCGGGTCGGCGGCGAGCGCACGATCCACGACGTCCGAGAGCGCCGCCGGCGCGCCCGACACGGGCAGCCGGACGGGATGGGCCTGGCCGCTGAGCATCTCGTAGAGCAGCACGCCGCAGGCGTAGAGGTCCGCGCGCGCATCGACGGGGTCCCCTCTCATCTGCTCAGGGGACATGTAGTGGTACGTCCCGACCACCGCAGCACCGTCCGTGAGACTCGGCCCGCGCGACAGCGCGATCGATGCGGCGGCGTCGGAGACGACCTTGCCCAGGCCGAAGTCCGAGACCTTCACGATGCCGCCCGTCCCGAGGAGGACGTTCTCAGGCTTCAGGTCGCGGTGGACCAGCCCCGCGTCGTGGACGGCCTCCAGCGCGTCCAGCACCTCCCCCACGATGCGCGAGGCCTCCTCGGGCGCAAGCCGCCCCTCGCGCTGCAGCCTCCCTCGGAGCGACTCGCCCGCGACGTACTCGTTGACGAGGAAAGGCGGGTCGTTCGCGACGTCGACGGAGAGGTTGCGGACGATGTTCGGATGCCCGACGGCGGTCTGGAGGCGCCCTTCGCGCCTCAGCGCGGCCGCGCCGTCCGCCCCCTTCGGGACCTTGACCGCCGCGAACTCGCCCCGGCGATCGGCGTGCTCGGCCTTCCACACCTCGCCGAAGCCGCCCTCGCCGACCCGCTCACGCAGGACCCAATCCCCCAGGCATTCGCCGATCTGCATCGCGCCCCTCCACGGTCCCCGGGATGATACCACGACCCGGCGGCGTCGATCCTCCTTGCGGCCCGCGCCGACGGCCGCGATAATCCCTCCCCACGCATTTCCAGGGAGGACCGACGTGAAGGACCTCACCCGCCTCGCCATCGACACGCTCAGGAAGAAGGGCGCCTCGTACGGCGATGCCCGCTTCGTCGACCGCGAGGACGAGCACGTCGTCGTGAAGTCGAAGCAGGTCGACCAGCTCGTCCGCTCCCGCAGCCGCGGGGTCGGCGTGCGCGCCATCGTCGACGGGTCGTGGGGGTTCTCCGCGACCTCGACGCTCACGCCCGCCGAGGTCGAGCGCGCCGCGACCGAGGCCGTCGAGGTCGCCCGCGCGAGCGCCTCGGCGCAGAAGGAGCGCGTCCGCCTCGCCGAGGAGCCGCCTCACCACGACACGTACCGCACGCCGGTCGAGAAGGACCCCTTCCAGGTGCCGATCGAGGCGAAGGTCGACCTCCTCGTGAAGTGCTGCGAGGTCCTCGACAAGGACCCGCGCGTGAAGGTCAGCGAGGCCTCCTACGCCGCGTGGCGCACGAACAAGGTCTTCGCGAGCACCGAGGGGGCCGAGATCGAGCAGACGATCACCTGCACGGGAGG
>CAZYRM010000352.1:2094-4957 GCA_964649705.1 uncultured Planctomycetia bacterium
TCTTCGCGAGCACCGAGGGGGCCGAGATCGAGCAGACGATCACCTGCACGGGAGGGGGCTACACCGCGACGGCCGTCGGCGCGAACGACACGCAGCGCCGCAGCTATCCGAACTCGTTCCGCGGGAACTACGCGACGGCCGGGTACGAGTACATCGAGAGCCTGAACCTCCTCGACCACGCCGAGCGCGTCCGGACCGAGGCCGTGGAGCTGCTCGACGCCCCCGAGTGCCCAGCGGGCGAGTGGGACCTGATCATCCTCGGGCCGCAGCTCGCGCTCCAGATCCACGAGTCGTGCGGCCACCCGGTCGAGCTCGACCGCGTCTTCGGCACGGAGCTCTCGCTCGCGGGCGGGAGCTTCCTCCAGCCGGAGCTGCTGGGGAGCTTCATGTATGGCTCCAAGCACGTGAACATCACCGGCGACAGCGTCCGGCCCGGCGGCCTCGGGACGTTCGGCTACGACGACGAGGGAGTCAAGGCGACCTCGACGCCGATCATCCAGGAGGGGCGCTTCGTCGGGTACCTGATGAGCCGCGAGACGGCCGTGAAGCTCGGAAAGCGCTCGAACGCCGCGATGCGGGCGGACGGCTGGAACCGCACGCCGCTGATCCGCATGATCAACGTGAGCCTGGAGGCCGGGACCTGGAAGCTCGCCGACCTCATCAAGGACACGAAGCGCGGGCTCCTCATCGACATGAACAAGAGCTGGAGCATCGACGACAAGCGGGTGAACTTCCAGTTCGGCTGCGAGTACGCGCGGGAGATCACGGACGGCAAGGTCGGTCGGCTCTACAAGAACCCGCTCTACAGCGGCATGACGCCGCAGTTCTGGGGCTCCTGCGACGCGGTGTGCGACGCCTCGGAGTGGAAGCTCTGGGGGACGCCGAACTGCGGGAAGGGGGTCCCCGGGCAGACCATGTACGTCGGCCACGGGGCGGCGCCGGCGAGGTTCCGGAAGGTCAAGGTCGGAAGGTCGAGCCCGTGAGGTTGGACGGGGCTCGATCGAGCACGAGCACGAGCACGAGCACGAGGACGAGCACGAGGACGAGCACGAGCACGAGCACGAGCACGAGCACGTCTACGGCAGCAATCGACCAGGCACGGAGGAAGACATGCGGGGAAGAGATCAGGTCCTGAACACCCTCTCCCAGGCCCTCCAGGGCGCGCCCGGCGACGAGGCGGACCTCGTCTACGTCGGCGGCCGCTCCGGGACGACGCGGTTCGCGCACTCGGGGATCCACCAGAACACGGTGGAGTCGGGCGACTCCATCTTCGCGCGCGTCTGCCTGGGGAAGCGGATCGGCGTCGTCTCGGCGACGAGCTTCACGCGCGAGGACCTCGTCGCGTCGCTCCACTCCGCCGCCGAGCTCGCCCGCGTGACGCCCGAGACGCCGCACTGGCCGGGCCTCCCCGGCCCCGCGACGTACGGCAGCGCGAGCGCGCACGACGCCGCGACGGCCGCCTTCGGCCCGACCCAGCGCGCGGACGTCCTCCGCAAGGTCTTCGCCCTCGGGACGCGGAGCGGC
This sequence comes from uncultured Planctomycetia bacterium, assembly GCA_964649705.1. Classification (GTDB taxonomy): domain Bacteria; phylum Planctomycetota; class MHYJ01; order WSZJ01; family CAZYRM01; genus CAZYRM01. The sequence continues at coordinate 3,619 of CAZYRM010000352.1, forward strand.
GTGGAAATCGACGGCGCGTTCACCACGTCGGAGTCCGAGGTGGCCGTGGCGAACTCGCGCGGCGTGCGCGCCTGGCACCCGCTGACGGACGCGGCGCTCCAGATCATCCCGACCCTCCCGGACAGCTCGGGGTTCGCGAGCGGGTCGTCGACGCGCGTGGCGGACCTCTCCGCCGAAGCCCTCGCGGAGAAGGCGATCGAGAAGTGCCTGCGCGGGAAGAGCCCGGTCGAGGTGAAGCCCGGCAAGTGGACGATCGTGCTCGAGCCGCAGGCGGTGGCCGACCTGTTCACGTGGCTCGGCTTCGTCGCCTTCACGGCGAACGCGCTGCGCGAGGGGCACAGCTTCCTCTGCGGTCGGATGGGCGAGCGCTCGATGGGCGAGCAGGTGACGGTCTACGACGACGGGCTCGACCCGGCGGGGATCCAGCTCCCGTTCGACTTCGAGGGGGTGCCGAAGAGGCGCGTCACGCTGATGGAGAAGGGCGTGGGCCGCGCGGTGTGCCACGACCGGCTGACCGCCGGGCGGGACGGCGTGGAGTCGACAGGTCACGCGACGCCGCCGGGGCGCGGGAGCGAGGGCGCGGCGCCGCTCAACCTCTTCGTGACCGCCGGGGACTCCTCGGTCGGCGAGATGATCGCCTCCACGGAGAAGGGGCTCCTCGTCACCCGCTGGCACTACCTGAACGGCCTCATCCAGCCCCGCGAGGCGGTCTTCACGGGGATGACGCGCGACGGCACATTCCTGATCGAGGACGGCAAGCTGGGCCGCGGGATCAAGAACATGCGGTTCACGGAGTCGATCGTCGGCGCCTTCTCGCGGATCCAGGCGGTCTCGCGCGAGCGGAAGCTCGTCGGCTCGACGTGGTCGCCCTTCGGGGCATACGTGATGCCCGCGATGAAGATCGATGGCTTCACGTTCAGCGACGCGACGGACCACTAGCGGGCGCCGGTCTAGTGCTCCCGCAGCTCGTCCCTCAGTGCCGACCGGCCGTCCTCCTCGCGGACCACATGGGCGAGATCGGCTCCGTAGAGATGCACAGGAGGAGCCATAGGCGCCTGAGGGTCTCCTCAGCATCCGTCGGCGAAAGGAGTTGCGGGGCCGGGTGGAATGAAATCACGCGAAGTTTGTCGAACCAGCCACAATAGGCGCGCAAGGCAAGCGTTCTACCAGCCGACACGCCTTTCAACGGAGGGAATCATGCGGATGTGGATGGGGTTGCTGTGCGCCGCGTTGTTCGCCGCGCCGGTGCTGGCCCAGGAGGGGCGCGATCGGGATCGACGGCCGGACGGGCCGGACCCGGAGCGCGCGATGGAGGAGGTGCGCCGCCAGGTGGAGCGGC
>CAZYRM010000353.1:0-4937 GCA_964649705.1 uncultured Planctomycetia bacterium
CTCCTCGATCATCTCCTGCAGCGCGTCCATGCGCCGCTCGTTCTCCGTCAGGCGCGCCTCGTGCCGGTCGAAGAGCGTGCGCACCCAGCGGGGAACGTCGGGCGCCCCGCCGTTCTTTCCTTGTCTACCATTCCCGTTGCGCCTGGCCGCCATGCGTCTGCTCCATACGACGAAGTCCATCGTAGGGTGGAGTTCCCGTCGGGTCAAGGGCAGCTGCGGCACGTGCTGGACCCGACGTCCAGCCGGGCGTAGACTGACCCCATCGAGCGCCTCCTACTAAAGAACCAGACTTCCGCCGGGCTGCACGCCGCGCTGGCGCATGCGGGTGTGACGCCTCGTCTGGCAAGGCAGCTCCAGGTCGCGGCTGTGCAACGCGACGAGTATCCCGCCGTGGGCCCCGGCCTCCCCTCGCGCCTCCTCGCGGAAATCCGCGCGCTCACGAGCATCCCTAGGCTCAGGCAGGTCGAGAAGGCTGTCTCGGCCCAGGACGGCTTCGCAAAGTACCTGTTTCGCGGGGATGGGCCCGAGCTGTTCGAGGCTGTGCGCATCCCGCTCCTCCACCGGCCGGACGATGAAAAGTACGTCGTGTGCGTCAGCTCGCAGGTGGGTTGCGCCATGGGGTGCATCTTCTGCGCGACGGCGCGGATGGTGCACCGCAGAAACCTGGCGGCCTGGGAGATGGTCGACCAGGTCGCCCGCATCCGGGCCGACTCCGCTCACCCCGTCCGCGGCGTCGTCTTCATGGGCATGGGCGAACCGCTGCTCAACTACGATGCCGTCCTCACCGCCGCCGCCGTCCTGTCCGAGTCGTGCGGAATGGCCATCGCGGGCAAGGCCATCACCATCTCCACCGTCGGCATCGTTCCCGGCATCCGCCGTCTTGCCGCCGAGCGGCACTCCTACAGGCTGATCGTCTCGCTCACCTCAGCCGATGCCGCCCAGCGCCGCGCGCTGATGCCCGTCGAGGCGGCCTATCCGACCCCCGAGCTGATGCTGGCGATTCGCGAGTATCATGCCGCCACGCGCCGCCGCGTCACGTTGGCCTGGACCATGATCGCGGGGATCAACACCCGCCCGGAAGACGCACGGATGCTGGCGGAACTGACCCGCGGGCTGCCGATCAAACTGGACCTCATCGATGTCAACGATCCCACCGGTCGCTTCCAACCTCCAACGCCCGCGGAACTCAGGGCATTCCGCGATGCGCTGAGGGAGTCCCTGCCCATGCCTGTCGCTCGCCGCTACAGCGGCGGACAGGATATCCGCGCCGGGTGCGGGATGCTGGCCGCAACTTCTGTTGGCCGCGACTCCCCGGCGGGGTCTTCGCACTCCCGTTTCGGTCCTCAGCGCGCGGCTGGCGGGAGCGACAGCTCGATCAAGACCGGGTAGTGGTCCGATCCGATGTCGGGGCCGACCTCGCGCGAGATGACGCCGACGTCCGAGGAGACCAGGCAGTGGTCGATCGGGACCCACAACCACGGGAGGCCGGCGGGCCAACTGGGCTGCACCCCGAACCCCCTTCGGCTGTCTCGAAGGCCCGATTCGCGTTCCAGCTCTCCGAAGCACGGCGACCACGACGTCGTGTTGAGGTCTCCCACGATGACCTTCGCCCCGGGGAGGGACTCCACGTACCTGGCCAGGAGCGAGAGGTGCTCATCTCGCAGACCGATGCCCTCGGCGCTGGTCGGCGGCAGCGGGTGGGTGGCGAGCAGCCGGAGTCGGACGCCTTTCACCTCGACAAGCACGTCGATCGTCGGGAGACCGGCCTCCCCGAAGTAGCGCGTACCGCAATCCAGGAATGGACGACGGCTCCACAGGGCCATCCCGAAGTTGTCCTGGCGCTCCTCCTTCATCGCGTGGGGGTACTCCGCATCGAGGGAGGAGAGCGACTTCATCCACAAGTCGTCGACCTCGAGCAGGGCGACGACGTCCGCGTTGCAGGTCCGCACGTACTCCTTCACGCGTTCGTGCTGCAGGTTGGCCGTGTGGACGTTCGCCATCAGGATGCGGACCCGCGGCCCGTCGCCCGTGGGCGTCGCGCCGGAGAGGTACAATGGCAGGATGAAGGCAAGGTTGAGGGCCGCTACCGCGCCTGCGAGGGCGGCTGACTTGAACTTCTTCCCCGCCAGGAAGAGCATCGCACAGACGGCCAGGACGATGAAGAACTGCGGGCGAAAGTGACAGAGCTGCTCGAACCTCCACGCGACCCGCGTGAAGAACCCCGCCAACGAGACGGCGACCGTGACCGACATCCCTGCGCGGAGGATTCCCCACCAGCGGATGCGAACCTCCCAGAACCCTGTTCGGCTGTCGCGCGAGCTCGGGGCCGGCTCCGGTATCGAGTCGGTCATGCGCATGAACCTCGACCGTGGTTCCAGGGCCCCCACCGGGGCGCTTGTGGCCCAAGGGACGTCAGGGTATCATGCGTTCCCCGCCACGGCCACTTGGAGCCGCCCCGCATGTGGATGCTCCCCTACGAGGGACGCCACGTCCCCCACGCCGTCATCGAGGTCAACCAACGCTGCAACATCACCTGCGCGGCGTGCTACAAGGACCGCTTCGGCCTCCAGAAGCCCCTCGACGACGTCAAGGCCGACGTCGACCTCGCCCTCTCCCTTCGACAGCTCAGCTCACTCTCCCTCGCCGGCGGCGAGCCCACCCTTCACCCCGACCTGCCCGGGATCATCCGCTACATCCGCTCCAAGGGCGTCAAGGTCCAGATGCTGTCCAATGGCCACGCCCTCGACCCCGACCTCCTCGACCGCTGCCGGGAGGCGGGCCTCTCCGAGCTCTTCCTCCACGTCGACGGCATGCAGAAGCGCCCCGACCTCCCGATGGACGTCACCGAGGCCGAGCGCAACGCCTTCCGGTCGCGGCTCGCGAAGCTGGTTACCGACCACGGCCTCCGCTGCTCGATGGTCATCACGCTCTACCGACGGCAGCTCCAGGACCTCCCCGCCGTCGTCGACTTCGTCATGCAGGACCCGAACGTCACGCGGCTCCTGCTCACCTGCTACACCGATTTCCACACGATCGCCTCGGGGTTCTCGCGCACGGACGTGCTGGGACGCGAGTACGAGCGTCCGCCTGTCGATCGCACGCTCTGGATGAACGCCGCGGAGAAGCTCTCCGAGGACGTCGTGTCCCTGGAGGAGGTCCGGACGCTGCTCGAGGACCGATTTGCGATGCGGCCCTTCGGCGGCGTGGGCTCCAGCCTCGACCCCGAGGCGGCGAGGTGGATCTTCTACTACGCCTTCTCGATCCACGGGCGGGGTCCTCACGTGCGGACCCTGCACCTCTCCCCCGCCTTCGCGCGGCTCGCCGAGCGCGTCTACGCCCGCGCGCGGCGCAAGGGCCGACCGTACGCCTTCGGCGACGTCCTCTCGGGCGCTCGCGCGGTCTTCGCGTGCCTCGGATACGCGCTCGTGAGCGGCTCGTTCACTGAGGCCTGCCGCGTCGTCGGCTTCCTCTCCCGTCTCCTCCGCCCCGGGACCACGATCCGGCACAAGAGCTTCACCTTCCAGGAGGGGCCCCGGGCCTCGGCGGACGGTCGCGTGGACTACTGCCGCGAGTGCCCCGACGCGACGATCCGCAACGGCGCCCTCGTCCCCGTCTGCATGGCGGACATCCTGAGCCCCTTGCCGAAGGTCTCGACCGCAGCGCCCGCCGCGGTGTGACGTCGGCCTACGCCGCCTGGAACTCGACGCGCGTGGCTCCCGCCTCCTCGCGGACCTGCCGGGCGAGGGACTCGGACGGGCCGGGGCCCTCCAGGACCAGGGACACCTCCATCAACGGCGCCCCCTCCTCCGCGCGGGCCACGGCGTAGTGCACGCCGTACCCCCTCCGACCGACCAGGCCGAGCACGCGCGACAGCGAGCCCTCGGTCCGTTCCACGGTCAGCTTCATCGAGTACCGCATGGCATGGTCCTCCTGCCCAACGAAAAACCCCGCGCCCTTGTCAGGCGCGGGGTTTCGGTCTCTTGCGCACGGCGTCCAGACCGCTACCCCGCGCCCCCCTGAATGAGGAGGACGATGGAGACGACGATGCACTGGACGAGCTGATTCACGGCGTTCCCTAAGCGAAAAGGCCCGCACCTTCACGGCGCGGGCCTCGGGTTGTCATCCTGGACGAACCGTCAGCGCGCGCCGCCTCCTGCGGCGACGACGATAAGGCACTGCTGCTGACGGAGCTGACTCATACGGGGGGGAGTATACCCTCCCCTGCCTCCGAGTCAAGTCGATCCTCTACTTTTTTTGGCTCGCGGCGATGCCCTTGACCTCCATCCCTCGCGCGGATACGCTCGCGCCGATGTCGTTCCCCCCCAAGTCCGGCCCCACCAACCCCAATCCCACGCTCGGTCGCGGCGAGGGGCGATCCAGGTCAAAGAGGCATACCTTCCGCCCCAACTACCTCCTCTTCTCCCCCACCTACCAGTGCAACCTCAACTGTCCCCACTGCTGCGTCCCGACGGAGTGGCCCGAGCGGCTCGACGTCGCCGTCGCGAAGCGGTTCACGTCGGAGTGCGCCGACCTCGGCATCAAGGAAATGGGCTTCTCGGGAGGCGAGCCGTTCCTCTACCCCGAGTTCCTTGAGAAGGTCTCGCGCCACGCAGCGCGCCTCGGCTTCCGCTTCGACCGGATCTCGACCAACGGCGCCTGGTGGCGCGACGTGGCGTTCCTCGAGACGACGCTGAAGAGGCTCTTTCGCGCGGGCTACACCGGACGCCTCGCCCTTTCCGTGGACCGCTTCCACCCCGTCCGCACCGACGTCCACGCCCAGTTCTGTCGCTCCGCCGCGAAGGTCTCCGGCCGCGACGACGTCCTTTGCATCGCCTACGCGAGCCCGTCCCCGACGGAGGGCCTCGAGCGCGTTCGCACCCTCGCCCAGGCCCTCGGCGGCGTGGTCGAGTGGTCCGAGGCGCTCGGCCGCTACATGA
>CAZYRM010000354.1:0-4867 GCA_964649705.1 uncultured Planctomycetia bacterium
TGGCGATCCAGTTCTCGGAGGCGGACGCCCGTCCGATGGGGAGGGCGACCTACGGCGTCGGCGGGATGAGGCTTCGGGAGGGGGACAAGGTCAAGGACATGGTCATCGTCGAGCCGAACGCGACGCTCCTGACGGTGTGCGAGAACGGCTTCGGGAAGAAGACCCCGTTCGACGAGTACCGCGACCAGTCGCGAAACGGTCTGGGCGTGATCAACATCGCGACCTCGGAGCGGAACGGCAAGGTCGTGGGGCTGAAGGTGGTCCGCGAGTCGGACGACGTGATGCTGATCACGCAGGGCGGGATGGTGATCCGCACGTCGGTGAAGTCGATCCGGGTTCAGGGGCGGAACACGCAGGGGGTGAAGCTGATCACCCTCGACGCGGGGGACAAGCTCGTGGCGCTCGCGCGAGTGGCGCAGGAGGAGAACGGGGACGAGGACGCCGGCGCCCCCGCGGAGCCCGAGCCCGGGTCCGAGCCGCCTGCCGCGTCCGACGCGTCCGACGCGTCCGATGCGACGGGCGAGACACCGCCGCCGGACGCGGGTGCGGGGCAGTAGAGGCGGTTCGCGGCGCCCATGCAGGGAACCTCGCGGAGGGGGGGGCGCCCGTGAGGACGTCACCCACGATTGGATGAGGGACGCGCACGTGGGACTCGCCCTGGTTGAATTCGTGATGGAGGTCGAGGACGCGTTCGACATCAAGATCCCCGACCGCGAAGCGGGGGCCATCTCGACGCCCGGCGAGCTCGTCGAATACCTGCTGACGAGGCTTCCGAACGACGTGACCGGCGTCTGCCTCACCCAGCGAGCCTTCGGTCGAATCCGCGATGCCATCGTCCGCGTGCTCGGGCATCCGCCGTCGGCGATCCGTCGGGAGACTCGCTGGGTCGATCTGATCCCTCCGAAGCATCGGCGGGGGACCTGGCGGCTCCTGCACGTCGCCGCGAAGCCGATGAGGTGGCCGAAATTGACGCTCCTCGGCGCCTTCGGCAGGGAACTCTCCACCGTGGGCGCCGTGGCTCGCTACGTGGCTGCGCAGGACCCTGCGTCGTTGAAGAAGCCGGACGTCGGCTGGACGAAGGCAGAAGTCAAGGAGGTCATCCGTTCTCTCATGAAGCTCCAGTTCGGCCTCGACCAGTTCGGCTGGGACCAGCGCTTCGTCGAGGACCTCCGCATGGACTAGTTTGGCTCATCAGCGGTCACGGAATGGCCGCTTGCGTCGTTCGCATGGAGGCCGCTCGCCCCCGGCCGCTGTGACTTCGCGTGCACCACAGAGGCGCGGAGGCACGGAGGTGTGCTCCCAGTCCTGATGCGAACGTTCAACTCGGCGGCCGCTGCGCCGAGGAGATGGGGCCGCCCGGCCCGCTCGCGGGCGCCCCACGGCTCGCGCGCCGCGGCACTTCTCCCCTTGCGCGGCGACCGCCGCGTTGTACATTTCCATCGGCGCTTCGACAGAGACCTCCGTGTCCTCCGTTCCTCCGTGGTGATTACACGGCCCAGACACCGAGCGCCTTCGGGTCGCGGGCAACGCCGGCGTTGGTCCCTGGGACCTGGAGTCTGCATGGCGCCCGGTCCTGGCGGATCTTGGCGCCCTTGGCGGTTCCATGACGAATCCTGACCGCGCCGCGAACCTGGATCCCCCGATGGCGGTTCCAAGGGGGCAGTGTGCGAGGGGGCGATTCGGGCCCTGACGCCAAGCAGCGGTTGTGCAGCAGGCCGATCTTCCATGAGATCTGCTCGTCCTGCCGCGACCCCCGTACTGCGAGTCGGGATGTCATCGGGCCCCGCCCCCCCGCACACTTCCGCCCGAGGGGACGACCATGGCATTCACCTACATCATCAAGGAGGCGACCTGCGGCCTGCTCTACGAGGACGGCGTGCTCGTCCGCGTCCTCTCTCCCGGCAAGCACACGCTCGCCGCGTGGCCCTGGTCGCCCAGGAGCGAGGTCGTCCGTGTCGACCTCCGCGAGCGCTCCTCCACCATCAAGAACCAGGAGATCCTCACGGCCGACAAGGTCGCCGTCCGGATCTCGCTGCTCGTCTACTTCAAGGTGGTCGACGCCAAGGCCGCCCACCACAACGTCGAGGCCTTCGAGGAGCGCATCTACGAGGACGTCCAGCTCGCCGCCCGTCGGTTCCTGGCGACGCGGACGCTCGATCAGATCCTTCGCGACCGGAACGAGATCTCGAACGCGATCCGCGAGGACGTGGGCGCCGCCGCGCAGGCCTACGGCGTCGAGATCCGTCGCGCGGACGTGAAGGACCTCGTCTTCCCCGGCAACCTCCGCGAGATCATGAACCGCGTCATCGAGACCGAGCGCGACGGCGAGGCGAAGCTCATCGAGGCGACCAAGCGCGCGGAGGTCGTCCGCATCGAGGCGGAGTCGCAGGCGCGGGCGATGCACCAGCGCCTGGAGGCCGAGGAGAAGACCGCGCGGCTCCTCGCCGAGAACCCGCAGCTCATCCGCCTGCGCGAGCTCGACGTCCTCCGCGAGATCGGGATGAAGGGCGGGAACCACTTCTACGTCGGCGTCGAGAAGCTAATCGACCGGATCGACATCCCGGAGCGGAGGTAGCCCCTCCGCCCGGGCGCGGCGGCCCACTACCAAGCGCGGCGGACGAGCTTTCCGATCTGCTCGAGCGTGAATGCGGATCCCAGGAGTGTGAGGAGCAAGACAATGAAGGCGGCCCAGCCGCGGGCCGTGGGGGGGCCCTTCCTGAGCGACGTGAAGGGAGCCAGGCGGGAGTGCGTGGCGTCCTCCACGAACAGCGAGCGACCCGCGCGCGAAAGCATCGTCAGGAGGACGAACGCGGGCGGGAGCAGCCAGGCCGCCGCCACCAGCATCAGCTCGGTGGGCTCGAATGGATGGGAGGTCATGCCGTAGAACGCATACGGATTGGCCGTCTGCTGCGAGAAGGTGGTCAGGTTCGAGAGAGCCTCGATCACGCCGGGGCCGACGACCAGGAGCCACGCGCAGCTCAGGGCCAGGAGGACGTCGCGCGCCAGGGTCCGCCTCCAGAGCAGCGTGCCGCCCGCGACCGCGTACGCGACCCCCGCGAGGAAAGGGACGAGCAGGTCCACCTTCGAGCTGGTGGACCGGAAGGTCGGAAACTCCCCGCCACAGACCATGGTGACGAAGCACACCACACCCGTCGCTGCCACGATCGACCTGGCGACGCGCGAGCGGACGCTCATCAACCCAACCGCGATGACGCCGACGACGAAAACGACGGGCCACTCCTCCGCGATGATCGGCGTTCGCAGCCACCGCGCGCCGGCGACATACGCCATCACGGCGCCCTGGACCAACGCCACCCATGCGACGGAGCGCAGCATGAGCTCGTGCTCCCAGGCCTGGAACGGGATCGCGCGGCCGTCGATGCGGACGACGTCCTCGTCGGGCGGCGTGCCTCGGGGCGTCTCCTCGGCCATGTCGAGCTCCTCGCGTCTATGCGTTCACGATGACGTTCCGCAGGCGCTGTCGGAAGTCGTCGCGGTCGAGCGAGGCGCCCATCGCGATGCTCCACCCTCGACGGCCGCGGTTCCGCAGGTCGATCGCGCCCTCCCCCGGCGGCCCGAGGTCGAGGACAATCTGCACCAGGCGGCTCGTCACGGGCCCGGGCGTCCGCCCGTGCGATCGCGCCCGTGGCAGGCCCCCCTCGCGCCAGACCCGGATCCGAACCCCGCCGCAGAGCCAGACAGAGGCGCGGTCGAGCCAATCGCGCAGCGGCGATGGTGCGGGCATGAGAGTGGAGAATACCCGCCGGATTCAGCACGAGCAAGTCGGTCACGCCGAAGCCAGGTGTTCCCCAATGGTAGCGGGGCTACGCCGCGCTACTCTTTGGGGACTCCTGCGTCGAAGTACGCCCGGACGGCCGCGTCGCCGCTGTGGTCTTCCCGATCAGCAGGTGCCCCCGGAGGGGCGGAGCCTCTCGTAGACGGACAGGATCGTGGGCCACCCGCGCGTGGTTGCAGAGAGCCCCAGCTCGCGCTCGAGGACCTCGTTCGGGTAGAGGCCCAGCCGCGAGCCCAGCGTCTTGCAGAGGCTCATGGCGTAGCGGCCCCTGAGGGCAAGGACCCGAACCTCCCAGCCCTTCGCGGAGGGTCGCTCCAGGGGGATGCGGGGGAGGGACCGCGGCGGCTCGTCGAGGACGCTGAGGTACGCCTTCACGCCCTTCCCGAGGACGGTTCGGCCGAATGGGTCGCTCTCGACGAGCGCGAGGATCTCCTCGGCGGGGCAGATCATCATTTCCGCCGGGAACGGCAGGGTGGCGAGGATCGCCTTGCGGAGGGCCTTCTCGGCCGGGGCCCGTCTCACGATCAGCGTCCCGGCGGCGCCGATGCTGGCGACGTCGAGGCCCTTGAGGGAGGCGACGAGCTCGCTAGGCTTGAACGCCTTGTGCCCGCCGACGTTCACGCCTCGGAGCAGCACGATGGAGGTCTTCACCGCCGCCATGTCGCTATCCGCCGGGCTTGAGGGCGTTCACGTAGGCCAGCCACTCCTTCTCCAGCGCCTTCACGTCGCCGAAGAGCTTCGTGAACAGCTCCACCGTCCCCTTCCCCTCCATCTCCGCCTTGAAGTACTCGTCGAACTTGTCGCGGTACTTTCCGTTCTCGTGGTTGCGAAAGAAGTAGACCAGCGCCCAGGACTGCGCGTAGCTCTTGCCGACGAACTGCTGCCGCTCGAACGGGTTCATCGCCTCCTGACGGTCCATGAACGTCCCGTAGTCCTGCCCGATGAACATCTCAAACGGCAGGTGCTTCGACTTTCGCGCGAAGCTCTGTATCTCGCCGAGATAGTCGTCGGCCTTCTTCCCCGACCCCAGGTGGATCTGGTACTGCGCGTCCCGCTTGAAGGCCTCGAAGT
>CAZYRM010000355.1:0-4818 GCA_964649705.1 uncultured Planctomycetia bacterium
CCTCGACGCGGTCGAACCCCGTGAGGCGCTCGCCGATGAAGGCGAGGTGGTCCGCGAGGGCGATGTCGCCGTAGAGGTACCAGCGGGCGTTGCTCGGCGAGTAGTACGCGCGGTGGAATGCGCGGAACTTCTCGTAGGTCAGCGTCGGGATGACCTCGGGGTCGCCCCCGGAGTCGATGGCGTAGCAGTTGTCGGGGTAGATCGCCTCCTGGATCGCCTTTCCGACCACGCGGTCGGGGGACGAGTAGGCGCCCTTCATCTCGTTGTAGACGACGCCCGACACGGTGAGGTCGGTCTTCGGGTCGTCGAGGTCGGACAGCTCCAGGTGGTGTCCCTCCTGGGAGAAGGTCTGCTCGGAGACGAGCGGGTGCAGGACGAGGTCTGTGTAGACCGTCGCGAGGTTGAAGTAGTCGGCCCTCACGGCCGAGCAGACGGGGTAGACGGTCTTGTCGGGCCACGTCATGGCGTTGAGGAAGGTCTTGAGCGTCGACTTCGCCAGCTCGTTGAAGGCGTCCTTCACGGGGTACTTGCGCGAGCCTGCGAGCACGGAGTGCTCGGTGATGTGTGCGACGCCGGTCGAGTCGGGCGGAGGGGTGCGGAAGGCGATGGCGTAGAGGTTCTCCTCGTCATGGCAGTGGAGGTGGAGGAGCCTGGCGCCGGTGGCGAGGTGGGTGCACTCGTAGGCCCGCGCGCGGACGTCCTCGAGCGGCGTGACGGCGTCGACGCGGAAGCCGTGGACGACCTGGCCGGGCTCGTGGGTGGCGGCGGGGATCTCGTAGCGGCTGGTTGTAGTGCTCACGTGGCGGCTGCTCCAACTAGAGGGGGAGGGAATCTAGGTGGAGCCGCCGCTCGGCGCAAGCCAATTCCGGACCCGGCCTAGTCGTCTTCGTCGGGAGGCTGGGTCGGCGCGCCCCACGTGCGCTGCAGCTCGTAGGACCGGGCCTCGGCCCGCTTCAGGTCGTCGTGCTCGGGCGTGTCTTTGAGGAAGATCGCAAGGTACCAATTCGCCTCGGCCCTGCGATTGAGGTCGTCGAGGACTCCCGCGTAGCCGTAGATCGCGTCGGCCGCCCGCTCCCTCGCGACGGAGTCGTCTCCGCGCTGCTCCGCATCGTAGAAGTACCTCATGTACCGTCTGAACGCCCTCGCCGAGCTCTCGTCGCGCATCGTGTACCGGTAGACGTACGCGACCCTGGCCTGCCACAGGGGCATCCATGGCTCGACCTGCCCGCTCTCCACGCCCACGCGGACCTTCTCCTGGATGGAGTCGAGCGTCCATCCGCTCAGGAGCACGAACGGAGCCGCGATGAGCACGGCCGCGAGCACGCCGAGGATCCACTTCCGCTTCTTGTCGCTGATCATGCGCGTTCTCCCAGCAGGATCGCGCAGATCATGCAACCGCCGCGCCAGCCGCACTCGATCGGGCGGTCTCCCAAATGGAGGAGAGCACGCACGTTCCGCAGGGGCCCGCAACGGCCTCCTCCGGTGTGCGCCGGATTTCGTCAGTGGAGAGCCCGTCATCGACCGTCCCTGTCAGCGCCCGAAGCCTTGCGGCCGCCGCGGGGCGCCGCTACCATGTCGCCGTGAAGCCGCTCGCCGCACTGCTGCTGACGACGTGCGTCGCCCTCGCCCAGGCCGACAAGGCCCCCACCTCACTCACCTCCGCCGAGATGAAGCAGGCGGAGGGGCTCGTCACGGACTTCATCGCCGCGAAGACCTGGGACGAGAAGTCCAAGGTCCTCGAGGCGATCGCCGCGATCGACCACCCGTCGAAGGCGGACGTCCAGAAGCTCGCGAAGCGCGCCTTCGCCCTCGCGATGCAGGGGCCCCGCGTGAAGCCCGATCGCGACGCGAAGTGCACCCACACGGACTACCCGGGCAACTACATCCTCAACGTCCCCAGCTCCGCGAAGCGCGGCCAGCCGACGGGCGTGTTCATCTGCCTCCACGGGGGCGGCCAGGGCGAAGGTGATGGCTCGCAGATCGAGGGGCTCTTCGGGCAGCCCGGCAAGGGGATGATCCACGTCTACCCGACGGTCCTGGAGAAGACCACGGCGGCGTGGAACGAGGAGAAGGAGGAGCGGTACGTCCTGGCGATCCTCGACGAGCTGAAACGCTCGTTCAAGGTCGACACGAACCGGGTCTACCTCGCGGGGCACTCGATGGGCGGCTACGGCACATGGTCGATCGGGCCTCGCCACGCGGACCTCTTCGCGGCCATCTCCCCCCAGGCGGGCGGCATCTTCGTCATGCGGAGCGGGAACGGGCCGGTGCAGCTCGCCGACGGGGTCCTGCCGAACCTGAAGAACCTCCCGATCTGGTTCTACAACTCGGCGGACGACAAGCAAGTGGACCCCGCGAGCGCCTTCCAGGCCGCGGAGGACCTGGACGGGCTGAAGAAGACGTACGGCGTGTTCGACTTCGTCTTCAAGAAGTACACGGACATCGGCCATGGGACGCCGAAGGAGGGCCTGGAGCCGATCTGGAAGTGGATGCAGACGAAGAAGCGCGACCCGCTCCCGAAGCGGGTGCTCTGGGAGCCGTCGAGGGCCTGGAAGCGCACGTTCTACTGGATCCAGGGCGACCCCGGGCACCGGGGGGTCTACGACGTGCAGCGCGAGGGGAACAAGTTCACCGTCACGGGCGACGCGCGGGGCCTCTCGATCCTGCTCAACGAGAAGATGGTGAAGTTCGACCAACCCGTCATCGTCGTCGACGACAAGAATGCCGAGCTCTTCAACGCGAAGGTCCTCCCCTCCATCGCCGCGACCGTCCTCTCGATCGACTCCTCCCACGACACGGAGATGTGGTTCACCGCGCGCATCGCGCTCGACCCGAGGTAGCCCATCCAGGAGGACGATCCACGGATTGCACGGATTCACACGGATGGGTGCCGTACTTCCCACCTATACGTGCGAATCCGTGCAATCCGTGGATCGTCGGCTCAGCTACTCCGGGACGGCGGGATCGACGAATGCGCCGAGAAGCCTCCCCTCTTCTGCGTCCCAGATCTCGAGGGTGCCGTCGTAGCTGCCGACGACCAGCTTGCCGCCATCAGGCGTGAACTCGAGGAAGGAGATGAAGTGATGCTCCGTGGGGACGCTGCGCGCCTCCTCGCCTTCCACGTCACGGAGCAGGATGGAGTCCCATTGCCTGTCCCTGTCTCTGGGGTCGGTCTCCTCGACCCATGCGATCGTCTTGCCGTCTGGGGAGATGGCGAGGGTCATACCTAAGAAGTCGTCCCCGACTTTGATGGCCAGCCGTTCCGACCTCTTTTCGACGTCCCAGACGCGGATGTGCTTGTCCGACCCCGTGGAGACCAGGCTGCTCCCATCCCGCGTGAAATCCAGAAGGTAGCTGCCGCCGTGGTGGCCGGGCAGGTGCGCGGGCGGAGCCGAGTACGGCGGCTCCCAGAGGAACATGCTCCCCACGGCATGGTCGCCCTTGGAGCGGCAATCCTTCCCACCGCAGATGATCCCGACGCAGTGATCGCTGCACGTCGCGGCCAGGCGCGCCCCCGCGGGATCGAATCGCACGCGGATGATCAACTCGCACGCGGGGTCGAGACGGGTCACAGTCTTCTTGCGCGAGACCGAGAGGATCCCGACTCCGCACTGTTGCCCACCGTAGGCCAGCAATTCCCCATCGGGCGAAAAGGACATGCTCGCCACGATCGATTCTGGGGGCCCCGGCTTCGGGAACTCGGCTACGACCTCCCCCGTCTCTGGCGACCACACCTGGATTCGTGAGACCTGCCCGCCCGTCGCCACCCACCTCCCATCGGCTGTCATCGCCAGCGCGTTGATCGCCTCCTCGCCTCCGCGGTGTGTCCGCAACAGGCGGCGGGACTCGGTCTCCCAGACCTTGGCCATGCCCTCGCTGCCACAGGAGACCACCGTGCGCCCATCCGGCGCGACGACCAGTTCCAGCGTCCGCCCCTCGTGCGCCCTGGGGCCCTTCCCTTCGCCGAACGCGTCGACGCTCGATGCGAGGACGGCACAGATGATCAGCAGTGATCGAATCTGGTCCGTCGGCCTGCGAATGACCATGTGACGCGCGCTCCAGCGGTAGACGCTTCGCCCCACCCTACCAGCGCCACGCCTTCTGGACCAGACCGATCTCGGCGGCGTCGTTGGCGCCTTCGGCGCCTTGGCGGTTCGTTCTAGACAGCCACTCCCAGCAGCCGGCCGATGACGTAGGAGAGCAGCGCCGCGAGGCCTCCCACCAGGGCCATCTCGAGTGCGCTGCGGACGCGGGAGCCCGTCGTGAACACCGCCTTCACCCAGCCCGCCGCGCCGAGGACCCCGACGCTCGTCGCGCAGGAGATGATCGCGGCCGTGCGGAGTCCGAGCACCCCGACCTGGGGCAGCGAGAGGAGGAACGGGACGAGGGGGAAGATCGACCCCACGACGACCGAGACCCCGACGATCATCGCCTCGCGGACCGCCGTGCCCGGGGCCGCCTTCTCGAGACCCAGCTCCTCCGCCATCATCACGTCGCGCCAGACGACCGGGTCGCTCGTGATCTGGGCGACCACGCGTTCCAGCTCCTCGCCGCGGAAGCCCTTCCGGTGATAGATGTGCCTCACCTCCTCGCGCTCGATCTCCGGGATCTCGCGGATCTCCCGCTCCTCCCGTTCAAGCTGCGAGCGGTAGTAGTCCTCCTGGGCCCGCGCGCTCGTGTAGGCGACGGCGAGCATGGAGACGCTCTCGGTGACCGCGGTCGCGACACCCGCGATCACCACCACGCGAGCGTCCCCCGTCGCGGTCGCGACGCCCAGGAGCACGCCCAGGACGTTCACGATGCCGTCCTGGCCCCCGA